>JBDLRS010000001.1:0-33216 GCA_039799965.1 Pseudomonadota bacterium
GTTTTGACGAAACGAGGCGGAGACGACGAAAAAACCGGAGGCGTATCCACTGAGATACGTTGAGGATTTTTTCGGCGGCTCCAACGAAGTTGCAGTCAAACTATCGAAATGCGCAACAGGAAATCAATTTTCACCACCCTGCTAGAGCAGTATGCTCGACTATGAAAAACTAGACGTCTATCGAACGGCGCTTGATTTCGTCATCACTACGATTGAGAATGGAGTGTGGCGCGCTCTTTGATCTGTCAAACG
The DNA here is from genome assembly GCA_039799965.1 of Pseudomonadota bacterium. Classification (GTDB taxonomy): domain Bacteria; phylum Bdellovibrionota_C; class UBA2361; order UBA2361; family OMII01; genus OMII01. Next base: position 253 of record JBDLRS010000001.1, read on the forward strand.
CTCTAAATTATGTCTCCCCCGACGAGTATCGCGCTGGTAAGCGTTTGCTTACAAGGATTGCAGCCATGCTTTCCAAGCTATGCCTTCAGCGCGCATGATGCCTGTTTCGGGTACGTTCACGTTTACGTGCACGAGCACGTTCACGTCGGAATAACACCGAGCCCTACCCACTCGATTTCACGAAGACCCCTTTTCTTTTTGGCCGACCATTACCCCTTTATCTTTACCGTTTTTCCGATTACATCTACCCAGCGCCATGCGAGTGCTCGTGATAGGAACCACAGTTGATAAACCAGAGGCCCATATCCTCCAGGGACTCATGGCCCGTGGCGTTCATATTCACTTCCTGGGCACCCCGATACCTGAACACGAGGCGATCCTCAGGGCGAGTGGAGCATCTATAACACATCACCATTTCGCGCATCGATTCGACCTGAAAGGGATATCGCTCATCCGCACGATAGTTCGAGATGACACCATAGATCTCATTTACGCACTCTCAAATCGGGGACTCTCGTGTACCGTTATCGGCCTCATGGGACGGAACATCCCAATCGCTACCTATCGAGGAACGGTCGGTCACCTTAGTTGGCTCGATCCCTCCTCGTGGCTCACCTTCCTCAATCCCAAAGTTAAAAAGATACTATGTGTCTCCGAGGCGGTCGCTCACTATCTCCGCGAGATAAAACTGCCCGAGGAGCGGATCGTTACGATCTACAAGGGGCACGATATCGAGTGGTACAGAGGCACCCCTCCATCACGCTCCTCCGTTGGGCTACCAGATGACGCCTTCGTCGTAGGATGCACCGCGATGATGCGGCCCGTAAAAGGGGTGGATGTTCTTATCCATGCGGTATCATCACTGCTCAAGGAGCTTCCTCTCCTTCACCTGATCCTGATCGGCGGTATCAAAGATCCGGCGATCGACAAGCTCGTACGGAGCTTCCCTGATCCATCCCGGGTGCACCTCACAGGATATCGCAAGGACGCCACGAACCTGGCGACCCTCTGCGATGTCACCGTTATGGCCTCTAAGACGCGGGAGGGATTCCCCAAATCGGTGATAGAAGCGATGTCACAGGGGGTACCCGCCATCGTCACAAACGTGGGAGGAATGCCCGAGCTCGTCGGTCATGGGAGCGCCGGAATGGTAATTCCCCCCTCGGACGCGGAGGCGCTCTCTGAAGCGATACGGACCTTGTACAACGACAAAGAGCGCGCGAGAGCGCTCGGACGGCTTGGACAGCGCCGGATTGTGGAGGTATTTAACGTCTCCTCTACCGTTGAGAAGATGCACGGGGTTTTCCAGGAGCTTTGCAGCACCAGCAATAGCCCGTTAAGTAAATAGTGGCATCGATAGGGGCGACCATTCCTGGCTGCCCCGTTACCGTCCTAGCGACTCGTCATCCCCAACGACTATTCCTATCGCTCCTCACCCGTCGTCACCTGAAAATCCGTAAACTCGTCATGGAGCACTCGCACGGCGACCTCGCAGTATTTGCGGGGGACAAGAACCGACATCTTAATCTCGGAGGTATTAATCATGGTGACTCCGATTCGTTCACGAGCGAGCGCCTCGAATACACGCGCGGCGACGCCGGTATGATATCGCATACCGATACCAACGACCGACACCTTGGCGATATCCCTATCGATCTTCACGCCAGAGGCGCCAAGCTCTGTTACCATCGCCTGGATAGTTTCCAGGGCGACCAAGCTATTCTCTTCCGGAACCGTAACGCTCAGGTTAACAACGCCTGAGTCAACACTCTCCTGAGAGATCATATCTATGAAGATATTTTTGCGACTAAGCTCAGAAAAGAGCCGCGACATCTTGCCGATATCGGCGGACATCCTTTCCACCACGATTCGAGCCTCATCAGTTCGATAGGTAACACCCGTTACGATTGGCTTTTCCATAAGCTCTTCCTCAGCGACGATCCATGTTCCGTTTTTGCCCGGATTAAACGGGCCTTCAAATGTTGAGAGCACCACCAGTGGCACCTGATACCGCATAGCGAAATACACGGAGCGAGTGTGTAGCACCTTCGCCCCGAGGCTCGCCATCTCCAGCATCTCCTCATGACAGACCCGCTCAATAAGCTTCGCGTTCTTGCACGTTCGAGGATCGGTCGAGAATACCCCGGGCACATCCGTATAAATGAAGCACGTTTGCGCCTTGACGGCGGCCGCGATCGCAACCGCCGTAATATCGGATCCACCGCGACCTAGGGTGGTGATATCCCCTTGTTCATCTATCCCCTGAAAACCAGCGACAACGGGCACAACCCCTTGCGAGACCAGCTTGCTCAACTCTGTTGCGTCGATGGACTCGATCAACGCATTGGTATGCTCAGAGTTCGTGGCGATTTGCGCCTGCTGCGCGAGGAGGCTCTTCGCCGGAATACCAGCCTCGATCAGCCGCATAGCCAGGAGCGCAATAGTAATCTGCTCCCCACTCGCCAAGAGCACATCCATCTCTCGGGGATTCGGTCGCTCAACGCAGCTCTTTGCGAGCGCTACAAGTTTATTCGTCTCACCCGCCATCGCCGAGAGCACCACGATCACTCCCACATCAGGGAGTCTCTTCCGATGCTCAGCGACGATGTCGGCGACATGTTGAATACGGGAGACATCTCCAACGGAGGTCCCACCGAACTTCATCACCACTATCGGTGCTCGTTCACCACTCATGCTGTACCCTTATACGTTTCCAATCGGGATGTTAGCTCCCGATCGGCAACTCCACTCAATTCAAGAACGCGTCGCCCACCCTCTCCTTCCTCTCCAATGTGTGAGAACCGCAGATGACAGGTGAGGTGTGGCAAAATCTCAGGGCACCTTTCTGGCCATTCGATAAGGCGAACGGTAGTCTGAGATGGAGACTCCTCAAGCTCCATCGGCAAGACCGTAAGACGGTACAGATCCCAATGCTCCACGGTCAGGCCACTCGGAAGCGCGTACTCGTGCTGTAGTGTGTACGTAGGAGATGACACGGCGCGCGTATCGCCTCCTGCCGCCGCTATTAGGTACCTCACAAAGGTAGTCTTCCCAGCACCGAGGTCCCCACTCAAGCCCACGACGAGGCCCCCTCGAAGCGCAGGAACGATCGCCTCCGCGATACGGGCGGTATCCCGTTCATGCGCTATCCTATAGGTGCTCACCTCTCAAACTCTCCAACAACAGAAGCAGCGGACCACGCGATATCGCTTGCGATAATGGGCCCTCCGGTAGCCGCTGACGCTCGCTCCCCGGCTACAGCGTGGATATACGCGCCGCGGACAACACAATCATAGATATGGTCGCATCCCTTGAGCGATGAAGCAAGTATACCAGAGAGTACATCTCCACTACCGGCGGTAGCCAAATACGGGGTTCCCCGCGCGATAATCCCTCCCTCGGTTCCATCCCAGACGAGCGTTCCAGCACCTTTCAGGAGCGCCGTGATATGATACCGTTCGACCAATTCCTTAACTGCGGAGAACCGATCCCGTTGAATGTCTGCGGTTGAAACGCCCAACAACGCCGCGGCCTCTCCAGGATGGGGGGTTATCACCCCATCAATTCCCGCCAAGTCTATTCGCTGAGCCGCAATCAACCCCAGCGCGTCAGCATCGATCACAACACGCCTTTTGAGCCTCCGAAGATCATCCAGAAGGACCGCAAGGAATCGCCCGGTGCCCGGTGCCCTACCGAGACCCGGACCGACAACCAGCGCATCTGCTGCCGCAATCGCCTCGTGAAGGGCTGCGAGATCTCGCTCAACATAATGAGGGCGAGGATCGTCGATCAGAACGTGCATACACTCAGGCGTCACCGTCGCGCCGTTCCATGAGGGCTTTGTAACGCGTGATACCAACCCTGCGCCCGCCCGAAGCGCCCCGAGCACCGCGAGCGCGCTTGCTCCCGGCATAGCGGCGGAGCCACCGATCACGAGCAGTCGACCTTGCATCCCTTTATGCGCGTCAGCGGATCGAGCCGCGAGCTGTGGACGCTTGGCTCCTTCGACAATTGAGAATTCAATACCACTTCGGCCGGCGATCTCTATCGGCACAACCCGAATCGCTCCGCACGCCCCCCGCGCCGGGAACTGCATCATGCCGCGCTTCATAAGCTCAATAGACACCGTATAATCAGCCACGATATGGGGGGAATACACTGCTCCGGTATCGGCGTGGATGCCGGTTGGTATATCCACCGCGACCACGGTTAGACTTGGTCGCCGCGCCTTCTCTGCCATCACCCGCTCAATGAGGGACGCGATAGCCCCCCGAGGGGCCTCCCGTTGACCGGTGCCCAGCAGCGCGTCGACAACGATACTGGCTTCACGAAGCGATTGAGCAAACTCATCCCGTGAGATAGATCTTCCACCGCACGCTTGCGACGCGGTCTCTCCACTCCCCTCAAGAACCACAGCCCTCGGAAATGACCGGATTTGAAGGAGACACTCGGAGGAATATCGGGGCGCATCGGCAACCACAGCCGTAGTACGAACCCCCTCATCGGCGAGCCGACGAGCGATTACGAGGCCGTCGCCACCGTTATTGCCCGGTCCACAAAGGACGAGGATAGGTAAACTCGCGCTATCCCGGCCGTTCAGAAGCTCCCTGATAGCGTCAACAACAACACCTCCGGCGCGCTCCATCAACTCCACAGAACTCACACCCGAGGCGATAGTCTCTCGGTCTAAGCGAGCCATCTCAGCGCTAGACGGCGCGAACCACGATGAGGGGGACTCATCTACGACGGTTACGCTACCGAAACTACCGAGTGAGTACCTCTTCACGCCGCTCCGATCTCTCGCTCAAGGATCTCTGCGAGGTCATGAGCGTGACGCTTGCACGCATCCTCGTCCTCGCACTCAACCATGACACGGGCTTTGTTCTCAGTGCCCGAATACCGAACGAGCACACGGCCGGTCGTTCCGAGCTCCCTCTCTTTCTGCTCGATCGCTCTCACCAGGGGCTCGATCGTTGAGAGCTCCGGGCGTGAGGAAACTTTAATATTCACCAATTTCTGCGGGAACGCGACAAATGCTGCTGCCAACTCGGAGAGCGGACGCTCCTTGCGACACATCACAGACATAATTTTTAGGGCTGTCAGAAGTCCGTCCCCCGTTGTCGCGTGGTCAGCGAAGATCGTGTGCCCTGACTGCTCTCCCCCAAGCTGCAATCCTTGACGGGTCATCTCCTCAAGGACGGCGCGGTCCCCTACTCCCGTTCGCACGACCTCAATGCCGTGCGCGCTCAGCAACTTCTCAAGACCGAGATTCGACATCTGCGTGGCGACCACACGGGGTTTCGTGAGGATCCCGCGCTCCTTGAGATCGATGGCGCAGATAGCCAAAGCGATGTCACCATCAAGGACGCGGCCCTTCTCGTCAACCAAGATGCACCGGTCCGCGTCACCATCGAGCGCGATACCGATATTGAGGTTCTGCTCAGTTACCAGTTTACCAACCACCTCTGGGTAGAGGCTCCCAAATCCGGCGTTGATATTCCGCCCACTTGGGCTGACACCTCGCGCCACAACATCGGCACCGAGCTCCGAGCACGTTTGCGGCCCCACCACGTACGCCGCCCCGTTAGCGCAGTCCAATCCGATCTTGAGTCCCTCCAGCGAGCACTCTCGAGGGAAAGCGCTCTTGAGGAACACGGTGTAGCGTCCGACAGCGTCATTAATTCGAGTAGCCTTACCGATCTGGGTGGAATCGATGGAGGTAGTGTCGAGGACTCCAGGCTCGAGGAGATGCTCGATCTCCGCCTCAAACTCATCTGCAAGTTTGAACCCATCAGAGCCGAAGATCTTAATCCCGTTATCCTCAAAGGGGTTGTGAGAGGCTGAGATCATAATCCCGGCGTCTGCTCTCATACTACGGGTAAGATAGGCGACTCCGGGTGTTGGAACCGGACCGCACAACATAAGATCAGCACCCATAGCGGTAATACCAGCGGCGAGCGAGCTTTCAATCATGTATCCAGACAAACGAGTATCCTTCCCTATTAGGATCCGGTGCTTCCGTTGATCTTTAAGGAACACCTTTGCAACAGCTTTACCGAGACGCACCAAGGTCTCGGGATCAAGGGGAGAGACCCCCGCCACACCACGGATGCCATCAGTGCCAAAATACTTTCGTCCATTTCCCATATCTCTTCCCTTCCAAGCCCCCCCGTTATCGGGAGGTTCTTTTTGAGTTCCTTTCGCCCTTAGTTTTGGTTGCGACCTTTCGAGCGCTCTCTTTGAATACGAGCACACTCTCCGGTTCTATTTTCGCCACCGCACACCCCTCCGGCACCTCAACGTTGATGGTAACGAAGCGACCCTCATATGGTGGGGGCTCTTTCACTCGCACATATGGAACGATCAACCCAGGATCGACCTCAGCCACAAGGGCGGGAGGCCCTTCAAGTATGACGGTTACCTCAGTTGCTTCGATAGCGATATCCGAGACGTTCGCAGATGTCCGAAGCTCAACAGGACGTCCCTCAAATGTCCGCTGTCGAGGAACTTCGTTGATAGACACACGAACCGATACGCTCTTTGTGATGAGGCTGCTTTGGTTGCCAGGAGCCCTCAACGTGAGGGTTACTGTCTGAGTTTTGCTGATATCGCTCAGGTCTATCGGTTCCGACTCGATAAATCGCAGCTGCTTCAGCTCCGAGCGAGGCCCCTTCACCGTGGCCACCTTTGGGTCGACATCCACTTTTGAGAGCGTAAGCTCCTTCGGGAGCTGCCCCACTCGGGGGACCTCCACCTTGAAATCCCTTTGCTCTACCGGCTCAAACACCAACTCCATATCAGCGGGCTCGACACCGACAACCTCGATCATTGATGGCACAGAGAGATCCGCGGCTTTAAGAGAGACTTGCAACCGCTCTCCTATGTCATCCGGAACCACAACCTTGAGAGGTGGCGGAGATGATGCGAGGGGGCCAACGAGAAACGAGGGACCACGCACGGTCACTTGCGCCAAACGACGTGTTGGTTTTACGAGTACCTTATCGTCAGGTGGGTTCTTAATCTCTATCGGTACGTTGAAGCTCAATACGCTCGTATTCCGGTCGCTCTGAACGGAATACGCGAGCAGTATGGCGGCAAGAAGAGAGACGAGCTTCAGGAGGAGGTTATCCTTCACCATCGACCACCTCCCCCCTCGTGAGAATTCCCCTTCGCGAACGACCCGTTGATGTTGAGTTGCGTTGGAGGAGGTCCTTCAAAGAATTCGCGTCGAGATTACGATGGAGCGTTCCATCGATGAAGAGCGTGATCCCGCCGGTTTCCTCAGACGTTACCACAACCATCGCGTCTGATCGCTCGGTGATGCCGAGTGCGGCGCGATGCCGCGTTCCCAGATTCGGATCGAGATCAGGATTGAAACTTAGAGGGAGTACACACCCGGCGGCTTTTATCTGACCACCTTGAATGATAACAGCGCCATCATGAAGCGGCGACTCCTTGGTGAAGATACTCATAACGATCTTCGGACTCACCTGCGCGTCGAGATGAATCCCATCCTCCATGAACTCCTCAAGGCCCACCTCACGTTGAATCACCATGAGGCTACCGAGTTTCGCTTTGGAGAGTTTGTGAGCCGACAGAGCGATCTCATCGAGAACTTGATGCGAGACGGCCTTGCCGTGCTTAAAAAGAAAGGATTGCGAGCCTACTTTGGTGAGCGCTCGGCGAATATCATCCTGGAAGATAACCACCACGAGAAGGATGAAGGAGTTAAAAAGGCTATCGATTAACCACGCGAGGGTAACCAAACCAACCTCTTTGGCGATGAAGTACACCGCCGCGACAGCGAGCAGCCCCAACAACATCGGAAGCGCTCGAGTACCGCGGATAACGAGGAGAGCCCGATACATCAGGATAGACACGATCAGGATATCCAACCCTTGAATCACCACCCCTGACGACATCCCCAATGACGGAAAACTCATAGCTTCACAAATACGGGAGCGGACGCGACGCGTCCGCTCTCCATGAACTTCTATCACCGCGGTACAGCCCCGTGTCTACGCCGCTACGGACACTCCGGAACCGGATAACTCAGCCCCCCCTTCAGAACCTTGTGATCCGCCTGGCCCACCTTGAGGTCCGGGAGAGAACCCCTCACCTCGCAGGATACGATCGATATCGTCAGCATCAAGGGTCTCCTTCTCAACCACCGCCTTAGCAAGGGCGTGAAGGATCTCAAGGTTTTCGGTGATAATCTTCTTCGCCACCTCGTACTGACCGGAGAGAAGGCGCTTCACCTCCTCATCGATCTCACACTGCACCGCCTCGGAATGCTCGCGAGGCTTGCCGATCTCTCGACCGAGGAACACGTGTTCCTCCTTACTGTTGTAGTGAATCGGCCCAAGCTTTTCGCTCATTCCCCACTCACACACCATACGACGAGCGATATCAGTGGCGCGCTGAATATCGGAGCTTGCGCCCGTGTTCATCTCCTGGAATACAAGCTCTTCCGCAACGCGTCCACCGAAGAATACGGCGAGCTGATCCATCCAGTATGAGCGCGAATAGGTATGGCGATCGTTCTCAGGAAGCTGCTGCATCAACCCGAGCGCCATACCGCGGGGCACGATCGTCAACTTATGGACGGGATCGGCGTGCGCGAGTTTCTTCGCAACGAGCGCGTGACCGGACTCATGGTAGGCGGTTGTGAGCTTCTCCTTCTCGGAGAGGAGCATCGAACGACGCTCGGCTCCCATCATCACCTTGTCCTTGGCGTACTCGAAATCAGAGCGAGCTACGAGCGACTTGTTGTGACGAGCGGCGTAGAGCGCTGCCTCATTCACCAAGATCTCCAGATCCGCTCCAGAGAAGCCCGGCGTTCCACGAGCGACAACGTTGAGGTCAACGTCATCAGCGAGCGGAACCTTCTTGGTGTGAACCTTGAGGATTCCGAGACGACCGTTCAGGTCGGGGCGCGATACGACCACTCTACGGTCGAAACGACCTGGACGCATGAGCGCCGGATCAAGCACGTCGGGACGGTTGGTAGCCGCGATGAGGATAACCCCCTCGTTGCTTTCAAAGCCGTCCATCTCTACGAGGAGTTGATTCAGGGTCTGCTCTCGCTCGTCGTGCCCCCCGCCCATACCAGCGCCACGGTGACGACCGACCGCGTCGATCTCATCGATGAAGATGATGCACGGAGCGTTCTTCTTTCCTTGAATGAAGAGGTCACGAACACGGGACGCTCCTACTCCAACGAACATCTCAACGAAATCGGAACCTGAGATACTGAAGAACGGAACACCGGCCTCCCCCGCGATCGCCTTAGCGAGGAGGGTTTTTCCAGTTCCAGGGGAACCAACGAGGAGCACCCCCTTTGGAATCCGCCCGCCGAGGCGGGTAAACTTCTTCGGATCTTTAAGAAACTCGATTATCTCCTCAAGCTCGGAGCGAGCCTCATCGATACCGGCCACATCAGCGAAGGTCACCTTCTGCTGGCTCTCGGTGAGCAGTTTCGCCCTTGATTTGCCGAAGCTCATCCCTTTGCCAGCGCCCATCTGCATCTGACGCCAAAAGGTGAACCCGATAACCAGTAAGAGGATCATCGGCAGCGCGTTCATTACGAAGAAGAGGTACGAGGACTGATCAGCCGGCTCGTTCACCTTAATATCCACCCCATTCTTTACGAGGTTCGGGATGAGGGTGTCATCCTTCGGAAGGGTGGTGTGAAACCGCTCAAACTGGGAGTCCTTAACCCGATACTCGCCAAAGAGGGTCGTCCCCTCAATTCGAACGGTCCGCACATTGTGCTTGTCGACCTCCTGAAGGAACTCACTGTAGGACAACTCCGTAGTTACATCAGACTTGTTCTTGGCTACACTGTAGACTGTGAAAACGAGAAGAATAATTCCGAGCCAAAAGACACCGTTTCTTGTCACCGCTCAATCTCCAAACCGTGGTGTGCGGAAATCGCAATAAAGTCGAACTATTATTACTCAGTATAGGGCGTCCGACAACCTTAGGATCGCAGGTTAATGCCCGGGGCCCCTTTGACTGTTTCGAGTGCCCTTCCCCCGCCCAGGTCGAGGCTCTGTTGAGCGCCCTCAAGCAAGGAGAGCAGGGCCCGCGCACGGGGCTCACCCACCGTGTGACCCAGAACAGGGGTGAAGAGCACCTGCGCTACTCGCCACTTAAGTGCATAAGGGAGGGATTGAAGTTCAGTACGACACCGTTCAAGCCACGCCCTATCGCGGAACGTTACTGACCCGATGCGGTCAACCACACCCTCCGCAACATATTGGAGCGCCTCACAATCTGCCGCGATTGAGTGCGCTCGCTCTGAGAGTATCCATACCATTGAGGGGTCAAACTCCCGCTCCAGGAGGGGGAGCACCGTGTTACGAACCCGATTGCGGACCATCGCGGTGTCCGCATTGGAAGAATCCTCCACGAAGGGAACCGTGTTCTCTCGTACAAACGCCTCAATCTGCTCCCGGGCGATACCAAGAAGTGGGCGAAGGCACCGCCTTCGTTGGTCGCTCTCCTCGATGGTGGTGAGCTCCTTGTTGGCGAAAAGCCTCATGAGAAGGGTCTCGGCCACATCGTTCGCGTTGTGAGCGGTCACGAGAAGGCTCAAGCTCTCCCGCTCCATAACCTCATTGAGGGCACGATACCGCTCAGCCCGTGCCCATGCCTCCATGTTCGATTGCGGAGGACGCTTGCCAAGACGAACGACGTGACAGACAACACCGACCTTCTCGCACATGGAGGCTACGAACGCCGCGTCCTCGCCACTCTCTGTTCGAAGACCGTGGTCAACGTGGCATGCCTCAACCCGAATATCGAGGAGCCGCTGGACCTTAAGAAGTCCGTGCAAGAGCACCGACGAATCCTTTCCGCCCGATAACGCCACGAGCACACGCTCCCCTGCGGGGATGCGTTGCGTGAGGGTTGTGATGATGGATTGTCGACGGCGGGCCATTAGCAGAACTATATCTTATTTTCAAAGTGTCAGAAAATCCTCTGCTGGCCGGCTGTCTCGGCCTAAGGCTCTCTATCCCAGTGCCGTGCGTATCCCAATCTACTGGGAAACTAGCAGGCTATTACCAATCTTACACGTGGCCGTTTGTCTCGTGGCCGTTTGTCTCGTGGCCGTTTGTCTCGTATCCCCTTGGAAGATCAGAGGGAGGGACGGATCTGAACCTTTTTCACGGGAGGCTCCTCCCCCTTTTCCCCCTCGAGCGGCAAGGTAATAGTAACGATCCCCTTGGAGGCGGTCGCGTCGACCCGATCCGCTTGAACACGGAGTCCGGCGAGCGGAACGATCCGCTCGAAAGGGCCGTACGCCGACTCTGAGTAATTCCACTCACCGCCCTCCGATGCGATACCGCCCTGCGATGCCACACCGCCATCCAATGGGCCACCATCTGCCTTCCGTTCGCCGCGGATCGCGAGCCCATCGGTCGTCAGAGATATCTCGACATCGCGCTCATCCATCCCTGGAAGCTCAACAGCTACGATGATTGCGGTCTCGGTCTTTCTCACATTTACACTCGGGGCAAAGGTTGTGAGCCGCTCGCCGAGTTGCGCCAGTGGCTCAGAGACGAAATCGGGAAGGAACGAGGAACCCGAGACAACTTCATTGAATAATCGATTTACCTGGCGTTGCAAATTAGACACGACGTCGTGTTGCCCCCCGACGGGAACCGTCTTTTTCTTCCAACGCCATGGAACGATATGTCCGGTCATCTCCCCTTCCCCACTTAAGCGGCCGGCGCTACCCGGCGGATATTGTCAAGGGCGTACACTCCTGGCCCGCTAAAAAGAAGCGAACACGCAGCAGCGCATAGAATAAGATCCTTATTGAAGAGGTCGTGCCCCCCCGGGAAAACTCCGAAGGCCAGCACGAAGGAGAGCAACAAAAGGCCGGAAAGGATTCCTGTCAACGTGGTCCATAGACCGACTATCATAAGAGATCCAACCGCCACCTCCGCGTACGGCAGAAGGGTCGCATAGAGCGCCGCGACGTTCGGTGGAAGGATGCCGAACGTTTTGACCTGCTCAATAAAAGCCGCCAGCACTTCAAGCTTACCTAAACCGGCCAAAACAAAGTACCCACCGAGCGCGAGACGAATAAGAAAGGGCGCCCAGACATTACGTCCGATCGGTTCATTGATCTTTATTCCCATCATCCCTCCTTCAAAAAAGATGCCGCAGGCCAAGGTCTCAGCCTACCGTCGCATCTGACCGCGCACCAAATTGAACGTCCTCATACTTCTACCTTTTGGATCGGTCTTGAAACGAGTAAAACTACCGTTGTCACACCGTTAACGAGGGGGCCCCTGGCGTCCACCAGGAGGGTCCTCTTAGTGAGGCAAACAATCTACAGTGCAGAATAGGACTGCAGTGCAGAATAGGACGAGTCGTTCCTTACGACAACGGAATAAGTGACACCGGTAATGAACCTCAACAGATCAGGATTTAACCATGGATACCCAGAGCGAAACATCTTTTAGCGAGCTATTCCATCGAATTAAGGGGGAGCTTCACCGAGAGATAATCGGACAGGACAAGCTTCTCGATAGACTCCTTATCGCCCTTCTCGCTGATGGACACGTGCTCCTTGAGGGCGTTCCGGGCCTCGCCAAAACTCGAACCCTCATGGCCCTCACCAAGGTCCTCGACGCCAAGATGACCCGAATCCAGTTCACCCCCGATATCCTGCCATCAGATGTTGTCGGCACTGAGGTATACCGCCCTCAGAGTGGGGACTTCGTCATTCGAAAAGGGCCCGTCTTCACGAACCTTCTCCTCGCCGATGAGATCAATCGTGCTCCAGCGAAGGTACAATCCGCGCTCCTCCAAGCGATGCAGGAGCGGGAGGTCACGATCGGGGAAGAGACCTTCAAGCTCCCCCACCCCTTCCTCGTTCTCGCGACGCAAAACCCACTTGAGCAGGAGGGCACGTATGCCCTTCCGGAGGCTCAGGTGGATCGGTTCCTTATGAAAATTAAGGTGGGATACCCTACCTTCGACGAAGAGGTCGCGATCATCGATCTCGCGTCAAACAAAGCGGCGAATACTACTACCATCTCCAAGATCCTCCCACTCAGCGAGCTGGGCAACCTACGCGCCCAGTGCGACGAGGTATATATCGATCCAAAGATCGACCGCTACATCGTATCCCTCGTTCACGCGACCCGTAACGCCGACGCGTATGGACTCAAAGGGATGATCGAATGGGGAGGCTCACCTCGCGCGAGCATAGCGCTGCGAGTTTGCGCGCGAGCGCTCGCTTTTTTAAAAGGTAAGCGGTTTGTGACACCGGATGATGTCAAGGAGATCGCGCCCGATGTTCTCCGCCACCGCGTCCTCGTTACCTTTGAGGCGGAAGCTCGAGGGATAGATAGCGATCAGATCATCAAAACCCTCCTCTCCAGTGTAACTGTTCCCTAACGAGTACCCCGAACGAGATACCCATGGACGCCTCGGCATCCCCGCTCACCATCCCGAGAACCGCGGAGCTTCGCAGGATACAGCTGCGCTCGCGTCGACTTGTGACCGGGGATCTCATGGGACAGTACCGCTCAGCGTTTCGAGGTACCGGGCTCGTGTTCACCGATATTCGGGAGTACCAGCCGGGGGACGACGTCAAACACATTCACTGGAAAGCCACCGCTCGAACTGGGAAGGTGTTCGTCAAGTCATATGAGGAGGATCGGCAGCTTCGAGTGCTCGTTGCCGTCGATATGAGCGCTTCAATGCGCGCGCTCAATCAGAACTCAGGATACATGAAAGCTCTTGAGTTTGTCGCAACCGTGGGAGCTCTTGCACAACGGGGCAACGATCTGATAGGTCTCTCCCTCTTCGCCAACAAACCCATCACCTACCTCTCGCCGAAATCGGGAGCGAAGAGAACGCACCAGATCCTAGCCACCTTAATGAACGAACAGGGCTCATACCAGAGCACGGATCTCGCCGCGGAGCTTCGAGAGATCTCACTGAATCTTCGCAAGCCAAGTATCATCTTCGTTCTTTCAGATTTCCTCTGTCCCGACTTTGAGACGGAGCTGCGAACGCTCTCCACTATCCACGATGTCGTGCTCGTTCAGATCGAGTCCCCACTCCGAAAGGGAGAGTCGGTGGGGCTTGTAACGTTCACTGACGCGGAGACGGGGGCTCAGGTCGTCGTTGACACCTCAAGCGACACGGTGCGTCAGAAGTGGAACGAAGCCCTCGAGGCGCAACGACTTCGGCTCCGCGACACGGCGCAATCGTGTCGCGCTGACCACATCGTTATCTCAGATAGCGTGATCCGACCTCTGGTTCGCCTGATGCGAGAACGAACACGAAGGATCGCTCGATGACACCGATACCTGAGCCGTACGACATAACCGACATCCCCCACATCCCATGGGTGCCCGGTCCTGTCGCCTGGGCGGCGATCTTAGTGGCGCTCGCGCTCGTGGCCGCCATGCTATGGAGAAGAAACTCTCCCCGAGCAACGAAGGGAGACCTCAAGGTTGTCGAACAACTGATCGAGGAGCTCAAGTCCACAACAAGCGCGCAAGGTGAGATGAGTCTCGAGCGGGCATCCCGCATCGCCCGTCGCCTCATTTCGCACCTTTCAGGACAACACGTGATGGAGCTCACTGGGGAAGAGCTGCGCCAGACTATCACTGGGGGGACACCTGCGCTCCTTAAAGAGACAATCGAAGCGGTTGCGTCCTTCGAGGAGCTCGGATACGCGCCACCTTCCACGGAACGAGATACCGCCGCGCGCGAACTTGCGGCGAAGCTTGCGACCCTTATCGAAGATTACCGTACTCAGATGAGGGCACGATGACATTTGCCCATCCATGGCTCCTCGCTGTGCCACTTCTCTATCTGGCCATTCGCCTCATTCGCCGAGAACCGAAATCATCGGTCACGTTTCCGAGCGCATCATTCCTCTCGTCCCTTCCGAAGAGCGTGCGACAGAGACTGCGAGAGCCAGTGCTCACGACCCTTGCCTTCATCGCTATAGCGGCGCTCTCCATCGCGGCCGCCCGCCCTCAAAAAGTTATGGTGGTGCAACAAGAGCGGGCGAGTCGAAATATCGTCCTCGTTGTTGATGCTTCAAATAGTATGTCCGCGCGAGATTTCCCCACTTCACTCGGACAAACGACCCGCATGGAGGGGCTCAAAGCAACGGTCGCTGAGTATGTACGCTCCCGATCACGAGACCGCATAGCGCTCGTCGTCTTCGGCAATACCGCGTACCTTCAGAGCCCACTCACAAGCGATACATCGCTGGTAGAGGAGCTCGTGAAATCGATCCAGCCCCGTATGGCTGGAGATGGCACCGCAATCGGAGATGGTCTTGGCCTCGCGCTGAAACGACTGCGGGAGGTCAAAGAGGGAACAAAGGCTATCATCCTCATGACCGATGGAGTGAACACCGCCGGACAGGTTAGCCCGATTAAGGCGGCGCACATCGCAAAGGACCTCGGGATTCAGATCCACACGATCGGTATCGGCGTTGGGGCCGCCCCCATTCTCAACCAACCCCTCGGTGGTATGCTCGGCGCCCCCATCGGCCCCATGGCGGATTTTGACGAGAAGACCCTAAAAGAGATCGCCTCGATGACCGGCGGATCCTACTTCAACGCGAGCAGCCAAGATGGTATCCGAGATGTGTATAAAGAGATTGAGAAGCTGACGGAGACCGAGGAGGAGCAGCCCGATAAGACCATCGTTGAGGAGCTCTACGCGCCCTTTGTGCTCGTTGCGTTTGTAGCCTACCTGCTGGGCACAGTGCTCGCAGCGACTTATTTTATGAAGGTCACCTAGGAGGCATCTGTGACCGGTATTCTTAATCCACTCGCGTTCCTTGCTATCCCCATTCTGGGACTCTTGCTCGTACTTTTGGTAATGCAAGCCAAGAAGCGTGAGGCGAGAAGGAGGAAATTAGGCATCGCTTCCACGGCGGGAATCTTGAGGCCCCTGGCGGTGACAACGCTTCCAGTCGCGCTTATGACCGTAGCGATGCTACGCCCCTACGCTGGTTCAACCGATGTCACCGTTCCCACCTCCAACGACGATTATATGTTCGTAGTGGATGTAAGTCGAAGTATGTTCGCCAAGGACATTCCGCCATCCCGGATGGAGCTTACCAAACGCAAGCTCAAGGACCTCATAGACGAGTTCACGCGAGAGGGAGCACCTCATCGATATGGCATCACCCTCTTCGCGGGCTACAGCTACCTCCTCTGCCCCATCACGGACGACACCTCGGTGGTCAAACAGTTCATCTCTGAGATATCCCCCGAGATGGTAACCAGCCTCGGCTCCAATCTTGAGGCGGGCATGACAGCGGCACTAGCGAGATTTACCGATGCCAATATCCAGAACGCTCGAATCGTTTTGGTGTCAGACGGTGAGGATGATCAGTTGAGCTTGAGTCGGGTACTTGATCTGATCAGATCAAAGAAGATTCGGGTCGACGTTCTCGGAGTTGGCACGACGACGGGAACACCGATCGAGCTTGAGGATGGGAGCTTCTTGAGAGATTCCGGCGGCTCAGTGGTTCACTCGAAGCTCGGAGAGGACTCTCTGAGAGAGATTGCGGGAGCGGGCTCCGGCGTCTATGTGCGCGCGACGGTGGATGATCGGGATATCGTTCAACTCGTCAACGCTTCTCTCGCACTCAAAGGGGGAGCGACCAATGGGATGAAAACGATTCGAACCTACGATGAGCTCGGATCGTGGCTTGCACTTGGAGCTTTGACCGCCCTGCTCCTCGTTGCGGCAATCCCACAATCGGGAGCGCTCCTTCGAAGCGTGGTCTTGGTGGCGATCCTGACGAATACCGCATCCGCGAGCCCTTTGAACTCCTCCTCGTCTGCTCGCGCGGCGTACGAACTCTACTCCGAGGGGAAGTTCAAGGAATCGGTCGAGGCTTTTACGTCTGCGCTGAAAGAGGCTCCGAACGACTCTGCGCTGCGACAGGGCTACGCCTCAGCGCTCTTTAAGAGTGGGAGCTACCGCGAAGCCCAACAGATCTTTCATTCCCTCGCCTCTCAGGCGACCAACGGAAAGGATTACTTCGAAAATACCTACAACGAGGGGAATGCCTTACTGGCCCTCAAACGATACCAGGACGCCATCGATGCCTTCAGGAAAGCGCTTGATGTGAAACCCGATGACGAGCGAGCGCTACACAACAAAGCGATAGCTAAAGCTCTCCTTGAAGAGGAGAAAAACAGACCTACCCCTACCCCTACCCCAACGAAGGATCCGACCCAGTCTCCTCAACCATCGCCTTCCCCACAAGGCTCCCCTGAGCAATCCGACCTTGAGAAACAGGACAAAGAGGAGCAGCAGGACCAACAACAAGGTTCCCCGTCACCATCACCGGCCGCAAGCCCAGATGGATCGCCACAGCCGGAACAATCCCCGTCCTCCGATAACGCTGCGACTCCAAGTCCAAACCCTTCGGCCTCCTCGTCAAACCAACCGGCGGGCTCGCCATCCCCCGACCCAAGCGCGAGCGCTGTAGCATCCGCACAGCCCTCTCCTGGAGAGGGAAGCCCTACCGCTCATCCGGACGAGGAGGAACAGGACGAGCGCCTCAAAGAGAATAAAGACCAAGAGCCCTCGCCGGAGCAAAACATCAGCTCAAAGCCAGCGGCGATGGACACAAGGAGCCCCTCCCAAAAAGAGGCACAGGCGTGGCTTGAATCCCTTCCAGAATCCCCCCTTCTCGTCAGAAGAGAACGAGGACGACCGGCGACGGGGGGGCAAACATGGTAAAAGCGATGCGAAGTGGATACACCTGCTACGAAGTTGTGGCATCATATAGGTGCTATCTTGAATCGCCCTGGAACGACAGGTAGTAATTCCAGGGACTTCCATACATTATGAACGTTGTCAGATCTCTATGTACCGTCACTCGTCGGGCACTTCTCATGCTCGTAGGTGTGGTCGTGGTACTCCTCACCGCCGCGACCGCAGTGGCGCAGGTATCGGTACATTCGGAGATCTCCCCAAAATCTGGACATGTCGACGACCTCTTCCTCTTTACGGTCACGATTTCGGGCGCCCGAAAAGCTCCTCCACCGGTCCTGACGGACGACTCAGACTTTGAGGTCACGCTGCTCGGACCTCGCACGAGCATCTCCATAGTGAACGGGGTCATGAACGCCCGCATCTCCTACGTCTACCATCTCGCGCCCCGTCGAGAGGGATCCCTTCGCACTCCCAAGGCGACCGTCTCGGTAGAGGGAGAGACGATGACCGTCACGCCGCTTGAGGTTCCGGTCAGAGCGAACCACGCCAAGGGCGATCCCGTTCATCAGGATGGCGGGGATCTCCTTTTCCTCCGACAAACGGTGAGCCCCACCTCCGCCTATGAGGGGCAACAGATCGTTCATACTCTCAGCCTCTACACCCGGGTGGATCTCAGCGACCTTGCCATCGAGGAGCCGACCAATGACGGGGTATGGCAGGAGACTATCGCGGATAATCAACGTTCCATTCGCAATGTGAATCGTGTTGAGTATACATCGGTCGAAGCGCTCAAAGCGCTCTTTCCACTTCGCTCCGGCACTATCACCATTCCCGCCCGAAAGCTCAAAGCCAAGATTCCGGATCAACGAGATCTCGACAGGTCGTTTACCTTTGACCCTTTTAGCGACCAGTTCCTGCAGCAGTTCCTCAATAGAACCGAACTGAAGCCGGTCTCGGTTACCTCAAACGAGCTCTCCCTTGAGGTGAAGCCCCTTCCTGCCATGACCGAAGAGCAACGCAAGTTCGCTCCACCCGTTGCGATCGTTGGGCCAACATCGATTCGAGTGGAGTATCCTCTTGACGCGGTGAACACTGGAGAGACTAAGACGATATCCGTTGAGGTCACGAGTGAGGGGAATCTCAATACTCTCAAGACGCTCCCGCTCAACGTCCCTCCGCGATTCAAGGTGTACGAGGAGCGACCAGAGGTTAAAACCGAGCGCCGAAGCGGCAAGCTCGTCACTCGGAAGACCTTCAAGTATTCCCTTCTCTCGCTCTCCCCGGGACTCACTCGAATTCCAGGAGCGAAGCTCACCTACTTCAATCCTCAAACGGACACCTACGAGATCCTCTCGACCTCGGATGTGGCATTTCCGGTGCGGGGAGAGGATCTAGCGGCTCGCGACACGCAAGGGGCGCAAGCTCCCAAAACAAGCGATGCGCAATCATCCGCAACAACCGTTCCGACTATGGCGCCCCTTCCTATCGCCCCACCACTCGATTATGAGGAACCTGGAATCATCGAACGAATATCACAGTACGTGAGTGTTCAATTCGCCATCCTGATTTTGGCAACCGTGTGCGGTCTCGGATGCCTTGCGATCGTGGCTACCTACAAAAAGCCTGTGCGCGACACGAAAGAGATCTCAACGGCAGCCCTCCAGGACGTCACCTCTATGAAGGACCTCGAGGCGTTCGTTCGACGCGCTATCGCCTCGAAACTGCCCCGGGTATCAGAGAACAGCACCATGGATGAGCTGCGGGCGCGCGTCGCTCACGCGCTTCCCGACAAAAATCTGGCGCTCTCCATAAGCGCCCTTCTCGACGACATCGAAGTTTACAGCTATGGCCGCAGTCCAGCGGACGGGGAAGGAGCGGTACAAACCCTTAAGGAGCGGCTGGCACTGATCCTCGTGCAGTGGCGGCGCAACTAAATTTTCACTTGGCCGTTTGGCCGGTATCCACGCGACAGATTAGCAAGTCATATCCCTGTCGAATTTCGCGCGAATTCCATTATTTTGACCCCGTGCCCCGTTCCGCGATACCATCCCCGCATGGCGATAGAAGCGGCAACCGTCCAAGAAACATTCAAACTGATGCAGGATAAGCTCTCAAAGCTTATCCCCGATGTTGAGCTCCGCATCAAAGCGGAGTTGGTATACGAAATCAACCGCCGAAAGAAGGAACGTGGCGCAATCATACTTGGTCACAACTATATGGAGGCGGCGCTCTACCACACCGTAGCAGATGTGGTGGGAGACTCCCTTGAGCTTTCCCGCAAAGCGGCGGAAACGGACGCTGACCCGATCATCTTCTGCGGGGTTCGCTTCATGGCAGAAACAGCGAAGATCCTCAATCCGAACAAGACCGTGCTCCTTCCCGCTAAGGTAGCGGGATGCTCCCTCGCATCGAGCATCACGGCGGAAGATGTACGACAACTCAAGAAACAGTACCCTGGAGTTCCTGTCGTCTCGTACATTAATACCTACGCCGAGGTGAAAGCTGAGTCCGATTATATCTGCACCTCGGGTAACGCGGCCCGCCTCGTGCAATCGATCAACTCCGATACCATCATCTTCCTCCCCGACGAGTTCCTCGCGAGTAACGTCGCGCAGGAGACCGGCAAGAAGATTATCTTTCCGAAAAAGGGAGAGCCGGCCCCTTCAGAGCCGGTCATGATCGGATGGCGTGGTCGATGTGAGGTTCATGAACAGTTCTCGGTTGAGGATATTCAGAACATTCGCAAACAGTTTCCTGAGGTCCAGGTTCTGGCTCATCCAGAGTGTAGCCCTGAGGTGGTAGCGGCGTCTGATTATTCGCAGAGCACCTCTCGTATGGTTGATTTCGTGAAGAGATCAACAGCACCGCACTTCCTTCTCCTCACCGAATGCAGCATGGCGGATAACATCATCGCGGAGAATCCGGACAAGGATGTTCTCCGCCTATGTAGCATCCGATGCCCGCACATGAACGAGATTACCCTTGAGGATACTCTCAACTGTCTCGTGAATAATGAGACGGTGATTGAAGTGCCTGAGGACATTCGCATTCGGGCGAAAACATCGCTCGATAGAATGCTGGCTGTTCGCTGAGGATTCGAAGAAAAGACAGGCTCATCGTGGAATGGAGTGTTTGCCAACGAGCACAGAGGTAACGTAAACCCTTGTTTTGGCTCATACATAGCGCCCTTTCCGCGTGAACGTGCTCGTGCTCGTGCACGTAAACGTGAACGTACCCGAACGAGCAACTTTATCTCTTCGCTGCCGAACTAGCATCATTTTTCACCACCCTGCTAGGATCAACGAGCGTAGAATCGCGTCAAGAGCGAGCGACCGAGCTGATACGAGGCCAGCGGTCTGCTCATGCGGTGAAAAACGTGCGCGACGCGCTATCGCTCAAGCTGCGAAATATCCTCAGCGGCTACGATCGCGATATCGAGCCGATCCGCCGCCTCAAGGATCCCTTGCGGATCAAGCATAATAGCCTTGCCCGCTTCCACAACAAGAGCGGTGATGCGATTCTCATGCATGAGCTCAATGGTGCGAACACCGATAGCTGGAAGGTCGATGCGGAGATCCTGAATGGGCTTGGCGAGCTTCACCAAGACCCCCCCTTCTCCGCGTACCGCATCCGCTCGTTTAATCGTTGCATCGGTACCCTCAACCGCCTCAACAGCGATAATCGTTTTGTTTCGCATGACGATAGATTGCCCGATATCAAGGGCACCGGTCGTACGCGCAGCCTCCCACCCGATCTTGGCGTTTTCAACCTCGTCGCGCGTTAAACCACGCTTGGTTAGGGTTCCCGCCTTGGGCACGCTCCTCTCAAGGAGCGTGCTCGCGCCAATAACCTGGATGCCACCATGCTCCACCGTAGCGATAATTCCACGCATAATGGAGTCATCGTTGAAGGAGCGGAGCTTTGACAGCATCCGCAACCCAACCCAATCAATACGGAAACCATCCACGAAGTTAACCCGTGTGACACCACCGGCAAAGGCAACCTGTCGGCACCCTGCACGTCTCAGAGACCTAACGAGTTTTCCGAGCTGCCCGACGCTGACCCATGTTGTGCTCTGAGAGAGCGCCTCAATACGCTTATCCGCCTCCCCTTTTATCGCTACGGTCACGACAACCAGCCCCCTAGCCCGGGCGTTCTCGGCAAATTCAATCGGAAACTGCCCGTTTCCAGCGACAAGGCCGATCGGAGAATGAAGCTCTGGTGTAATTTGGGCGACTGCGTTCATGCGTGGCGGAGACCATAGGACTACCAAGTAGATGAGTCAACCTACTGAACTTACATGACCACAAGAAAACGAAAGGAAAATAAGGGGTTAGACGTTCTGCCGTCCTCACAATCCGCGCTCAGACGGTTCAGGTTGGCTTTTATCCGAAAAAGAGCAGTTGCGGGTCTGAAAATGGCGCATCTGACTACAATCACTTTGTCTTTTGAATTTTCGGTTACTTCAGCGTGAGCTCAGTCGAACGCTCACCCTGTCGGTGCCAGGGTTACGCCTTTCGAAACGTTCAAAATCCATCGTTCTTGTTGTCACCTGCACCATTTTGGTTCACCTTACCTGCTCTTTTAAGGATTATGCGGCACTATCTCAGGGTCAGCATCGAAAATGCCGTCATATAGGGGACGACCCCCCTTCAGTAAGGACGCTTCCGAGGCTACTATAGGGTCGTAAAGAGCGGTACCAGTAAGAGACCATAGATCCCATGCGTGTAGTTTGTGTTCATATCCCTCGACGAGGCCCCAACGATGTCGGCGCTGTAATTGACACTCAATGGGATGTCGTTCCCGCACGCCAGTTTCTGCACCAATTAGACGATATCATTGAGAGTATATGGGAGCCCTTCGCCCTAGAATTCTACGCCACCAACAAGATGGTGTACGTGTGTATGGCGGCGAGCGATACCATGATCGACATCCTCTCGACGGGGGTATACTCGTGGATGTCTGACGCTGAGGTCCGAGATGTAGAGGACTATACGCACATCATCGGTCCAAACACCTTGCTCGTTGGCTCCGAGATGAAGATGTGGAAGCCAGATATCTATCCTTTGAAGGATTATAGGGCGCTTCCTACCGATTCAATGGCTCCCGTCGTTACGCCGCTCTCTCAAGTAGCTGAGCACGACCAGGTTCTGTATCAGGTCGTTGTTCGTCCGATGAGAGACACCGCCCCACTTCACCTCAAGCTAGCCCTTAAACGCGCGGAGGAGAACTTCATCAAAAAGTTCCGAGCGCGAACATTGCTTAAAAAAGATCTCGCAACTAACAGCGCTGAGTTGATTAAAACCAAGTGCGGCGGCAATCTCGCCTCAATCACCATCCGAATCGCGAGCTTTACCGACCTTGCGCCCAACACACCAAAGAGCGAGAAGAACGCGATCATCACGCGCCTCTCCAACAACGTCACCACGGTCGCAGACGCACTCAAAGCGTTTAACACCCAGGATGAGAATCGCTTAGTCATGGGCAGACTCGATTCAAGCAAGGGATTTGTCTCCCGGCTTGTACAACGGCAGTTTCATAAGCCGTTTTTAGTATCGTCGATGGAACTAACGACGCTCTACCACGTACCGATGTTAGCTACCCTGCCTAACACGGCGATGGTGGTATCACGCAAGGGCCCCCCTCCCCGCAACCTCCCAACGGCAAAAACCGATCCAGAGATATGCACCTTCGGCACCATTAATTACCGTGACCTCTCCACCAAGTTTGGAATTAAGACGTTCGATAGACGACGACATCTCTACGTAGTTGGAAAATCAGGTAGTGGAAAATCGTGCCTGCTGCAGCTTCTCGTACGAAACGATATGGAGCGGGGGCTAGGGTGCGCCGTGATAGATCCTCACGGCGACCTTATCGATGACATTATGAAGCTTGTGCCGCAACATCGGGCAAAAGATGTGGTTATATTTGATCCCTCAGATGTGAGTTTCCCCCCTAGCTTTAACCCTATGGATCCGGTGCGTCCAGAGCTGCGCGTACGAGTTGCCTTGAGCTTCCTAGACGCGTTCAAGCGAGTATTCGGGGGAGATTGGTCGGAAAAAATGGATCACGTTCTCCGATATGCGGTGCTTGGGCTCTTGGCGGTGCCGGGCTCCAACATTTTGAGCCTTCGCCGCATGCTGTCGGACGAGCAGTTCCGAGGCGAGATAGTTCGAAGAGCGAGCGACGAGTCCGTGAAACGGTTCTGGTTGCGCGATTTCATAGCTCGTCGACAGGAGTTCGAGGAAGGTCCGATGTCGAGACTTCTCAACCGTCTTGATGAGCTTCTCTCATCGGAGAATATCCGTAATATTCTTGGGCAGTCTGACAACACCTTCAACTTCCGGTCCTTCATGGATTCCGGGAAGATCGTACTGATCAAGATCTCCAAGGGGGTGCTCGGGTCGGAAAATGCCACCCTTCTCGGAACCCTTCTGATTTGGAAGGTTTACGAAGCGGCGATGTCCCGCGCCGATATGCCGGCCGAAAACCGCAAGGATTTCTTTCTGTACGTGGACGAGTTCCAGAACTTCGCCACCGAGTCGTTTACAGAGATCTTGAGTGAGTCACGGAAGTACAATCTCTCACTTACATTCGCCAACCAATATCTCGGACAATTACCCCCGTCTGTGCGAAAAACCGTATTCGGTAACGTCGCGAACCTACTCTCCTTCCGAGTAGGCGCCGATGACGCTGGAATTATAGCGCAAGAGTTTAAACCTGTCTTCGGTGATGAGGATCTCCAAAATCTTCCCTTACGCGAGTTCTACCTAAAGATGAGCATAGACGGTCAGGTTCAGGATTCATTCTCA
Source organism: Pseudomonadota bacterium (assembly GCA_039799965.1). Taxonomy (GTDB): domain Bacteria; phylum Bdellovibrionota_C; class UBA2361; order UBA2361; family OMII01; genus OMII01. The sequence goes on from JBDLRS010000001.1 coordinate 24,798, forward strand.
GGAAGAACGATCGATCTGAAACATCCTTCGGATAAAGAGAACTATGCTGAGCAGTGTATCAAACACTCTCGACAGACCTACTGTAAAACGCTCGATCAGGTAAATGCCCTTCCGCAAAAGCCGCGGGCACACGCGGCGGGTCCACGAAAGACGGGCGCTCGCTAAGACAACGTTCGCTTGACGCGTCTCTACCCGGCAGGGATCTCGTATCCCACAACGATCAAGCCGCGATGAACCTTAATACACACAGGCCCTCCCAAGGCGCGATTTCCAACTCCGTGAGATCCAGCTTGGAGAACCTCCTCTGTAAGGGGCCAGCGTACATTTGTAAGGGTAACCACGGCGTCTCCATCTAAGGAGATACACGAGAGAGGCAGGTCCGCGCGAGCGTCAAAACGCACTTCATCTCTCCCCCGCACCCGATCAGAGAGGACTCGACTGATAATGGAGCCATGAATCATGGACAGAGCGCACCTCGTGTGGTGTCGCACCAGAACGGAGAGATTAGCCAAGGAGATATCCATGCGTCCACCGAACGCTGAGGCGATCGTGATCTCGGAAGCTCCGCGCGAGAAGGCGAGCTCAAGCGCCTTCTCAAGATCGTTCTGTCTCTGATCATTGAGAGGCACAAATTCGCTCTCAACGTATTTAGCGCGTGCCTCTGAAAGCACCAACCCGTCAAAGTCACCGCATACAATGGTCGGAGTGACTGAGGGGGGCAGTTTATCTAACGCCCCATCAGTCACTATGATCATATCCATGGTCGCCGCGTGACCAGCGATATACGCGCTATCGTAATCCGGGCTATCAGCGATGAGAAGTGCTTTCATGGTTGGGGAAGGGTATGACATGGGTGAGGGGAGGTCAAATTGCAGGCGAAGAAGAAGCGTAACGCGCGGCTTACCCCCTAACCCTTCTCTCCCAAAACCCCAATCTCAACTAAGAGCGCAGCGGCCGCTCTGAATAGCGATTCCGGTATCGAGGTCCCGACCTCAATATCCGCGAGCAGTGAGCACATCTCAGGCCTCTCCACGACTGGGATGCCATACTTCCTGGCGACCTCAACCATATGCTCAGCGATATCAAAATCTCCCCGAGCGACTACGGTGGGAGGCACGCTGTCACCACTCGGAAACCCGAGCGCGAAAGCCTGAACGATCTCTTTAGTAGCCATATATTCGGCGCTCCGAGCGCCGCTCGTTGAGTGGTCGCTCTTGCTAATTTTCCACCGGCATGCCGGACACTCGAAAATCAGTATTCTTGTTTTTAAGACGGTTGACTAGCTTTGAGCCTTTGAAGAACGGACTCCACACTCCACACCCCGAGCGGCTTCTCCAGGAAGCCCTCACGAGCGGAGAGCGGATGAGCAACTACGTCCCGCGGGGTCGCGCTCAAAGCTACGATACCGATATCGGGGAATCGCTCCCACAGTTGCTTGCAATCTTCAAGGGCGGCGCGACCCGCCAGATCGAGATCGACAAAGACGCAATCCCACGCGGAGGGATCTCGGCCAAGCACCTCACGCGCTTGCGCGACATCAAAGACCGTATTCGAGCGATACCCAACAGATTCAAGTAGGGACGCGACAAAGGGTTGGGAACCGGTCTCTAAGCCGAGAAGAATAACTCCTCCCTTCATCGAGTGTCGAGGTCCCGCGTGCGGCGCTACCGGCACAACCTTGTCCTCCGCGATCTGAAGCGGGAGGTATATGCTGAAGGTCGACCCCTCGCCTACCTCTGACGACACCGTGAGGAGACCGTTGTGCTGCTTAACGATTGAATAGGCGGCGGAAAGCCCCAAGCCCGAGCCGCTCAATCCGACTCCGGTTCCGGGATCTACGTTCTTAGTTGTATAGAACGGCTCAAAGCACCTCACCTTTTGCTCGGCGTTCATCCCGTGACCGTTATCTTTGACGTCGACCCGCACATACACCCCTGGAGCAAGCTCAGGATCAACCTCAGAGGAACGCAATCGCACCCGGCTGACCGAGATCGCCACCATGCCCTCACTCTTACCTTCGATGGCGTCCTTTGCGTTCATCAAAAGGTTGGTGATGACCTGCTGAATCTGACTTGAGTCAAGCACCACGTCTTGACAATCGGCGCACGGCTTCAAATTAAACTCAACCCGTTTGCCGAGCAGACTCCGGTAGAGATCTTGAGAATCGGTGATGAGTTTGTTTACGCTCACTCGTTGTCGCGTTCCCTGTCCCTGACTTGAAAAGTTAATAAGCTGTGACACCAGCGCGGCACCACGCTTAGCAGCGTCGGTAATCATGCGCGCCGAATCAAGAGCTGGGGCTCCCTTCGGCAATTGCATCTCAAGGAGCGCCACCTGCCCTAAGATCGCTTGCAACATATTGTTGAAGTTGTGCGCTACTCCGGACGCCAGGAGCCCCGCCATTCGCATCTTCAACCCCTCGGCCATTCGAGATTCAAAACGGCGCGCCATCAGAACCTGCGCCATCTCATTCGCCATACTGAAGAGCAAATGAAGACGAGCGTCTTTCGTCACGAGGTGTGGTATGGCCGGCTCTACTACCAACACACCGATTACTTGGCCGAGTGACACAAGCGGCACGATAACAAAGGTCTCTAGATTTAACAGTGCGATAATCCGCTGAAGACCGGAGCACTCCATGCGAGCGCCCGCGGGTACGACAACCGGGCGTTGGGTCTTGATAGCTTCATCGAGGAAATCGTGTTGGAGGCTCAACTCTATCTGTACCTCTTGAAGCTTTCGACGAACTCCGACTCCGAGCCCCGCTTTTCCAACGATATGCGTTCCCTGCTCGTTGGTTACTCCGAACCAACCTCGTCGAAGGGTAAACTCCTGTTGAAGGATCGGAAAGGCATGTTCCGCGATCTCTCGTGGGGTTCTATATTTTGCGAGCTCATGACTAATCCGGTAGAGAGCGCCTAAGGTCTGGCTCTGTTGGCGCTGCGCGTCGAAGAGATAGGTCTGCCGAACCGCGAGCGCTATCTGAGTGGCGGCCGCGGATACGAGATCAAAGTCGTTATGTGTGTACGAATCACGCTCCCTCGTGAAGATAACGAGAATTCCGTATACCTCATCGTCAGCGATCAGTGGCATGAGGATCGCCGATTGCAGGTTCTCTATCTTCGCTACCTTGGAATGTGCTCGCGGGTGCTCTTGAATACTGCCAAGCATGATCCCTTTCTTGGACGCGATAGTCTCTCTCAAGAGGCTCGGTCCCTTCAGTACTCCATCCATATTCGCGATGTAGTGCTCAGAGAGTCCATGAACCGCAACCAGCTCAGCCTCGTCGGTTTCGCGGTGATAGAAGCAGCCGTACCCACTAGCTGAGCCCGTCGCTTTTAGGAGAGCGCGCAATCCTCGAAGCAGGACAAGCGCGGGATCGGTCTGCCCTTGCAACGCTCGGGCGACCTCGAAGAGAGCCTCGACACGGGCATTCTGAGTAGCAAGCGCGTCTTGCACACCTCTCCGATCGGTGATGTCGATCCCGAAGCCTTCCCACCCAAGGAATCCTCCATTGGTCGAGAACTGCGGCACGGCGCGTAACATGACCCATCGGACTTCGCCGGTCTTTTGATGAACGGCCCGAACCTCCTCGCGCAACTCGCCGCGCTCAAGTCGCAGGCGGAGGATCCGCCGATGGAGCGCCGATCGATCTCGGGGATCGATGATTTGCTCCCAGATCCGGCTATTGTTCTTCATCTCAGCCGCGGAGATTCCGAGCATCGATTCGGCATCACCGAACACCTCGGTAATGCCGAACTGAGAATCGGTGATAATAATGAGCACGTTCCCGTACTGCGCCATACGGGAGTACTGACTACGAGACTCCTCACTCGTCACGTGACTTCTGCGACCAGTGGCGGGAACGCCAGCCGCGTCGACGGTCGACAGGGCATGAGAAAGGTCCTCAAAGGCGACGATCTCCTCGGGGTGCCATCGGTGATACGAACGAGTGAAGTAACACTCGACGATACCGAGGAGACGGCCCTGATCCATGAGCGGAAATGCGCCGTAGGATCGCACCTTGCGAACGGCGAGCTCAAGGGCGAGGTCGTTTGAAACTCTAGCGCGCTGGAGATCTTTTACGATGAAGGGAAGAGCCCACGCATGTCCACGGAAGGACGCGGCGCCGTTGAGGACCTCAAAGATCGGGCTCTCCGCGAGAGCTTCACCACCTTGAGAGAAGTGCCCTGTGTGGAGACGCTCATGTCGCCCGATCGTAACAAGCACCTCATCACACCCGAGCTGTCTCCCGATAGAGTCAGCGAGCTGCCTTGCGAGATCGGACATAGAGGAGTACGAGCCGCTCTCAAACCGCAGCTTCCCTCCTCGAACATCTCCAACTTCAGACGCCATCACTTCCTTACATTACAAATCTCAAGCCCCGTCACCGCGCCGCGGGGTCTGGCTGCTTCCGTATCACGAGGACCTTCGAGTTCCGCACCCGTCTCTCAATCTCCACCATCGTCATCATCTGATGCTCATGCCTTCGAGCAGCGCGGAGATGAGGGTCTCCCTCATTCTCTTTATGTTCCTCCTTAACCTCCTCGAAGCTCATTCTGTGTTGCCTAACAAACCGCCTCCACGCCAGGCAATAGGCGCATACACCAAGTACCACCAAGGCACCGATGCCCCGCACCACAGCAGAGATAAGGTATCCACCTATCCCGGGAACCACCCACTCTCCGTGACCGCGAAACATCTCTGCAGCGCTCGACAGATAGGAGGCAAGAAGCGGAGCCATCAACACGATGATCACCCCCCCTCGAACTAATCCCATCGCCAGGTCGACCGCACCTTCGCGAACGCGACCCACAAACCCCATGGGCTGAAGCCTCGTGAGGTCGGGAACGATCTGTTTCGGGGTAACGAGTCCCTTTGTTTGCAGGAGACTCGCGATAACGCTCGCCCCAGCCACTGACCCGATACTCATGAGAAGTAATGCTGCGGCGAACAGCGCAGAGTACTTAAGGGTAAGGACAGGACTTAAAACCTTGAATCTAAACCATTGTATCAAGGTTCCGATCCGCACCCAAGGACGAGTTAGGAGGAAAAAAATAAAGAGTCCAAGCCACCCAGCGGCAACGATAACAACCCGACTTTTAACAGTTTTTCCTTCCCGACGGGCCTTTACAAGCCTCGAAATTGAGGGCGGAAAGCGTCTTTCGCTCACGGTCCCCCCTCCCGCTCGGCCGCAGGGCCCCGATACGTTCCCGAAGACCCCATACCATCCACCCGGTCGGCATCCCATTTCCACGGTACCACAACACGGGAAATTCCTTTAAACGATCGCGCGCCCACCTGGGTCAAAAGCGCGATCAGCAGGAGAAAAAGAACGAACATCTTGAGAAGCGAAGCGGTCTGCGTAAAGGCGGGCCCGCTCATCACGCGCGAGAGGAAGGCGCACGCGACATCGATCAGAAGAAAGGCGCCCAACCATACCGCGCATAGACGCATTCCCTCCGTAAGCAGAAAGGTACCGCTGCGTGCGAGGCCATGCATCAGGGAGGGATCAGATGCTGGCGATCCAACGGTGATCTCCTCAATACTGCGCCCAAGCGCCCCCACAACCATCTCTAAAGCCCCACACATCAGCGCCACCACCACGCTGGCGTTCTTGGCGAGCACCGCCATGTCAGAGCTCCCATGTCCATGCAACGGATCAAGCACAGCCGAGATAGTTTGTCCCCGTGCCGTATCGATCAACTCCCCAACCATCTCACTCACGTCAGCGACAAATCTCAGAGGAGCACCAAGCGCAAACCCGATTACAAACTCGGTCAGCAGCGACCAGGGAGGCAGCTCCTTGCCTACACCCTCACTTGGAAAGATGATCAGGCTCAGCCCTACCGCCAGAAGAAATCGCGGAAACGTGGTGAGCGCCTCCCCCAACGGAAGCGACACGAGACAACCGAAACACCGGAGCGCAACGGCGCCGTGCGCGAGATCCAGGGGAGGAACGGTCACGGCCCCCTCCGTCCAATCGTCTCAATCGACCGAAGCGACCGCTCAAAGAGTTCGCACACCGCCACGCCCGCCCAATCGCCCGCGACGAGGATGATGGCGATGAAGGTCACCAATCGGACAAGGTGAATAACGCTCTGCTCCTGGATCTGTGTCGCAGCCTGAAGCATCGCCGCGCAACCCGTCGCGAGCGCGATAGCTACCATCGGTATCCCTGAGAGATAGATGACCATCGTAAGACTATCAATCATGAGCGATTGCATCCGTGCCTCATCGATACGACGCCACGAGCCCCTTCGCTAAGAGGAGCCATCCATCAGTAGACACAAAAATCAGGACCTTCAGCGGAAGGGTCACCGTGCTTGGACTCATCATAGTAAGTCCGAGAGCGACCAGGAGGTTTCCCACGATGAGATCAATAACGAAGAACGGGATGAGGAGGATAAAAGCTATCAGAAAGCCCTTCTTTATCTCGGAGAGAACGAAGGCAGCCATCGCCGTTGGAAGCGAGATCTCACTATCGGTCGTCTTGCGCTCGTCAGAGTGTGAGAGACGTTGAAAGGTTCTCACCTCGCGCGTACCACTATGCGCCACAAGAAACTCCCTCCATGGGGCAACAACCTCAGCGCCATGCGTGAGCAGTTCGCCAAGCGTCCCACGTCGCATATCCGTAATCTTGACCCTCTGAAATGCTGAGAGCGTACTCTCGATAACCGGCTGCATAACGAGGAGCGACATCACCATCGAGAGCGCCATGACTAACGAGGAGCTGGGCGCTTGCTGTGTACCGAATCCAGTCCGAAGGAGGCTCAGGACAATTGAGAACTTGAGGTAGCAGGTGCCGAGCGCGACCACGATCGGCACTAATCCGATACCGAGCGACACGATGAGAAGGGTTTCAGGCGATAACGTTTTCATCATCCTCCTCCCGTGGTCGCCGAGTCCTCCGGAGGGATCTCGATAGCCCCCCACCGGCGGTCAGATCGCGACCGATCTGAAATCCTCCGACTGAGATCCCAAGCCCCGTGAGTCTCTGTATAATTCCAAGCCGCTCCCGCTCAAGAGAGCTCACCAAGGATGGATACGTCACATCTACGCGAATTTTGACGCACCCCGATGCCGAGGACTCTAGTCGACACGAGACCGGCGAGCCCCCGCTCTCCATCCGCACCTGTATCGCAGCACCCCCATCCACAACCTCACCGCGCACAGCGTGAATAGAGACCGTTGGTGTTTCAGATACCGACCTCGCCGCGTGTGGGCTCGCTCCCTCTGGCACCGCTCCAACATCCACATCGCGAGGAAGCACCGCGCCAAACGGTGAAGGACGCGTTCCTATCTCGGTCGGGGCATCGGCGGCTCCCCCAGGTGAATCCACATCACGCATAGCTCCGCTCTTTACGAGTGAGAGCGGTCGCCCGACCTCCCCCATCCGGCGTGAGAGCGCCACCTCCTCAACCTCTTCCGAGCGGCGCTCAGCTAACCTGCTGGCACGAAGCGCACGATCCTTCGCTCGCAATTTTTCATAGGCTCCGACGAGGTAGGTTGACGTAATAACTCGAGCTACCTGGCGCCGAAACTCTCCCGACACCTGCCGTTGCTCACCCTTCGCTTTGGTAAGGTCATGATGAGCCTGGATCGCGCGCCCCAACTCCACCGCGCGCGCTCCAGCCCCCGTCCCTCTCGTTGCTTTTGACTCGGTTGAGGCTCGAGCGATCGCTCGCCAGAAACGATCCTCACGGTCCCTAACCTTTTCGCGGGTATGTGACTCCCGAGTCCGAGTTCTTTCAAGAGCAACCACCTCTCGGCGGTGTTCAGCGACGACCTGAGCGGTCTTAGCGTGTAGGAGATCCCCTCTAATCATCGCCCCCTCACTGAGCCTGCTGCAATTTACGGAGCGAGGCGACGCCGCTCTCGGCGATCTTGGAAACGACCTCTACGCGAAGCTGGTACCTCGTCACATCCATCTGGAGGCGGAGGAGCTCCGTAAGATTTGTCGTCATCTGTGCCCCATTCGGTGCCTGTGTGGGGGGACGTGAGAGGTAGGTAGAAACCTTGGCTACGATTTCGTGCCACCCCCCCGATGAAGATTCGGGCGGCGTGACGAGTGCATCGGCGATCCTCGGACCCGATATGGCTGGAGCGGCTTCAGATAGTGTCGATCTCATAGGTAGTTCCCCCCGCAAACACCTATGTATCGATGATGCCGAGCGGAAGTTGCCTGAGGAGGTTTCGAGATCGAATAAATGTCCTTTTCCTGGGCCCCAGTTCTCAGTACTCTAGCAGGGTGGTGAAAAATGATTTCCTGTTGCGCATTTCGATAGTTTGACTGCGACTTCGTTGGAGCCGCCGAAAAAATCCTCAACGTATCTCTGTGGATACGCCTCCGGTTTTTTCGTCGTCTCCGCCTCGTTTCGTCAAAACTCTCAAAATGCTCACGACGGAACCATTTTTC
>JBDLRS010000002.1:0-6604 GCA_039799965.1 Pseudomonadota bacterium
CAGCAAGAGTACTCTCAGATTCGCACTGAGCACGCAAAATCGACCGAAGAGTGCCAATCCCTCTCCCATCGACTCTATTGGAGTCAGCGCCAACGTTGCGAGACCCAGTACAGCGGCGAGAACCTGAATCGCTCGCAATGTCTCGAAAGAGCGCGAAGTATTTACAAGCTCGAGCTACAAGAATGTATGAACGAATTTAATAGTGGGCATAGCTACTTGTTTTAGGCAAACGCAGGGACTTCCACCGTCTTTTCCGACTGAGCGCCACCAGATAGATACGCCGACCTACTACCCACTACGAGGATTAGATTCATTGCATCTACGACTGCCCCCGTGGGCCACAAACAACTGCATGATATGTTATTAACGCTTACGTGTGATCGGGGAGAACGAGGACCGCCCAGTTTCATCACCTCTTTGTGGCGTTTACGGATTCAACTAATCGCTTCGAGAATTAAATCGAACGTTTCATCCTCAGAACCGGAGACAGGGATTCGGACAACCGGCTCATCTGAGCCCGGTGTTTCAAGTGTCGCCAGTTGGGAATCAAGCAGAGAGATTGGCATATATTCGTGCTTTCGAAGGCGCATCCGCTCTTCGATGATTTGCTTGGGCGCATCAAGGAAGATAAACCTCACCGTGCCCTCAAGCCCCTCAGTCAATTTTTGCCGATATGCTTTTTTTAGTGCCGAGCAGGTGACGACAGACCAGGTTTGCGTTACCTGCTTCATCGCGCCGTTAAGTCTACCTAGCCAGGGCCACCGATCGTCATCCGTGAGCGGAATTCCCGACATCATTTTTTGCTTCATTTCAGGGGTATGAAACTCATCCGCCTCTATGACTCGCTCGCACTCAAGGTATCGAGCAGTGCGAGCGGCTAGCGTGGTCTTGCCACATCCACATACTCCCATGAAGACAAGGATATTTGGTTCCATATGCACCGTTTCGATTCGCAGACCAAGACTCCAAAGCTAATCCGACACTGCCGGGAATTCCCTCGGGCCTGGCCGGACGATATCTCGATTGCGTGTTCCGGCGCAAGCATGTGAGCCGGAAGCTCCATATAATCTGCGGGTTCGAGCTTAGAAATGAACAGCTAGCGCGTTATGTGATGAAAAAGCGATAGCCATCTTAACAATTTAAACAATTTAGTGGTGTACCACCATGCTCGCCCCATCGAACTCTTACCAAGGCTAAAGTTCCCAGGTTACGGCTTAGTAATTTTATTCTGCCTGGTCTACGCTGGAACATACACACCAACGATGCAAAATAGCCACTTGCGCAAAGAGCCACAGAGCCTATATCTGGTGACATCATGTTTAGAGTACATTGAGCGATTTCCAGGTGAAGTCCTTCAAGAAATTCACTGTAGAATCGCACGCGAGGAATTAGTATGACTTGGATAGGAATGGCCGGAAGGGACCTCTCAAAAGAGGAGATTTTAGGATTGACCGAAAGATCCGCCGAGGAAGCGCGTCAAAGAATCTGTAATGCGCCTAAAAGGGTATTGCTCCTCCCTCCAGATATCACACGCGCGCACAGCGGCGCCGGGTATATCACTGAGCGACTGTTCAGGATATTCACGGAAAGGGGAGCAGAGGTTCATGTTATTCCAACGTTAGGCCAGCACGTACCCCACACACCTGAACAGAATCGGTGGATGTTCGGGTCGATTCCCGAGAGCCGTATCCATGCCCACGACTACAAGGAAGGCTCAAGAGTTATCGGGGAGGTTCCTGCGGATTTTGTGAGACGTGTTACGGGCGGAGCTGTGGATTGGCCCATGCCTGTCGCAATCAATACTATGCTGTTAGATGGGGGGTGGGATCTCATCATCAATGTGGGTCACGTTGTGCCGCACGAGGTTCTGGGCTTCGCTAATCACAATAAAAATTACCTTATCGGTTTAGGCGGAAAAGCAACACTATGTGCATCGCACATGATGGCAGCTTGTTGTGGAATCGAGAACAACCTTGGATCCCTCGTCACCCCACTGCGTGCGTGCTTTAACTACGCGGAAGAGAACTTTTTGTCGCACCTCCCCGACTGCTACCTCATGGTGACTATGCGCTATAATGAACAAGCGCGACTGGTGCATAGTGGTTTTTTTGTTGGCGATGATCTGCAGACCTACCTTGACGCAGCAAAGCTATCACGCTCGCAGAACGTGACGGTAGTGGACAAGCCGATTCAAAAGATAGTCGCGGTGATGCAGGGGGACGAGTTCTACAGTACCTGGGTAGCCAACAAAGCGGTGTATCGCACCAGGATGGCTATGGCCGATGGAGGAGAGCTTCTTATAATAGCGCCTGGACTGAAACGCTTCGGAGAACAACCTGAAATCGAGCAGATCATACGAAAATATGGATATGTGGGTACTGAAGCCGTTATGAAGCTGTGGAGAGAGAATGCCGATCTCCAGGATTTTGCAAACGGGGCAGCTCACTTAATGAATGGATCATCGGAAGGACGCTTCACGATTCGCTATGCTGCGGGTCACATCTCCAGGGCTGATATGGAGTCAGTGAACTTTCAGTATGCGGATCTCAGTGATACCCTGAAACGTTACAACCCTGACAGCCTTAAGACCGGTTATAATAAGCTACCTGATGGTGAGGAGATATTCTTCATTAGCACACCATCAGCGGGCCTATGGACAACCAAGGAAAGGCTGGAGAATCGGCGCTTCCCCGATATTGTTTCCTGACCTCGGAGTTGGTTTTTGGTGTTGTAAACGGAGCCCCATAGATGACGGATGTAGATGAAGTGGTAGTGGGAGGTGGGTTCGCCAGGCTAGACACCGGGAGGGTTTCGCGTCGCGGACTTCCTGAGGTCATACTGTGCGAACACAAGACCCCTGACGAAGTGCGAAGCATCACGGAGACCTTACGAAGGCACTCCCCCGTTGTCCTGGGCACGAGGGCTAACCCCCAACACTATCAGGCGGTGGCCGACCTCCAAGGTATAGAATATTTTGAACGGGCGAAACTGATCAGACTTAGGAGCGATGTCCCTGTTGAACGTGGACTCGTGACAGTTTTTTCAGCCGGAACGAGCGACATTCCCGTTGCGCTGGAGGCCGCTATAACCGCGCAATCCTTCGGCTCCAAGGTGCACACCATTTTTGACGTCGGAGTGGCCGGAATTCACAGAGTTCTTGCACACAAGGATCTAATCGAGGCGTCGAAGGCGATCGTGGTAGTTGCTGGCATGGATGGAGCGCTACCCTCTGTTGTGGGCGGATTGGCGAAGTGTCCAGTAATCGCTATTCCGACAAGTGTGGGATACGGCGCGAATTTTGGAGGGCTTTCAGCCCTTCTCGCGATGCTAAACAGCTGCTCGCCAGGTGTCTCTGTGGTAAACATTGATAACGGGTTCGGTGGTGGCTACCAGGCTCACGTCATTAATTCGCAAAGTGTAGGATACCGAGATGATGAACAGCGAGCATAGTGACCCCAACCCACCTGAACGTGCATGGGGTACCTTGTGTGAATGGTTCGCCAGGCAATCGAGCACTATCGTGCTCCTCTCTGGTGGGGTGGATTCATCGCTACTCCTATCAGCCGCGCGCGCTACCTTGAATAGTGTACTCGCGGTCACAGCTGATTCGCCTTCACTTGCTCGAAGTGAGGCGGATATCATCAGGAGCTTTGTCGCTGATCTTGGAGCTCCTCATGTATGGCTTCAGACCGACGAGTTACGTGACTCGCGATACGTCTCAAATTCTGGCGATCGGTGTTATTTCTGCAAGAAAGCGCTTTATCGGGCAATTGATCGCGACTTGCCCATGCTGATCAGCGGATACCCTGACGCCGTTGTCGTCGATGGCACCAATACAGACGACCTTCGCGGCCATCGGCCCAGCATACCCGCATCGCGAGAGCATGATATTAGACATCCCTACGTTGAGCTCGGTTTTGATAAGAGATTAATACGTGAGTTGGCTAGATATCGCGGTCTTACGATGTGGAACAAACCAGCCATGGCCTGCCTATCTTCTCGTGTTCAAGAGGGTATTCCGGTCTCAATAGAACGACTCTCTCTTATCGAGCGAGCGGAAAAAGCGATAGCGGCGCTAGGTTTTAATTCGTGCAGGGTCAGATATCACGAAAGCGGAGCTGGAGAACATCTTCAACGTATCGCGCGGATCGAGGTCCCATCGGATATCATACAGGCATTAGTATCTTGCCCCGAATTGCCCGCTTTGGTGAGAACATTTCGGGAGTATGGATTCAACCACATAACGGTTGACCTAGAGGGGTACAAGATGGGCGGTGTTCACAGGAGTTAACAAAAGGCTACGTCAGTGAATTGTCAGCGCAGCCATTGGAAATCTGGCTGAATCTTTTGGAGAGATCGCTCCCTGAATGAACATCCTCTAAAAAAACTGGGATTAGACGCGCCTGGATCGCAAGCAGTGAACCTCATCCGGGGAACAGAAAAGGGGCCAGGTTATCACCCAGCCCCTTCCCTTTGTTTATCCTTGTTACAGGACCTTTAGCAGATTAGTCCTTATCGTTCTTCATCTGCTCGCGGATAAGGTCTCCGAAGGTAACACGTGGAGCTTCCTCGTCAGCCATGTACTGATCGTATGACTCCTTACGGCCACCACGCTCCTTGATACTACGGGAGCTCAAGCTAATGCGACGCTCCTGTGTATCGACGTTGGTAACCTCTGCCTCTACCTGTGTTCCAACTGGGTAGAGTGCGGCAACATCAGTCCCCTTCTCAACGCCGAGTTGAGAATTGTGGATGAGCCCCTCAACTCCGCTCTCGATCTCAACGAAGACACCGAACTCAGTGACAGCGGTAACAGGCCCTTTGACCTTAGTACCAACTGGGTGACGCTGAGCGATAGTCTCCCATGGATCTTGCGAGAGCTGCTTGATGCCGAGGCTCAAGCGCTCATTAGCAGCGTCGATGTCGAGAACAACTGCCTCAACATCGTCTCCCTTCTTGAAGAGATCTTGGATCTCTTTAGGATCCTTGATGCGCTTCGTCCAGGAGAAGTCGGAGATGTGAACGAGACCGTCGATGCCGTCCTCGATACCGACGAAGATACCGAATTCAGTAATCGAGCGAACCTTGCCCGTAACACGAGATCCAACGGGATGAAGTGCTTGGAGCTGCTCCCACGGATTTGGAAGGAGCTGCTTGAGGCCAAGGCTGATGCGTTGTTGCTCGGAATCGAATCCAAGGATAACTGCCTCAACACTCTCGCCCTCAGTAACGATCTTCGATGGGTGGCGAACCTTCTTCGTCCATGACATCTCAGAAACGTGAATGAGTCCCTCGATGCCCTCTTCGAGCTCAACGAACGCGCCGTAATCTGTAACAGACTTAACGCGGCCCTTAACGCGACCACCGATTGGGAATCGCTCATGAGCTGTCTGCCAGGGATCCTGCTGAAGCTGCTTCATACCGAGGCTTACACGACCCTTCTCAGCGTCGTACTTCAGTACAACCACTGGAACTGTCTGGCCAACGGAGAGCTTCTCAGATGGGTGATTAATACGGCCCCACGAGATGTCCGTGATGTGAAGGAGACCGTCGATACCACCAAGGTCGATAAACGCCCCGTAATCGGTAACGTTCTTAACAACACCCTCCATGACAACTCCCTCTTGAAGAACCTTCAAGGTAGCTGTGCGAAGCTCGTCACGCTCACCAAGCAACACAGCGCGGCGAGAGAGAACGATGTTGCCCTTGTCTCGGGTGATCTTGAGAACCTTGAACTCGTACTCCTGTCCAAGGAACTTGTCGAGATTGCGGTGAGGACGGATGTCGATCTGCGAGCCAGGAAGGAAGGCTGGGATTCCGATATCAACCTGGAGACCACCCTTAACCTTCTGGATTACCTTACCGGTAAGCTTGGCGTCAGCCTTGAAGGTATCCTCAACCTTCTCCCAGATCTTCTTCTGATCGGCCTTCTCCTTTGAGAGAAGAACCTGACCCATCTCGTTCTCAAGGGCGATGATGAATACGTCTACCTGTTCACCAACCTGAGCCTGAACCTTCCCTTCCACGTGTGGGAATTGCTCTGTTGGAACAACACCTTCCGACTTGAAGCCGATATCAACCGATATCATCTCTTTGCCGATGTGTGTAACTACGCCAGGAACGATCTTTCCTGGGCGGATATTGCCGAAACGGCCGAGCATGAGCGCTTCGAACTCTGCCGCGAACGAACCGTCTTCGTTGCCTCCCTTGAAACCACCGAATGAGCCCGCTGAAAATGAACTAACCATACTGGTAACAGCCTATGTCTTCGACCCAAAAATCAAGTTATGACTCCACCCGCAACACCCACACTCACCGGATCGATAGAGTGACGTAAGAGAGAGGGAGATCCACCGCGCGAACATTCGACATCGCATTCGACATCGGCGGATGACGAGCTCTGGAATAGAACTCGCCAAGAGGTAGGGATACTACAGCGTAACCCCTTGGTAGGTCAAGCAAAACGAGTGTACCTCTTCAAGAAGCTCGCCTTTAGCCAGCTTACCTGCGCGATGGTACTTTTCCCTAAAGGATTCAAGAATATGACGTTTTACTACCTCTTCCATGCCTACCTCCTCGATTTCGGTAACATGGAATTATGAGC
>JBDLRS010000003.1:0-6054 GCA_039799965.1 Pseudomonadota bacterium
TTTGACGAAACGAGGCGGAGACGACGAAAAAACCGGAGGCGTATCCACTGAGATACGTTGAGGATTTTTTCGGCGGCTTCCAACGAAGTTGCAGTCAAACTATCGAAATGCGCAACAGGAAGTCATTTTTCACCACCCTACTAGAACCTACTCCTTACAAGCCTGCGCCCGCGCGCCGAGCGGGAAAAATGCGCCGGAACACTCCACTACCCGAACACTACCCCTTGAGCCAGCGGAGCATCGTCCCCGTAGTTGATCGTGGTCGTCTGGCGGCGCATATACTGCTTCCAGGAGTCCGAACCAGACTCTCGCCCTCCTCCGGTATCCTTCTCTCCACCAAACGCCCCACCGATTTCAGCGCCGGAGGTTCCGATATTGACATTCGCGATACCGCAATCACTCCCAGCGGTCGAAAGGAATCGTTCAGCCACTTTGAGGTTGCGCGTAAAGATCGCGGAGCTTAAGCCCTGCGGTACACTATTGTTGAGCGCGATAGCTTCATCAACGGTCTTGAACGGGAGTACGTAGAGAATGGGTGCAAAAGTCTCCTCCGCGATTAACTGCATACCGGCATGCGCCTTCACGATGGTTGGCTCAACGTAGAGGGGCGAAGGCAGGCCAGACAGGACATTTCCTCCGTATACGATGGTACCACCCTCTTTTGGCACCCGTGCCATCGCGGCTTTATACACTTCGACAGCGCCAGGCGATACGAGAGGACCCATCAGCACCCCTTTCTCAAGAGGATTTCCGATCCGCACCTGCTTGTAGGCATCCGTCATTCTCTCGACGAATGTGTCGTAGATCTTTTCATGCACGAGAGCCCTGCGAATCGTGGTACACCGCTGTCCCGCTGTTCCCACAGCGCCGAAGAGAACACCCGGCATCACCAGATCCATGTCGGCGTCATCCATCACGATGACCGCGTTGTTTCCACCCAATTCAAGGATAGTTCGACCGAGACGATCGCCAACAACCTTGGCGACATCACGCCCCATGCGACACGACCCTGTCGCTGATACACACGGAATACGCCTATCCGACGCGATGCGCTTGCCCAAATCCGACCCATTCCCAACCACCAGAGAGAATACGCCTTCAAACCCACGCTCTTTCGCTACACTGCGACAGATCGAGTTGATTGCAATGGCGGTAAGCGGCGTAAGCTCTGAGGGCTTCCATACCACGGCATCGCCACACACCGCCGCTACCATCGAATTCCACGCCCATACGGCGGCAGGAAAGTTAAAGGCGGTGATAACACCCACGACACCGAGAGGATGCCACTGTTCGTACATTCGATGATTGCGACGCTCTGAGTGCATCGATTTGCCGTAGAGCTGCCGAGATAATCCAACGGCGAAATCAGCGATGTCGATCGCCTCCTGAATCTCCCCCTCTCCCTCTGCTACTATCTTTCCCATCTCCAACGAGACGAGCTTTCCGAGAGCCTGCTTGGAGTCCCGCAACGCGTTTCCGATCTTGCGCACGAGTTCGCCGCGCTCTGGCGCGGGCACCTTGCGCCACTCAAGAAAGACCTCATGCGCCTCGTGAACGACCTGATCGTAGACTGCATCATCAGCGCACATAACTCGACCAAGCTCAGCTCCATCTATCGGTGAGGTGCTCACCAGTGTTCCTCCGGTCGAGGTCGTAAGCACACCCTTACCGAAAGCGCCGGGATTGGAGGCCTGAAGGCCTAAAGATGAGAGGGGATCGCGCATAGTTCTCCGTAATTGAGCAAAGCGGAACTGTCTGTTGTTCTAACAGGGGGGTAAAAAGGTTCCGATGTGAGCATGTTAACCTAAATTCAGCAGTTAAGGAGAGGAAAAAAGGAGAGTAAAAATGGTGCAGGTGGCTACAAGCACCAAGGATTTTGAACTTTTCGAAAGGCGCAACCCTGGCACCGTCAGGGTGAGCGTTCGACTGAGCTCACGCTGAAGTCACCGAAAATTCAAAAGCCGCCGTGAGTTTAGAGTGCCGAACCCAGCCGTGCAAGGGGTGAAGGGGTGCAAGGGGTGAAGGGGTGCGAGGGGTACAGGGAGTAAAAGTGGGCTAAGCCCCATCCTGCCCGTTATCCCAATCTTGCCAAAGCAAAGAAAGTTGGAATAGGAACAAACAAAATGGAGCGGGAGACGAGATTCGAACCCGCGACCCTCAGCTTGGAAGGCTGATGCTCTAGCCGACTGAGCTACTCCCGCTCAATTAAACCCTCTTTGCTACAGGCTACTCAAGGATTCAATTCAACGAAACTAAGCTCTTAGAGCCATCGAGGGGGATTCAACAACAAATCAGAGTAAATTGCAATCGCTTCCCCCTAACTCTCTCCATATTGTGAGCGTTATCACCCCCAAAAAATAAATGACTTACAGTTTCCTTTTTTGGTCAATGCCCATCTAAAGCTCCCCCCCCCCTCCCGAGACAGAGTACATTTATTGCTCTCGCCAAAACGGACCGAGGTAGAACACAATGAGCTAAGTTTATGGTCGCCATCAAAAAGAAGCTCTCTCTGCTCGACACTCTCATCTCCATTCCGATCGATCCGGCTGGGATGATGCGGCACTTGCTGAAAGAACGCAGATACCCCCCCTACCTGGTGCTTGCTCCACTCTCAACATTCTTTGTGATCGTGGCTCCACCCCTCTGGTACCAGCACTACATTGGGGGTCAGTCATCGAGCCCGGAACTCAACTACGCTATCACCGTGACGGTTGTTATGACCCTCATTTGGTTTAGCCTCCTCACGTCAGTGCTCTTTAAACTCCTCCTTCTTGACGTACCACCAGGAAAGATTTGGGCGGCATCACTGTACTGCTTGGCGAGTTTAATACCGTTTATGTGCGCCTATTATCTCGGGAACTTCCTCGCGAGCGGACACCTCTCTATTTTAGGATATTTAGCTACAGGACGAGCCGACTCGTCAGATTGGTTCTTGGAGCTCTTCCCGACCTGCGCTACGTTCGCGCTTGCCTTCTCATTCTTCTTATTCATCAACGCCGTGCGAGCGCTGACGAACACCAGATTCATTTCAGCGTTCTCGATATCCGTGTTGGCGCTACCGGTGCTGGTTGGCTCCTTCGTGGTGTCGCTTACGATAGCCGATATTATCTTCCAAGATACCGCAATGGAGGTGTATCGCTTCTTCACGCATATCCTCAATCCCGAGCTCTTTTAGGACCCCCTATTGAGGAATGATCCGCGTCGCGACTGCGCGCAAAACACTTTACTACCTACAGCGAGCTCGCGACAGCGGCGAAGCCTTGCGGTAGAGCTCGCAGTGTATATTCGAGCGCCTCTCCAGCATGCACCGCTGAGACAAATCCAGCCTCGAACGCCGACGGCGCGAAGTATACCCCCTGTTCTAACATAGCGTGAAAGAAGGTATTGAAAGATTCCTTCCGCGTGGAGAGCGTATCTCGGTACGATCGTACGGGATGGTCTGAGAAAAAAAATCCGAACATCGTGCCGACGGAATCCCCCACCAGAGGGATGCTAGCATCACTCGCTGTTTTCATAAGCCCTCGAACAAGCGTCTCCGTCGTCGCTTGGGCGCTCTGAAAAACTCCCGGCTTACTCCATTCACGAAGGGTAATCATGCCGGCGACCATTGCAAGAGGATTTCCCGAGAGGGTTCCAGCTTGATAGACCGGTCCAAGGGGAGCCAGCAGCTCCATAATATCCTTACGACCACCAAAAGCGCCAACGGGAACTCCCCCACCGATAACCTTGCCAAGCATGGTAAGGTCAGGCTTCACATTATAGAGAGCTTGTGCACCACCGAGAGCGACTCGGAACCCGGTCATTACCTCATCGAAGATCAGAAGCGCGCCGCTTCGCGCGGTAATATCCCTCAAGCCTTGAAGGAAATCCTTGGTCGGCACCAAGAGTCCACAGTTGCCAACAACCGGTTCAACGATCACTGCAGCGATGTCGCTACCGCACTCATCGAAAAGCCGCTGCACAGATTCAAGATTGTTGTACTCCGCTATCAGGGTATCAGTGACCACCTGCGGCGGTACCCCCGCACACTCTGGCAATCCAAGGGTAAGAATCCCGGAACCCGCTTTCGCCAGAAGCACATCCGCGTGACCGTGATAGCACCCCTCAAACTTCACCAGCTTTTTGCGATCCGTGAATCCCCGCGCCAATCGAATAACCGACATAGCCGCTTCAGTTCCTGAGTTAACGAAGCGCATTAATTCTAACGAGGGAAACAATCCACGGACGACCTCGGCGAGCTCTGACTCAAGCTCATGACAGGCGCCGAAGCTGGTTCCTCGCGCAGCCTGCGTCGCGATAGCCTCAACCACCGCTGGGTGCGCGTGTCCCAATACGAGGGGCCCCCAGCTATTGATATAATCAACATAACGATTGCCATCGACATCGAAGAGGTATGGTCCCTGGCCGTACTTAACCATGAACGGCTCGCCACCAACTGAGCGGAACGCCCGCACGGGAGAGTTAACTCCACCGGGGAAGAATCCCTTTGCCTTAGCGAAGATCTTTGAAGACTCGGAATGATTCATAACGCCAACACCTCTAAAATCGTCATCCATACTCTAGCACGCGCACGGCTGACCGCAAACACTGGGTACGCTCTCCTCATGTGTGGAAAAGCAGGGAAAGAGGGCCATTTTTTGGGTAATGCTTTTGGGTAATGCCTCCCCTTTCGCCACTTGCTAAAGTACCGACATGAAGAGTGACTACGTCATCATCGGTGGAGGATTAGTAGGGTTAAGCACCGCATACCAGATCCTCAGAGCCAAACCAGGCGTCTCTCTGAGTGTCCTTGAAAAAGAGTCCACCGTGGCTTCTCATCAAAGCACCAGAAACTCCGGCGTGATTCACACCGGCATCTACTACAAACCGGACTCGTACAAAGCGCGACTCTGCGTAGCAGGGCGAAAAGCTGTAATTGAGTTCGCGCAAGAGCACGGAGTCACTTACTCCATCTGCGGTAAACTTATCGTCGCCACCTCAGATGAGGAGTTGGGACGATTAAAGAACCTGCACTCCCGTGCGCAAAGTAATGGCGTCGACGCCTCTCTCCTATCCTCGGCGGAGATCAAGGAGCGAGAGCCATATGTGACCGGAGTCGGGGGTTTGTGGGTTCCAAACGCTGGGGTTATTGATTTCGCTGGGCTCGCTCAAGCGCTCGTCCGCGAGATAACTCGCCTTGGCGGCAATGTCATCACGGACGCGAAACTCCTCGCCGCGACCCGTACCGGAGCCGGATGGATACTCTCCGGTACCTTTGACCTCATTCACGCCGGGTATGTGATCAACTGCGCGGGGCTCCACTCGGACAGCGTCGCCCGTAAGTTTGGAGACCGAACGGAAGGCCGCATCGTGCCGTTCCGGGGAGAGTACTACGTACTTCGTGAATCAGCTCGCAGGTTGTGCAATACCCTTATATACCCCGTACCCGATCAACGGTTCCCCTTCCTCGGAGTTCATTTCACTCGGCGATTCGACGGGTCCGTCGAATGCGGGCCGAACGCGGTACTTGCGCTCGCTCGTGAGGGGTATTCCTGGCGTGACATAAACGCTAGAGACGTTCTACGTATGGTCAGGTTCGGCGGATTCCTGCGCCTGATTGGAAGACATTGGCAGATGGGTATTGGAGAGATGCATCGGTCGCTATCCAAAGGGGCCTTTGTTCGAGCGCTTCAACGATTAGTGCCTGAAGTTACATCCGCAGACCTCCTGTCGGGAGGTTCTGGCGTCCGCGCACAAGTCGTACGACCGGACGGGTCCCTAGAAGAGGACTTCGCGTTTAAGGAGTCGCCTTTCGTTACCCATGTGCTGAACGCTCCATCACCGGCGGCCACGAGCTGCCTCGCGATCGGTGCTGAGATCACACACAGAGTAGTCGCCACGAGCCTCTCGTAGTGCGCTATGTCAAGAGCTTCTCCTATAGATATCGATGAATCTGGTTACTATTCACCTGGCCCTGTTCTACCTCTCATCACAGCATTTTAGGTATATCTATTTGAATGAATACGTGTCATAGAATGATACGTGAGCGAGCTATCCGAGATATTATTTGCCGAG
>JBDLRS010000004.1:0-57819 GCA_039799965.1 Pseudomonadota bacterium
GTGGTGAAAAATGATTTCCTGTTGCGCATTTCGATAGTTTGACTGCAATTTCGTTGGAGCCGCCGAAAAAATCCTCAACGTATCTCAGTGGATACGCCTCAGGATTTTTCGTCGTCTCCGCATCGTTTCGTCAAAACTCTCAAAATGCTCACGACGGAACCATTTTTCACCACCCTGCTAGCTCTGGACTCTTTCGCTTACCTCAACGAAACTAGGAAGCGATATGTCGCTGCCCGCCGTTGATATCCTATCCACCACCCTCAAGAACACCTTCGGCTACTCCTCTTTTCGTCCGTTACAACGGGAGATCATGGAGGAAACGTTGGCCGGGAGAGATGTACTCGCGCTCCTTCCCACCGGCGGTGGCAAGTCACTCTGCTATCAACTCCCCGCCATCGTTCGAACAGGCTTAACGATCGTCATCTCTCCCTTAATCGCGCTGATGAAGGATCAGGTCGATAGCCTTCTTCAAAACGGCGTGAAGGCGGCCTACCTTAACTCCTCTCTCACTGAGGACGAATCGAAAGACACGTGGAGACAGCTCTTTCGCGGTGAGATCAAGGTGCTCTACCTATCGCCTGAGCGACTTCTTGTCGATGGAATGCTGGACACACTCCAGCAGCTCAAACTTGAGTTCGTCGCGGTTGATGAGGCCCACTGTATCTCTTCCTGGGGACACGACTTCAGGCCCGAGTATCGAGCGCTCAAAGCGGTTCGCGCGCGTTTTCCTCACGTGCCGATGCTCGCGCTGACGGCCTCAGCGACAGAGAGGGTACGACACGATATCGTTGAGATGCTTGAGCTTAAGAATCCACGAAATTTCGTAGCGAGCTTCAATCGCCCCAACCTCTCGTATCGAATTATCCCACGCATCTCTCCTAGTAAGCAGATTCTAGAGATCCTTGATGGATTGCGCGATGAGTCAGGTATCATTTACTGCCTATCTCGCGCGCGCACCGAGTCGGTCGCGGCGGACCTCGTTAAGAAGGGGATAAACGCTGAGGCCTATCACGCGGGCCTCGCCGCGGAGGAGCGCAACAGGCGCCAGGAGCGTTTTGTGAAAGATGAAACCCAGGTCATGGTAGCCACCATCGCTTTCGGCATGGGGATCGACAAACCTGACGTTCGCTTTGTGATACATCACGACCTCCCCAAAAATATCGAGAGCTACTACCAAGAAACGGGTCGAGCGGGTCGCGATGGACTGCCGAGCGAGTGCGTGATGCTCTACAGCTCCTCAGACGCGGCCAAGCTCCGCGTCTTTATCGACCAATTGACCGATCCAACCGAGCGAGAGATCTCAAGTCGCCAACTATCCCGGTTGTTACAATTCGCCGAAGGATCCGAGTGCCGTCGAGTATCGCTCCTTAGCTATTTTGGAGAGATATACAAAGACGAAACCGGAGAGACCGCTCTCGTCTGCGGTGCCTGTGATAACTGCCTCACTCCGCGGCAGGAGGTAGACGCGACTGAGGTGGCCCAAAAGCTCATCTCCTGCATACTACGAATCAAAAAACATAGCGGCTTTTCGGTCGGCCTCAATCACATCGTCGATGTGCTCCTCGGATCTCAAGTTGAGAAGATCAAGAAGTGGGGACACGACTCTCTCTCCACCTATGGAGCGGGCAAGGGCAAAACCAAAGCGGAGTGGCTCTACTACGGCCGTGAACTTGTTACCGCCGGCCTCCTCTCCATAAACCAAGGGCATTTCAACGTTATAGAGGTGACACATGATGGCCTGACCGCAATCAAGGAGAAGCGAACCATTCGGTTGCGAGCACCCCTCGTTACCTCGGGAATATCAGCCGACAAGAGAAGGGAACAACATCGGCACTTAGGAGCTATGGACTTCGACGAGGAGACCTTCAACAGACTCCGAACATGGCGCGCCGGTGTGGCGAAAGAGAAAGGCATTCCGGCGTACATGGTATTTAGCGATGCCACACTTCAAGCGGTCGCAGCGAAGAAACCACGGAGATACAGCGACCTTCGCGGTGTCAGTGGGATCGGTGAAAGGAAGTTGGAGCTCTACGGCGAAGCGCTTATAGAGCTTCTTGAGGCATAAGCGGCCCTCAATCCGCGACACGCCGATGTTCAACCAGGCGGGCTACCTACGTGATTCCCGCACAAAAAACCCTGCTAGCAGGGTGGTGAAAAATGGTTCCGTCGTGAGCATTTTGAGAGTTTTGACGAAACGAGGCGGAGACGACGAAAAAACCGGAGGCGTATCCACGGAGATACGTTGAGGATTTTTTCGGCGGCTCCAACGAAGTTGCAGTCAAACTATCGAAATGCGCAACAGGAAATCATTTTTCACCACCCTGCTAGCGACCTACCATGAGCCGGAAAACTCCTTTGCTGAGTACCCTCGTGGCGGCGGGATTGTTTCTGTAGGCTCAACACTGCACAATAGTGAGAGAGAGACCTAGGAAACGTATGACTCAATTACTTTTCAACATAACGATAGCTGTTTCAGAGGATATCCGTGACGAGTGGCTCGAGTGGATGCGCGAGGTACAGATTCCTAAAGTACTAGAGACCGGTCTCTTTACCTCTGCGCGCATGATGCGGGTCCACGCCTTCGAACGAGACGCCCTGACCTATTCCGTTCAGTACCTGAGTGAAAATCGTGAGAACTACGAGGAGTACCAACGGGAGTTCGCGCCCGCAATCGACGCCCGCCATCAGAAGAGATTTGGAGAGAGCGCTACAACCTTCTCGACGGTGCTTGAGGTTTTAGAGAACTTTGAGCGGGCGACGCACTAAACTTTAGGAGCCGATTGTCACCGAAGACCGGTGTCAGCATTGCGTCTACTGCACGAAATTATTGCGTGAGCTTCAGGGTTCCCTTCGTTGCGCGACCTCCATGTAGGATGAGGCTGACCTCAAGAGATTCTACACCATACATGGGGAAGAGGCGGGGCCAAGAGCTTACGCCCTAAAAGGAGAACACCCCGCTTGCGCTCGCGACAAGAACCTCGGAAGCGTAGTGGATGAAGAGTCCGCTATCCACGACGCCTGTAATTGATTTGATATCGGCCTCTAATCTCTCAGGGACATTAACGAAGGTGGCATCAAGGATGATGTTTCCGCCCTCCGTGATGACCGGTCCGTGCTTTCCAGTTCCCACCCTAATTACGACTTCGGTCGCGCCGAGCGACTTCAATCCCTCCTCCGCCAAGACGATCGCTTCGGGGACAACCTCAACGGGAATCGCGCATCCGACACCGAGCTGCTCAACCACCTTCGTCTCATCAACGATCAACACGAATTTTTTGCACCGCTTCGCGAGTATCTTCTCTTGAAGCATCGCGCCACCCTTACCCTTAATGGCCCAACGCGCTTTATTGACCTGATCGGCGCCATCGAATCCCCATGAGATGTGTCCTCGGTAGCCCGGGTACATGACGATGAATCCAAGATCTTGGCATCGCCACGCGCTTTGATAGGAGGTAGGAACCACGGCGATCCGGAGGTTCTCTGCCTTCACCCGCTTACCGATCTCGGTGAGCGCCACGTCAACCGTGGTACCGGTGCCAACGCCGATGACATCCCCATCCTTAACCCGCTTAGCTATCTCTTTTGCGACGATCTCTTTCATGCGCTAACCCTACATCCCCTTGGTGTGGGAGCAAAAGCCCCCAGGTTGTGTCACGGCGTTTGTGTTACTCTCCCCTCGTCGTCCGATATATGGCGCGAGCTCGGGGAGCGAGTCGAATTGCTTCCAGCAACCCAGGAATGGAACTTCGCTCCCTCAGGAGCACGCCCACAATAACGAGGGCGTTTCGGAGAATAACCCCACAGCACAGCGAAGCTACTCCACACGAAAGGTCCCAGTTGTTCAATTGGAGCAGGAAGCGGTTTCGCACACTCAAACGATTTAATATCGAGGGAAGCTTAGAACGCCGCTCCGGCGTAACAACTCGAACATGGGTAGCGAGAGCGGCTGGTGCGTAAACGCAGCGCCACCCCATCCTTCCTGCGCGCCAGGAGAGATCCGCGTCCTCTCGGTAGGCAAAAAACGCCTCATCAAAGAGGCGAACGCGCTCTTTGGCCCCTTCTCTTAGCTCTGGATAGAGCTTCCACACCGCTTGATCTACTACCTCAGGGGAGAGGGCCAGCGACTCGATACACTCACGAGAGATGAGCAGACACGCCCCAGTAGCGCCGAACACCTCCTCAACCTTCTCGTACGCGCCGCTATCGACCTCACCACTTCCCCTATCGAAGTGCCGAATAGATGGCGTGAGCACCATGCCCGCCGCGTCTATCGTTTTTGAACCAAGTGGCGAAAGGTCATCGGCCGCCCTCATAAGTTTCGGGGTCACGATCCCTCGCTTCGATTTGCTCGAGAAAGCCTTGAGCATCTCCCTCAGGCAAGTGGGAGAGAGACCCACATCGGGGTTAAGAATAAGCATCGCGTCGAAATTGCCCTCGACACACCGCGCCGCCCCCTGGTTGTGGGCGCCACAAAAACCCAAGTTAGCGCGGTTTATGGTCAGCTCGAGCCCATTCACGTTGCCAATCGCTCGA
Organism: Pseudomonadota bacterium; assembly: GCA_039799965.1. Lineage (GTDB taxonomy): Bacteria > Bdellovibrionota_C > UBA2361 > UBA2361 > OMII01 > OMII01. The sequence goes on from JBDLRS010000004.1 coordinate 4,534, forward strand.
ACTCTCTGAACCGTATCATCAGAAGAAGCATTGTCGGTGATTCGAATGATGAGATCGTCGCCGAGCGTACATCCACACTGAGCCCGCGCGTGATCGATACACCGCGCAATTGTGTCGCCGCTATTCCAGGTCACGATATGAATGAGAACTCTTGGCTTCGTCATACCTAGACGGAGAACCCGTCCGCGCTCCTCTCATCGAACAAACGGTTACGGGGTGGTGAGGCCACGCTCCTTCAGAATCATGTCGAATATGCGCGTGAACGTCTCATAGCCAGGCTGGGTAACGAGCTTCCCGTTGACCCACACCGATGGAGTCCCCTGCAATCCGGCATCCGACCCCGCCTTAATGTCTTTGAGAATTACGTCCCGATATCGTCCTGAATCCATGCACTCTCGCACCGCAACCTCATCGATACCGAGCTCCTTAGAGCCGTCGGTCAGCAGGCTTTCCCGCTTGAGCTCTCCCTTCTCAGCGTCACGAAGAAAGAGGATCGTGTTAGCCTCCCAAAACTTTCCCTGCTCTCCGGCGCACCGAGAGTAGTATGCAGCCACGCACGCATATTCATGCAGTTCATGCTGCATCTCAGGATTACATGACTTGTCGAGCGGATAGTTCTTAAATACAAAATGGTGCTTGCCCTGGTAACGCTCCAGAAGCTCCTTCATAACCTCGTGCACCATCTTGCACGCGGGACATTCATAGTCGGCGAACTCAACGATCTGGATTGGAGCGCTCGGTTCCCCCAGAGCGTAATCACCAAAAGCGCCTTTGCCGAGCTCAAGATTGAAAGTTACTGGGGGAGACTTCGTCCACTCCTCAATCGGGTCTCCCTGATTCATCTCCTCCGCGGCGTATGAATGGAAGAGAACATCCGGGAGGACCGCGCTGATAATACCACTGATCGCCACAAGCAGAGCCGCCGTTCGAACACGCCACGGTCGCATCCCCTCTGGAGCGGACACGACTCCAAAAACAACCCCCAGGAGCCGCACGCCCTCGCGAGCACCCGCTCCGAGTCCCTCAACGAAGCAACCTCGCCACGCCGTTCTCCACACGATCCCCAAGATGAGGAAGTTTACGAGATAGGTGCCAAGACACATCAGGCACAACGCTCCAATCAAGAGCTCCGAGATGCCGAAGAGCGCAATCGATAGCAACGAAGCCACACACGAGATCCCCAAGGCAAGCGCCGACCAGGTCTGGAGGGAGAGCGTTCGACCGGCCTCCGAGGCGACGAGTGAACCGATCAGAACGATGGAATAGAGCAAGAGCCCGTACGAGGCGACCGGAAGGCCTAAGAATACCGACCACTCGCTCGCGTTCACCGCCTCGCAGTTCAGGTGCGCGTTGATGTGGCAGAAACTTGCTCCGGCCGCGAACCCATGAGAGTACACCACGTGCTGAACAAGGGAGATGTACGACAACCCGAGCCCGACGACGCTCAGAACGATCGAGATGAGGCGTGCCTTTTGTATGCTCGTGCTCTCTACTGCCATAGTCAGTGCGCTTTCCTTGGTGAGGGCTCGTTATAGCAGGGTTTTACCCTCTTGGCACCGTGGCGACCAGAGGAATCACAAGCTCCCAAATTACCGACATAGTATCCAAAAAAAACGGCGACCGAGGTCGCCGTTTGAAACCACTTTTGAGCTATACAAGGACTAACAGGGTGGTGAAAAATGATTTCCGGTTGCGCATTTCGGTAGTTTGACTGCAACTTCGTTGGAGCCGCCGAAAAAATCCTCATCGTATCTCAGTGAATACGCCTCCGGTTTTTTCTCGTCTCCGCCTCGTTTCGTCAAAACTCTCAAAATGCTCACGACGGAACCATTTTTCACCACCCTGCTAAGCCTCGCCCTCTCCGAAGAGAAGGGGTGGCTTCCTGAGGTGGAATCCGGATTGCTGCAACTTAACCCAGATCTCCTGAAGGATCTCTTTGCTCTGACTATCCAGAAGGTCGTAGATATTGTCCAAGCTCATGATCTGCTGCATGGCGGCCATAGCAAAGATCGGAGCGGCTTGCTCTTTAAGCATCTTCTCATGGACCTCTGTAATAAACGCCTTGAGGTCGGCTTTCGTCGAGATCTTTGAGATCTCCTTCGACTCTTTGCCGCCATTGTCCTGCTCTTTTGTCTTCGCGTCTTTCTTTCCTTTCATAGTTCCTACTTATCTACAGGGATTATCTCTATAGCCTGATTATAACGGGTCGGGTTGTCGTTCGGATCAATCAACACAGGAGCGTCTATCACAACGGCCCTGGTCTCCAAACGTCGCGGCTCCACGCCAGCCCGAACCAATTGATTCACGAACTCTCGAGCCCGGCGCTCCGTAAGATGCGAAACGTAGGTGGACTCAGGATCGACCGACTTTGCATAGGATGCCACTATTATGCGGGAATAAGGAAGTCGAAACTCATTCATTCGGGCGATCTCTTTTACGATAGCGACCCCTTGTGGGCACATCTTCGCAGAATCACCTTGGAAAAACACATCCGCGGGAAAGATATCGCGACCGGGATGCATCTGCATCCGCATCTCGTAATGCTTACCGAGCACATCCTGAGCGACGATCCGACTCTGCGTCTCTTGAAGCTCTTGCTCATTTTTCATCTCTGTTTCTTCTAGGCTATCCTTCATGAGGCCTTGAATGGCCCCCGCGATCGCTCCAAAGCCCGCGCCGATAGCGGCTCCGGGACCGGTTCCCGCTCCGACCTGCGCTCCAACAACCATACCAGCACCCGCCCCCTGAATAGCCCCAAGTCCCTCATCTCGCCCCAATTTATCGGGACCGGGAACGGGCTGGGATGAGCAACCTATCGAGGAGAACGCCGCACACGCTCCAAGAGCGAGTGTGGTCACGTCCATGAGGATCTTTCCTCTTTTCATCGTATCGATTCCAAATCTAGACATAGGGTACGGCTGTGCCCCCTGGTAGTATATGGAGGCATGTCTATACGATGACGGGAGCTCCCTTAGGGCATCACAATTGCGCTTTCAAAACGCAGTTTGCGGAGCGGGAGGGTAGTGAGCGCATTATTGGTATCCGCCATAGCTTTTTCGAGACGTTGGAATGCGGTCTGATTCCCCACAACAACGATCACGAACTTCTTTGGATCCCACCGTTTTTGCGCCACTTCTTGGACGGCGCTCGGTTTCACTGCACCGACCTTGGTGAGATAGGTCTGATCATAGTCTGCGGGGTACTCTAGCAACTTTAAACGAGCGTTGCGCACCGCGATCTCATCGATCGAGTCAAAGTTGAGAACGAAGGAGTTTTGAATAGCGGTTCTCTTCTCCTCCATCTCCTCCTCAGTAGGCGGGGCGGACTGCAACTTCGCAAGAACTCCCACCGACTCTTCAATCGCTGGAGCCACCGAATCAGCCTTTGTTTGAAGGAACACGTAATTAACCCCCTTCACGACCGCCGGTGAGATACCACCGTACACGCCATAGGTAAGACCGAGCTCAGTTCGAACCCGCTGCATCAGGCGGGAACCGAATCCCGAGGTACCGAACACCTCGTTGAACATATCAATAGCCGGATAATCAGGAGTTAAACGGGGAACTCCAAGGTGTCCCAACTGAACCGACGCTTGCGAGAAAGGAAGCTCGATAAAATAAATACCGGGCGATGGTTCATGACTCACCGCAGGGGCGGGCGACAGGGGCTCTCCACGAGGTTTCCATCCACCGAAGTGCCGCTCAACGAGCTTCTCAACAACTGGGCGCTCAATTCGTCCCGTCACAACTAGCAGCCCACCGTCAGGTTTAACGAACCTTTGGTGCAGCGAGACGAGAAGTTCTCGTGAGATCGATTGAATATCTCGTTCAACAGAAACACGTCCGTAAGGAGAATCCCCGTAGAGAAGCTGCGTAAACGCGATCGATGCGACGGTGCTCGGGTCCTCCTTTCGCCGCCGAATACTCTCAAGCGACTGCCCCTTCCACAACGCGAGACGGTCTCCCTCAAAGCGGGGTCGCAACGCGACGTCAGCAAAGATCGGGAATACCTTATCAAGGTCAGACGCTAACGACGAAAACGACACACCTCCGAACTCAGTGGAGAACGAACTCGACACCGTGGCAGCGAGCTCCTCTAACTCCTGATCAAGCGAATCGGCCGACCTGCTACCCGCGCCGCCCTGACGCATTTGTTCCCCCATAGCGCTCACAGCACCAACTGGGCTCGCAGGACCCCATAGAGACCCCCCTCGAATGAAAAGCCGTCCTTTCACCAACGGCAACTCATCATCTTTGAGGTATACCACACGCAGTCCGTTCTCTAATCTCCACTCCTCGGGCTGAATAGGCTTGAACCGCGAGACCTCATCGGCCCGAGACATCGCTGCATGATCACGTGATACGGAACCAAGGGAGCACCCGAGTGTGCTACCGACACACACTGAAAGAAAGGCTGCGAATATTCGTGTTCTCATAATCGTACCGTTTCCCTTATTGATTACGCTCGATGGTAGCTATAGTTCGACGTTCAGGAACGAGGTACTTCTGCGCTACCCTCTTCACGTCGTCGACCGTAACCTTACTCATCTTGTCGTACCACTCAACCGATGCCTTCCACGAACCGTACATCAGCTCGGAGGATGCGAAATCGAGCGCAAGTGATTGGCTCGATTGAAGGTGGCCGAGAAAACTCATGCCGATGGCGCGCTTTGAGATCTCAACTTGCTCCTCCGTTGGACCGGTGCGACGAAAGCGATCTATCACGCTATCAAACGCGCGCAGAAGTTGCTCAGTTGTGTGCGGCGCTTTGACCGTCGCGCCGAACATTAAAAGGTTTGGGTAGGCATTCCCCGGCCCCTCTTCATTTCCGATTCCCGCCGCTAACTGACGACGCTTCACGAGCTCCACGTAGAGCGGAGAGATCTTACTTCCGCTCAATATCTCCGCCGCAACACTAAGAGGAGGATCATCTGGATTAGGATAGTTCGGCTTGGCGTACGCGACGATGACCTGCGGTGACGCGGCCATACGAATGGTGGCGCGCCGCTCCCCTTCCGGCTCTCCCTCAACCGGAATATCGCGCACGACCTCAGGCCCATTTGGCAGCGCTCCAAAGTATTTTGCGATGACCTTCATATCCTCTTTCGGATCAACACGGCCTACCACACTCACAACCATATTAGAGGGCACGTAGTACTTCTTACGGAATGCCTCTAACTTGGTTGCGGTAAGACTTCGAATATCCTCTTCATATCCGATAACAGGGGCGCGGTAGGGATGACGTTGGTACGCGACACCGAGTAGGAGCTCATAGAGACGCCCTCCCGGATCATCCTCGGAGCGCATCCGACGCTCCTCAAGTACAACGTCTCGCTCCTGATAAAATTGCCTCATCACCGGGCGGAGCAATCGGTCCGATTCCATCTGACACCAGAACTCGAACGCCGATCGAGGAAGATCGACGAAATACTTTGTGAACTCCTTATCAGTTGTGGCGTTTTGCCCTACAGCGCCCTGTTTTTCATATCTGCGGCTAAAATCATCCGATATCCAGATCTCTTTAAGCTCCTTGTGGATATCATCCCACTCCTCTTTTTGCTCGGCAGAGAGGTTCTGAGCCGCGTTTGATTCAAGGGCGATCTGCTCCAGGCGAGCAAGAAGTCGCTGCTCTCTTCCGAAATCCTTCGTCCCAATCGTACGAGTTCCTTTGAACGCCATATGCTCAAAGAGATGCGAGATACCGGTCTCACCAACCGTCTCATCACTTCCTCCCACTCGCACAACCACCGCGCCCGAGAACACCGGAGCGATGCCGCGATTATAGAGGATGACGCGGACGCCGTTGGGGAGGGTCTCATAGTGAACTTTTGACACCATTGAGGCGAGCGAGCTCGAAGAGTCGTCGGCGTGGCATACTGATGTGACCGCGGTGAGTGTAGCAACCACGGCGCTGACAACTACAGTTACGCCTTTTGTTATCGCGACTGAAACACCTTTCTTCTTCATGAGCTCTGTAACCTTGGGAGGGCTAAATGCCGTACACGTTGCAGTTCGAGAGTACTGGGGGTGGATGTAAGAGACAAGAGAGAGGTGTGGGGCGTATTCCTCCCCCCAAGGAAGGTGGCATTACGTAACACGGCGCTCGGGAATGAGCGCCCTCCCGAATACCGTGTCCTAAGACTTTCGAAACAAGGGTACGTTTCTACTGCTCCCGCATAAGAGGATCGATTTTGATAACGTTAGCCACATCGATAACGGGGAGAACGAGCGTTACAATGGTCCCGCCCCCCTCTCTTGTCGTAATTTCGAGTCGACCATTGTGTGCGCGTGCGTAGCGTAGCGCGATAGCGAGCCCCATTCCCCCGCCTTGTTGCTCCTTCATGTTGCGATCTATCTGGCTGAAGAGTTCAAACACGGTGTCGACCTTCGCGCGATCGATACCACACCCTCTATCCTTTACCGCGAATCGAGCTTCACGTTCCTGAACGGTAACGGCGATCTCGACGTGTTTCTCCCTCTCTGAGAACTTGACCGCATTGGACACGAGCCGATCAAGGCAGTCGAGAATATTCGACTCCACTGCGTGAACGTGAGCGGCGCCCGCATCAACGTGCACACTGAAGGACGCTCCCTCTTCACCGTGGAGAGGAGCCTTGAAATTCATGTAACGTTCGACGATCTCAGCGACCGACACCGCCGAGGCGTGGGATGCGAATACCTCCTTTGTTATGCCCGCCTCCATCTGTTGTAGGATCAGGAAGTCCCTGACTAATCGCTCAAGACGCACCCCTCCTCGACGCACGGCCTCAAGAACGTTCGTTGCGCTTGCACAATCGAGTGATTGACGGTGCTCCATGAGTAGCTCAATGCCGACATTGATTGCGCTCAGCGGGGTCCGAAATTCATGTGAGAGCGTGTGCACCACGCGTTTGCGGTACGCGTCAAAGTCTCGCTTCGTGTGCATCTCCGCTAGCGCTTTTCGACGCATCGACGCTCGCACGGCGCAGAGAAGGTTGTGCGGATCGAGGGGCTTTGGAACACACTGCTCGACACCGTGCTCGTATTTCGCTTTGCGGTCCTCGATTGCTACCGCGGAGGTCAGAAGGACAACAGGTATCTGCGCCCCCTCAGGTTCCTTGCGAAGCAAGGTGAGAAACTCCGTGCCATTCATCGAGGGCATGGCGACGTCGCAAATAATAAGATCGATGTGTTGCGCTTGAACTATCCTAAGAGCGTGTTGTCCACTATACGATTTGGTAACGGAGTAATTTTCGGAGATCAGCAATCCGGTTATGAGCGCGACTATGAGTGGATCATTACCCACGACCAACACGGAGGGTGGTTTGACCTCTCCATCCGTGGAATATGCGCGAACCTCCTCTCTTGACATCAGACCTCCGTACCTGAATTATCGGCGCTCACTGTTAAATCCTTGATATGAGATACTGAGGGGTCGAGAGAGGATGTATATGTCTAAAATATTTGCATTATTCCCAGGACAAGGCTCACAAAAAGTAGGCATGGGTCGTCAGCTTTTCGACCAGTACGAGATCGCCAAAGAGCTCTTCGCCAAGGCAGATGAAGCCCTCGGCTTCTCCCTTTCCCAGATCTGCTTTGAGGGTCCAGCCGACAAATTGACCCTCACAGAGATAACACAACCAGCAATCCTTACGGTAAGCACCATCTGTTTCCGACTCGCACAGATGCAACCCCACGCGAGCGCTCATTCGATCGTCGCCGCCGCTGGTCACTCTCTCGGTGAATACTCCGCGCTCGTCGCTGCGGAGTCCATCTCGTTTGAGGATGCGGTACGCCTCGTCAACAAACGTGGTCGGTATATGCAGGAAGCGGTTCCTGTTGGAACAGGACGCATGGTCGCTGTACTTGGAAAAGAGGTAGCGGAGCTTCAAGCCGCTCTCGACGCAAACACGGCCGGCGTGGCTCAGATAGCGAACATCAACGCCCCCGGACAGATCGTTATCGCGGGCTCAGTTGAAGGTGTGGCAGGATTCATTGAGAAGCTTGGCGGCGCGAAGGTGATCGATCTCCCGGTGAGCGCACCGTTCCATTGTAGCTTGATGAAACCCGCTGAGGAGCGACTTCGTGGCGACCTCGCCAACATAACCATCGCGGCACCCAAGTTCCCAGTCTATCAAAACTACACCGCGTCATTCACAAACGATCCGGAGGAGATCCGCGAGAACCTCGCCCTTCAAGTATGTGGCCGCGTTCGGTGGGTTGAGTGCGTTGAGAACGCTCTGACGCAGAAGAGCCCAGAGGCGGTCTGGGAGTATGGCGCTGGAAATGTACTTACCGGTCTCGTGAAGCGAATCAATTCAGGCCTTACTCGCGTCAATATCGACTCGCCTGAGTCCCTTGCGTTGATCGCCGCGAAGGCGGGCTAAAAACAAGACTACTCAATTTCCACTCTCCGGCCTGCCGGTGGAAAAATGAGTACATCTTGGTAGCTTGACGCCCTCTGTTTTAGTACGCCTTCGCAAATATAGCGTCTTTGATTGCCGGCTTGCCGGTTACGACACAGGTACCGGTTGTTCCACTCTGCTCAAATGGCAAGCACCGAATGGTGACCTTAAGCTCCTGAAGCTTGGCAAGCCCCTCTGGGTCTCCTGACCACTTCGCGAGCACGAAGCCTCCGTGGATCTCAGGTTTGTCCTCGCTCTTCGGGGTAAAGAACGCCTTGAAGTCCTCAAAATTCGAGATGTTTCGATTGATATTCGCGTCTCGGAACGCCTTTGCCTGCTCGAAGTAGCTCTTCTGAATGGAATCGAGAAGCGCGGACATACCACCTACTACATCGTCGAACTCGACGAACGCCTTTTCACGAGGCCCCTGGTCGCGGCGATATACGACTGCCTTACGAGACTCTATGTCACGAGGACCCACCTCAAGTCGAACAGGAATCCCCTTCTTTACCCACTCCCAGCTCTTATCTCCACCCCGGATATCGCGTCGGTCAACGATCACTTCGATCGGCGCGCCGTTGAAGTTCTCCCTGCGCAGCGCCGTCGCTAAGGATTCCGCGTACTCGAACACGGCAGCCTCAGTGTCAGGCTTCGGAACAATAGGGACGATCACCACGTGCTTCGGCGCGACCTTTGGCGGAACTCGGAGACCATCGTCATCGGCGTGGGTCATGATCATGCCGCCGATAAGACGGGTCGATGTCCCCCACGATGTCGTGTAGGCGTATTCAACCACCCCCTCTTTGTTAAGGAACTTGATATCGGACGATTTTGCGAAATTCTGTCCAAGGAAGTGAGAGGTTCCCGCTTGCAGCGCTTTGCGATCCTGCATCATCGCTTCGATACAGTACGTATCAACCGCTCCTGGGAATCGCTCCTCGGGGATCTTCTCTCCGGTGATAACCGGCATCGCGAGGACATCCTCAACCACCTCTCGGTACACCTCAAGCATCTTCATCGTTTCCTCTACAGCTTCCTGAGCTGTTGCGTGAGCTGTGTGTCCCTCTTGCCAGAGGAACTCAGCGGTGCGGAGGAATAGCCGTGTTCGCATCTCCCAACGGACTACGTTTGCCCACTGATTAATCAGTATCGGCAGATCTCGATACGATTGAACCCACTTGGCAAATGACTCACCAATGATCGTCTCTGAGGTTGGGCGAACGATAAGCGGCTCCTCAAGCTCGCCGGTCGGAATGAGCTTCCCATCCCGCGCCTCAAGACGGTGGTGCGTTACCACAGCACACTCTTTGGCGAACCCCTCAACGTGTGAGGCCTCCTTCTCAAGGTAGCTCAACGGAATAAAGAGCGGGAAGTAGGCGTTGCTGTGCCCGGTGTCCTTGATCCGTTTGTCCATCTGTCGTTGGAGATTTTCCCAAATACCGTAGCCCCAGGGTTTAATCACCATACACCCACGAACCGCTGAATTCTCGGCAAGATCGGCGGCTTTCACGACCTGCTGGTACCACTCGGGATAATCATCCTCTCGTCGAGGCGAAATAGCTGTCATCTGTTTAGTGTTCATGCGGTTCTAACCCTAATCAACCGGAGCCTGTTTACGGAGTGCTCGTTAACGACCTCCGAAGTTCTCGGAGGCTCAGTTCCCCTATCCGGGAGGGGCATAAATGTAGCACTCCGGGTAACATCAAGTAAAATATTGTGGAAAGCCCATCTGTTCGCCTATTTCAACAAAAAAGGCCCGCCCTCCTCAAGGTGATATCATTAATTGTGATGGCAATCTTACGCTTCAGAACATCAAGAAATCCGGCCAAAGGTCGTTATTATATGTAGAGGGCAGACCTCCCCATCTCCATTCGAGACGGGGTGCCCGCTGTTCCCAAAAGGAAATGGATATGAACGACGAGAACAATAATCAACCCAAACAAGCACGCAAGCGCGGTCTCACCTCAGTTGCTCTTCAGTGGCTCGCCGACAAGATGCGTCGAACCGAGCGCATCAAAGAGGAGTTGGAGCGAGGTACCTATCAAGTAGACTCAAGCAAGATCGCCGAGGCTATCTTGAACGGAGAGGCTCAGCCAAAACATTAACGAGTATGGCGGATCCCTGCCTCGCAAAGCGGCTTGCTCGGATTAGCACCGGGTACCAAAGCCAAGATCACATCGTTATCGCAATGAGACCATCGTAATGATTACTAACGGACCTTTTTAAACCGTCGCGCTCAATAAGAGCTTTCAAACCGCCATTATATCAAGCTGCCTCAAAAAGACGTTCTACCAGCACCCCCTTTAGAAGGCCGATTTGAGAACCCGAGCTCAACAAGCTCCCCTTTTTGCGTAACTAATACGCAAGCTAGCTTCATTTTTGCTATAACCTCTAACCTTCTAACATCTCATTAACTGAGGTTAGGTACGAGGCGGTTTACCATCGGGGACCCCACCAACGACCTGCCCCGTCCATTTTGAACAAGGTCTCATAATGTCCGCTCGACTCCATCCCAACAAGGTGACCGCTGGGGGGCTCCTGATAGCATTGGGAATTATTTACGGCGATATCGGCACATCACCGTTGTACGTGATGCGAGCAATCACAGGCTCAACCGTCGTGGAGGAAGCGGTCGTGCTCGGCGCGCTCTCCTGCGTCTTCTGGACCCTGACACTCCTGACTACCATCAAATACGTCTCCCTCATCCTTAGGGCTGACAATCGGGGAGAGGGCGGTATCTTCGCTCTCTATGCGCTTGTGCGTAAGAACGCCCGCTGGCTCCTCATACCCGCTATCATCGGTGGAAGCTCCCTCCTCGCCGATGGGATCATCACGCCACCTATCTCAATCTCTTCCGCGATTGAGGGTCTTCGAAAGCTTCATCCGGAGATTCAAACGGTTCCTATCGTTCTCGCTATTCTTACCGCACTCTTTTCTATCCAACATTTTGGAACGAAACTGGTTGGGCACTCATTCGGTCCCGTTATGTTGGGTTGGTTCTCCATGCTCGCCATGCTTGGAGCTTACTGGGCCTTCGCCACCCCCTCTGTTTTTAGATCGCTCGATCCAGGCTATGCCTTACAACTCCTCTTCTTCCACGAAGATGGATTCTGGATCCTTGGGGCCATCTTTCTTTGTACCACCGGGGCAGAGGCGCTCTACTCCGACCTCGGTCACTGTGGCAGGGGAAACATCCAGGTGTCGTGGATATTCGTAAAGATCGCTCTCCTGCTGAACTATTTTGGTCAGGGCGCCTGGATGCTCACTCAGATCGGCACAAATCTCGGGGACCACAACCCATTCTACGAGATCATGCCGGATTGGTTCCTCCTTCCTGGAATTATTATCTCCACCTGCGCGGCCGTCATCGCGAGCCAAGCTCTCATCAGCGGTTCCTTTACGCTCGCTACCGAAGCGATGCGACTCTCGGTACTTCCGAAAGCGAAGATCGTCTATCCTACTGAGCTTAAAGGCCAGATCTACGTTCCGGCTGTTAACCTCCTGCTTTTCATAGGCTGCGTTCTCGTCGTTCTCTATTTTAGGGAATCCGCCCACATGGAAGCAGCGTACGGACTCGCCATCACCCTCACCATGCTCATGACAACGGTGCTCTTCGCGAACTACCTGCTGCGAAAGCAGATTCCAAAGCTCTTTGTGGCTGTCTTCCTCGGCGTGTACCTCACCATTGAGGGGGCATTTCTCTTGGCGAACCTCCTCAAGTTCTCCCATGGAGGGTGGTTCACCGTACTGGTGGCGTCCGGCGTTGGACTGATTATGTACGCGTGGAACTCCGGATCTCGACTCAAGATGGCGTACACGGAGTACGAATCACTCCCACAGCATTTACCCGCGCTTGAAGCTCTTAGTCGAGACGAGAGCGTTCCCAAATACGCTACTCACCTCGTGTACATGACCGGCGCCCCCTTCCCAAAACTGATTGAGAGCAAGGTGGTGTATTCCCTGTTTCATGTACACCCGAAACGCGCCGACGTGTATTGGTTTATCCATGTCAACGTGCTCGATGTGCCCTACACCACCGAATACGAGGTAACAACACTCATACCCAAGAAGGTTTTTCGCGTCGATTTCAATCTAGGATTTCGTGTCGAGCCAAGGGTCAACCTCTTCTTTAAAAAGATTATAGAGGATATGGCACAGCGAGGAGAGGTCGACCCACTTAGTCGCTACGGCTCGTTACGCGCCAACGATATTCAAGGCGACACGCGTTTCGTGGTGCTCCATAAGGAACTCTCATTTGAAAGTGACCTTCCATGGATCGATAAGATGCTCATGGAAGGATACTTCTTCCTGCGCAAACTGAGCCTCACCGAAGAGAGGAGCTTTGGTCTAGACACAAGCTCTGTTACGAAGGAGTTGGTGCCACTTGTGCTATCTCCCGCACGAGACTTCGAATTGCGCCGCATCGAGGAGGAGCCAAACCAGTTCTCGTTAAACATCGGAAGAAACGCTAAACCTTGAGTATACCAAACGTCCCTCGTTGTTTTGTTGGCGTGGTCGAGGGAGTGGGCTTAGAGTATGGATGCCTATGAGACAGGAGCGCGTATGAGTGGTGTTATTATTTTCGGAGGCACAGGCGGTATCGGTTCCGCCATAGCCCGAGCCCTTTCGGACAGGGGCGTGTCAACATTTCTTGTGTCTCGAACAGAGGAACGCCTTAACGCTGTGGCCTCTGAGGTGGGTGCACGTGGCTACGCCGTGGCGGACGTCACCGATCTCGATCAGGTCGAGCGCGCGTTCTCTGAGGCAACGGTCGCTCTTGGCGAGGTATCTGCAGTGGCTCACTGCGTCGGATCGATACTGCTCAAGCCTGCGCACCTCACCTCCCCCACCGAGTTCGCGTCAGTCATTCATCAAAACCTCACCTCGGCTTTTTTTGTGGTGCGCTCCGCCGCTCGAACGATGACAACCGGCGGCTCAGTCCTTCTTTTTTCATCAGCGGCTGGTCGTGTTGGACTCGCGAATCACGAAGCGATCGCAGCCGCGAAAGCCGGCATCATCGGTTTGACGCTCTCCGCCGCGGCCACCTACGCGGCCCGTAAGTTGCGCTTCAATTGCATCGCTCCGGGTCTTGTACAAACGGCGATGAGTGAGAAGATAACCTCCAACCAATCCGCAGCGGCCTTTTCTCGAGCACTCCATCCACTCGGACGCCTTGGAGAGCCCGCTGACATAGCCCCACTCGCGGCCCTCCTGTTATCGGACGAAGGCTCATGGATCACCGGCCAGATCTTCGGCGTTGATGGTGGCCTTGCGACGGTGAAGACAAAACTTGAGTAGCAAGCGAGCTTAGTCGACGAGCGTATAGTTCGACGGCGGCGTAACCTCAAAGAGCCGATCGGAGAGGGTCGGATTAATCACAACCCTTGTCAGCGAGAGATCAACGCGCGCTCTCGCCGGAGAAAATATCTCCAACGCTACCGATCGAGAGGCGTGTGCGTCCGTAGCTCCTACGGATGCCTCCATCTCCACAAGGTCCCCTTTCGGATCCAGCACACGGGCCGATACGATCTCTGAGGAATTTCCCCTCACTCGCCACGCCACCTGCGCGCGTTGATCGACGAGTATCTTGTCCCCATTTGCAACTGCGTACACGGTGATCTCTGAACACGAAAGCTTGGGAAGTAGTCCTGTCATGAGAGCCACGGCGGTTTCACGGGAAACCCCACGTAGACCCAGGTACTCAGCGACTAAGCGGCGTTCATCACGATCTTCCGCATAGGTTCGCTCTTGTGAATTAAGCCACAACGCTTTTCCAGCGTGAGAAACCAAGAGACCAAGTGTAAACGCGCCATTGAGAGGCAGCACATCAACTCGAAAGCTCGACGGCTCTTTACTCACCACGACATAGCGAAAGGAGGCCCGCTCGGCAACGGACGAGATGGTCGCGTCCGCGAGCACCCGGACCGATTCCACCGGCTTCCTTTGAGTATTCAGGTCCGCGCAGAGGCGTTGTGATGAATCCTGTGGCAGCACGGCGCCCTCTGGCTCGAACGATGGACGGAAGCATCCCGCTAACAGCGATACGACGGTTACGAACATGGCATCGCGGAATACTCGTACAACGGTGGACGGTGTCATATATCCTCTCCGGCGCGTGGCCTGTTTATCCTACGGCAAACCACCGGTCAGAAGCTCTACATCAAAGGAGGTCTGCTGGTGCTGAAACACAGGCTCTCTCTTGTTCAACGACACCTTTTCCACAGAGGAGAGCGCAGGATGCTCGCGTAGCAAATCCCCCAAACGATCCTTGATTCTCTTATAGGCGGACGCCGTGTCCTCGTCATCCAGCTCCTCTTCCGTCAACTCCCGTTCGGCAACCCCCTTCATGAGAGAGGCCGCTTTTTCATATTTTTTGCGAGCGAGAAGAACCTCGATGTAGTGGTCAAGAACAACGATGTCATCACCCGCTCCGCTCGCCGCTTTCGCGAGGGTAGCCTCAGACTCCTCGATCTTACCCGCTTTGAACTGGGCCCATCCCAGGGTATCGAGGTAATACGGATCGTGCGGCTTTACCTCAAGAGCTCGACGTGAGAGCTCTTGCGCACGTCCCAATTCGCTCCCCTTTTTGATCAGTCCATAAGCGAGATAGTTGAGAGCGTCGGCGTTACGAGAATTCAACTCAATAACTCGTTCCATCAAGGAGAGGGCCTCCTCCTCTTTCCCTCGCTCGTGAACAACGAGGCTTAGATTGAACAAAAGTCGCTCATCATTCGGCTCTCGTTCAAGTGCCTCACGCATAAGGGACTCGGCTTTGCGGTACTCTTTGAGGTCTCGCAGGATGAGCACTTGATAAAGAAGAAGGCTTTTGTTCTCAGGCTCAACCTCACGAGCCTCGGCGACGACATCTCGAGCGCGCTTGAGTTCATGATCCTGTCGCAACACGAAAGCGGCGAACGTGCACGCCTTTACGAACATCGGATCACCCTTTGGGATACTCAAAAGTTCATCCAGCGCCTCTTTGCGCCTTCCACTACCGGCGTAGATCGACGCAAGATAGTAGCGAGCCTCGGTGTGATCAGGTTTAGTGGCGAGGACGAGATTGAGCTCTCTCACCGCTTCCTCGTAATTGCGCTTCTCCATCTGGATCAGCGCGATCTTAAAGCGAGTATCTGAGGCGTCCGCCTCTAGTCCCTCCAGAACCACGAGGTGCTTAAGAGCCTCATCGAGCTTACTCTCGCCGAGCATTAAGTGTCCCAGGACCTTTCGCGCCACGGCGTTGGTGGGATCTTTTTGAAGCATACGCTCACAGAGGGCCTTAGCTTTGTCGGATTTTTTGTTTCTCAACAGCACTCGAAGAAGTTCAACGGACCCCCTTGAAAGGGTCGGATCGCTCTCGAATACCCGCATATACTCGGCTTCCGCTTGGGGATATCTCTCCATAAACTCGTAGGTGCGTCCGAGATAGTAGTGCGCGAGGCTGTCTGATGGATCAATTCGCTCCAGCCGTTTGAGCAGATCGAGCGAGTCTTGAAAACGTCCCTGCTTCACGTAGAGATTTGAGAGCAAGACGTAGGCGTCAAACTTACCGGGATACTCCTCAATGAGCTTTGTATATTGGGGCTCAGCCTCGGCGTCTCGCCCAAGGGCCTCAAGCACTCCCGCGTAGAGCAATCGATTCGAAGGAGCTGAGGGTTCTTCGCGCAACGCGGTCTCAGCGGCTTGCAGAGCTTTATCCAGCTCTCCAAAGCGAAGGTAGAGATCCGCCAGCTTGGAGTATACAAGGGGGTTAGGCTCATCGCTCAACTCCACTACCGCTGAGAAGTTATCGAGTGCGGTTTTGAAGTCCTGATCGTTCAAGGAGAGCTGACCAACCAGGAAGTGATGAAGCGCGCTCGAACGGGTTCGATCCTCTGCGGTGAAGGTTCCGATGTGCGCGTTGGCCACATCCACCACGATGGTGTTATCAGGATGTGATGTTGGCGATGGAGAGGACCTCACACACCCTATCGCAAGTGTGCTGGCGACGAGGAGAGAGGACCTTGCGAGCGCTCGTCGATACGACTCGCAAGGACGTAACCACACCAAAGGGTTGGTAAAAGGGTTGATAGAGATGGTTCGCCCGCAAGGACTCGAACCTCGATTTTCAGGGTCAGAACCTGACGTGCTGCCATTGCACCACGGGCGAATATTCACTTCAATTCCAACTAAATTGAGCTAGCCACACTATCACGCAGCAGGGGACTCATCAATACGCGAGGTCACGTCAAAAATCACCCAACTCTGCGGTGTTATTGGCTACCCTACCCTATCATGAAGAGATTTATCCAGCCTGATACTGATTTCCCTCCGGTTGTCCCTAACGTTGAATCGTATTCCAACCCATGATACCCTCCCGAGAGTCAAAAAAAGTGTGGCCCCATCGTCTAGTGGTTAGGACGGTGGCCTCTCACGCCGCAAACAGGGGTTCGAGTCCCCTTGGGGTCACCACCTTTTTCTGACTTCCCCTCGTTCACCACTCCTCTCTTCACTCCGCTAGAATCTCGACTTTGATACGGCGAGGAAGGGGATTGTGGAAGCGCGAGACCCCTGAACGGTTTTGCAACCAACACTTTTTGTAACAACAGCTTTATCTGATTAGTGTGAGCAGCCATGACCTCTAAGAACGGTATCTCCTCAGACCCATTTGAAATTAAAGTTGGCCTCGCTAGGATGCTGTGCAACGGCGTGATCATGGACGTCATCGATGTTGAACAAGCTCGCATAGCTGAGGACGCTGGAGCCGTCGCCGTTATGGCCCTTGAGCGAGTTCCATTCGATATTCGCCGCGATGGTGGGGTCGCCCGCATGAGCGATCCTAAGATGATTGAGGAGATAAAAGCGGCGGTCAGCATTCCTGTCATGGCCAAGGTCCGAATCGGACACCTCGCTGAGGCTCAGATCCTTGAGGCGATCGGGATAGATTTCATCGATGAGTCAGAGGTACTCACTCCGGCCGATCCATATCTTCATGTTGACAAGCATCTCTTTAAGACCCCTTTTGTGTGCGGAGCTACAGACCTAGGAGAGGCTCTCCGACGTATTAATGAGGGCGCAGCCCTGATCCGAACAAAGGGCGAGGCCGGCACAGGCAACATCATCGAAGCGGTTCGTCACCTTCGTGAGGTACGCCGAAATATCGACGAGCTCAAGACCCTTTCACCTGACAAAATGGCGGAGCGCGCCGAGCACTATCGAGTTCCGCTCGCGCTACTCAACCAGGCACGAGAGTTAGGACACCTTCCGGTCCCTAATTTCGCGGCCGGTGGAGTAGCCACCCCAGCCGATGCGGCGCTCTGTCGTCAACTTGGCGCGGAAACGGTCTTTGTTGGCTCTGGAATCTTTAAGTCTGAGAGTCCACCCCTTCTCGCAAAGGCTGTCGTGCAGGCGACCTGCTTCTACAATGAGCCAAAGAAGCTTCTCGAGGTCTCTCGGGGACTTGGTCAAGCCATGCGCGGTCTTGAGATCAGCAAGATTGCTCCCGAGGGTTTACTCGCTAACCGAGGATGGTAGTACCGTGACGGCTCGTGTCGGAATCCTTGGATTTCAAGGCTGCATTGAACCGCACGAGAAGATGCTACGGACCCTGGGTGCCGAACCAGTTCGAGTGCGCACTAGGGAAGATCTGCTCTCCGTAGACCGATTGATAGTGCCAGGTGGAGAGAGCACGACCATGCTTCGCTTCCTCAAACTGTACGACCTCATTCCGGCGATACAAGAGTTCGCCACAACAAAGCCGGTGTGGGGAATCTGCGCGGGAGCGATACTTGTCGCCAAAACCGTACATAATCCTGAGCAGCCATCCCTCGGGCTCATCAACATCTCGGCGCACCGAAATTTTTACGGCTCACAGCTTGAATCATTCTCTGCACCGATCTCCATCACGGGCCTATCAGCGCATATCGTCGCGCAATTTATTCGAGCTCCGCTGCTCAATCCCCTTGCCCCGTGCGAGGGAGGCGCATCACCTCAAGTTCTCGCACATCTTGATACACAGCCGGTATTCTTAGCTCAAGGCAAAACATGGGCCTGCTCGTTCCATGTCGAGTTGGGGGAAGACACATCCCTGCACGAATTATTCCTTACGCTCTAATCATCCTGTTACAACGGCCATCTCCTCCTTACCAACGTCATAGAGCCCGTAAAATCGGCGCGATATGGGTCAACGGACCAACTTTTAGGCAGTTGGTCGTTCCTATATCTTTTGACCCTAGGATTCAGAAACCGGGCAAGAGGAGCCCCCGCCGATATGACCATTACAGAAAGTCTCAAAGCAGCGATTTTAAACTCAAAGCAATCTCGCTACGCTATCGCGCGAGGAGCGCAGATAGATCATGCCGTTCTGAGGCGATTTATCAATGGAGAGCGTGATATCAAGTTGAAGACCGCGGAGAGCCTTGCCGCATACCTCGACCTTGAGTTGGTGAAGAAGAAGAAACGAACGAAGAAGCTCACCTTAAAAGTATGACGATTACTCATATAATCTTGCCTCTTCTGGGTTAGGTCTCGTCTTCCACCGACGATGCATCCAAAACCACCCTTCGGGAAATTTTCGAATCATCTCACAATACATATCCGCTAAACGCCTTGTGATGACGACAACCTTCTCATCAGAGGACATCTTCTCATCCCGAAGAACATCCACATACTCACACTCAGCGGCGTCAACGTAATATCGATCGTTGCCGCGGTATAGAATTGAGGCCACAAAAATAGGGGCCTCTGTCCGTAGCGCCGCGAGAGCAACCGAGCGCGTCGTAGCGGCGGAAACACCTAACCAATCGACAAACACGGCGTGGTTCCGGGTCACATTCTGATCAAACAGAATAGCGGCTGACATTCCCGAGGAGATACAACTCACCACCTCTTTGAACGCGCCTCGTCGATCGATAATTTTATTGCCTCGTGCCTCTCGTAGCCCTGTCCACCAACGATCAAAGCGACGGGACTGGAATTTGCGCGCCACAGCTGCAAGCGGTAATCCTCGAAGCCCTATCGCGTGTCCGAGCAGCTCAAAGCTTCCGAGATGTCCTGTGGCGATAATAACTCCCCGAGAGGGGTGCTCTCGTAACCGTTGACGATACGCCTCTAGGGCTGGAATCTCCACGTGCGACTCACCCCACTCGGGTGTAAGGGATGGAAGCCGCACGGTATCCGCGAGAAGCCTGCCCATCTCAGTCGCGTTTTTTCTTCGAATCTCTTTTCGCCAAGCGTGGTCCTTATCAGGGAACGCGACGCGAAGGTTCTGGTCAATGGTTCGTCGCAATCGAGGAATGAGCGCGAACGCGACACGAAAGATCGCACTAAAGAGGGCTACCCGAACGGGTTGAGACAACCCACCCAGCAACGCCACCATGATTCGCGTCACACAGTACGCGATGAGCTCCAGAACCTGCTTCACGTTTTACCTCATAGGGCCCGGTATGTAGCCCCCTGAAGAGCGTTATAGTACATGGACCCTGGGAAGAGGTATACCTCCCTCATGGACAGTTCGATGAGCGGGCCACGATTCTTCGCAGCGTGCCCCTATCAAGCCTTAGCAAACGAGCGGCGCGTACCTGGCTCCCTCCACATTGCGCAAGCGCCTCCTCTACCAATTGAAGTTTGAACCGCTCTGTGCGTTCGTGAAATGAGGAGAGATGAGGCGAGGCCGCCCCTCCCCGGATCGCCGGTATATCATCACGAGAAATGACCACTCGTCCGTGATGGTGGGCGTGGTAGGCAGCAGTCTCCACCACCGTTTGGAGCTCTCTGACATTTCCCAGCCATGGTTGCCCCATCAGGTAGTCGACAACCTCGCTCGTCAGCTCACCTACACCTACCTCTTCTCGCGCCCGCATGAACGCCAGCGTGGCTTCACAAAGATCCGCGATATCCTCACGTCGCTCCCGAAGCGGGGGGAGATGAATCACATTATGCGCCAAACGGTGATAGAGATCCCTACGAAGCTTTCTCGACGCGAGCGCCTCATCGAGTGGGCGATTCATCGCAGCAAGGAATCGACAATCGACCCTCCTGAACGTGTCCGAGCCAACCGGACGAACTCGTCGCTCTTGAATGACATCCAGGAGCCGTACCTGAATATCATGCGAGAACTCATCAAGCTCATCCAGAAAGAGCGTCCCCTCATGAGCCTCAACCGCGAGACCAGCACGAGACTCGATCGCTCCGGTAAACGCCCCCTTGATGTGTCCGAATAGCTCATTCTGTGCGAGATCCCCTCCGCCGAAATTCGGCTGCGCGTGAACGAAACTCCGAGACCGCCGTGGGGAGAGCTCATGAATGAGGCGAGCGCATAACCCCTTGCCCGTTCCCGTCTCCCCCAAAATGAGGACCGGCTGAGGGAGGCTGGCGATAAACGATATCCGCTCGCGCAGAGATTTACTCACGTCACTACGCCCGACAAACTGCATAGCGAGTGAGGCGCTATCATCACGAGGCGTCCTATCAAATTCTCGCCTTAGATCTGCGTGTGAAGCGGCATCGACTATAATCGGAGCTAATCGCTCTGGATCGGCTGGCTTCTCAACAAAGCTTGCTGCCCCGAGCCGCAACGCTCGAACGCCGTGGGTAATCGCTCCGTGCCCTGTAACGACGATGAGGCGACTGGAGGGGTCAAACGACCGCATACGGCTCATAAGTTGGAAGCCGCTCTCTGTGCCCTCCCTCTCACTAAGACAGAGGTCGACAACAACCACACGGGGACGATGGCGGCGAAAGAGCGCGAGAGCGCCATCAACACTTGAGGCCCCAGCTATTCGAAGAGGAGCTATTCGTGGAGAGAGCGCTCGAGCCAGGCTATTCAGTAGCTCGCCATCATCGTCTATAAGAAGGACATCGCACATATCAAGAGATCACGCGCATCGCCGTTCATGTGCGACCGCCGTCACCGCGGGGATGAAAACGCCACATGAGATACACCGCTCATCGAGCTCAATACCGAGACGCCAGTCGTGAGCTCTCATGATGAGATCAGCTACCACGGCTCCGATAACCGCGCGCTCTCCGAGCTCTCCAGCAGCGAAGCTACTCCATGAGGTGTATCGTCGAATTTGTCCCTGAGAGGAGGGGATTTTAAGGCAGAGCGAAAGTCCATGTTCGGTTGACCACTCGGCTGTCCACAGAGTTTGCGTGTCACCGAATATCTCACGGATACTAGAAACGAGACGCTCTATCTTACCTCGATCAAGTGAGATCTTCTCCGCCGGTGAGGAGTCAAGCCGTGCCCCAAAGATAGCGGCTACCTGAGCGACACCGAAAAGCGTAGGAGCCATCTCACCGCTCACACCGGCGATCTTCGACACCGTCGCGGCGATCTGTGAGCATCGATTACGAACACGCCCCAGCTCCTCGGACGGCATAGTGGTGGTGAGATACGATACCTCATTGGTGATAACGGAGAGGTCACCTCGAACAACGTGGCTGAAGGCGGTGGAAAAACGACTGAATATCGCTAATTCGCTTTCGCCACGTGGTAGGTACGCCATGCTCGCTCCTCGTTACACAGTTCCGAGAGCCGTTTGTAACACCTCATCCTCAATTCAAAATGGGGTATGCTGGAATGCGCCCATATCGGAACAGATTCGGACAGATGTTTTTCAGGAAAAACGACGAGCTCGGCAACACGGATACCACACAGGGTTGTGCGCCTCGTAGTCGCACGAGGCCGGTCGCCCTCCCAGATCACGGGCTCGAGATCTCCCCTACGCCCTCAACTTATTCAACCCATCCAACGCCGCCACCTTGTAGCATTCCGCGAGCGTTGGATAATTAAATACCGCGTCCTTAAGATAGGTCAGTCCGCCGTTGAGTCCCATCACCGCCTGGCCGATGTGAATCAGCTCCGTCGCGTATTCACCGATAATGTGCACACCGAGAACCTCTCCGGTTCCGCGGTGAAAAAGCACCTTGAGCATCCCGTTCTCGTCCCCAAGTAATTGGCCCCGCGCAATCTCACGGTAGCGAGCTATGCCGGTTTCATAGGGAACACCCCTCTCTGTCAGCTCCTCCTCCGACTGTCCAACGTACGAGATCTCCGGTATCGAATAGATGCCGTAGGGGAGCGGAATATCTAGAATGTGCTCATCGATCCCGAACGCGTGACATGCCGCGAGTCTCCCTTGACGAGCGGCCGTAGAGGCGAGCGCTGGAAATCCGATGACATCACCCGCCGCGTAGATGTGCGGCACTGCGGTCTGATACAATTTATTCACCTCAAGTTTTCCCCGCTCTCCCACACTCAATCCGACATTTTCAAGACCGAGATCGTTCGTCGCGCTTGAGCGCCCGGCAGAATAGAGAACGCAATCCGATACCAAAATCTTGCCACTTTTCAGAACGGTTACTACCTGTCCGTCATCCCGACCGGTACAACTCTCAACCTCCTCCCCTAACCGTAGCTGCGTGCCCATGGTGCGCAACTGGTATTGCAGACACTCGATTATCTCACCGTCCATGAAGCCAAGTAGCCGCTTGCGCGCATCCACGATCGTTACACTCACGCCGAGCGCGGCGAACATGGAGGCGTACTCTGTGCCGATCACCCCACCCCCTACAACCACGAGCTCCCGCGGCAACTCTTTAAGCGATAGAATATTGTCGCTATCGAGGATCGTGGTTTGATTGAATTCGATGTTCGGAGGGCGAAACGGCTGGGCGCCAACCGCTATGACCAGCTTTTCAGCGGTCCGCTTTATCGCGCTGGAAGAGGCTAGCGAGGAGATCTCGATCGTGTGGGGGTCGATGAAACGGGCGTGCCCGTGAAGGATATCGATGTGATTGCGCTGGAGCTGGTGCTTAATCGTCTCAATCTCAGCCTCCATCGTCCAGTTACATCGGAAGGTCAGGTCGGACATCGTAATATCCCCCTTTACCCGGTATCCAAGCCCGTATATCGAACGCTGCCGATACCCTGAAAGGAACACCACCGCCTCTTTGAAGGTCTTGCTCGGGATCGTGCCCACATTGACACAGACCCCTCCAACGACCTCCCGCTGATCCACTATAGCTACCCTCTTCCTGATTTTAGAGGCCTGGACAGCCGCTCGTTGGCCCGCAGGGCCGCTCCCAATGACCAGCAGGTCATAATCAAATGAATCGGTTTTTGGCGTCATTTCGTAAGCCCCCTTGAAACTTGCCCCTTTACCCCATGCACCTTGCAAGCTCGGTCAGAGGTCCGACCATCAATCCCCAACCTAACGTTGATTCCCAGGGATAAAGGTGCTTTATTTTACCTGCCTACATCGGTGGGAGGCCCATCAATTAACCACCTAAGGACATTAGTTTTTATGATTTCAGAAGATGAGGTAGAGAAGCTCGCTAATCTCGCTCGCCTAGAGCTGGATCCCGCCCTCACTCCTATTGTTACTGGACACCTAAATTCTATTATTGGGTATGTGCAGCGTCTGGATGAAGTAGACACGACCGGCGCTGAGGCGATGAGTCATGTGCACGGTTCAACTAACGTGCTCCGTGAGGACCAGATGCTTGAGGCCGGCAGCGTTCCTGACGCGACGCCACTTGGCGATCCGACGGTACCGCCACAGCCGATGCTCGATACACAAGCGCTCCTGCAGAATGCCCCGGATTCATCAGGCACGTTCATTCGCGTTCCACTTATCGTTGAATAATCAAGATCTATGTCAGACATCGCATCTCTTACTATCTCCGATATGCGCGCTGGTCTCGACTCGAAGCAGTTCTCCTGCACAGAGTTGGTTAAGGCGAGCTTAGATAAAGCAGACAGCTATTCTGGGCTCAACTGCTTTAACCTCATCTCGGCTGAGCAGGCGCTTCAAAAAGCGGCTCAGGTCGATACTTTGCTCGCACAAGGAAAGTCAGCGCCATTGCTCGGCATTCCGGTCGGCATCAAGGACGTGATCTGTACCAAGGGTGTTCGCACCACCGCGTCGAGCAAGATCCTTGAGAACTTCGTTCCTCCGTATGACGCCACCGTCGTGCGAAAGCTTACAACCGCGGGAACGGTCTCGATCGGAAAGCTCAACATGGACGAGTTCGCGATGGGATCATCGAATGAGAACTCAGCGTTCGGCCCCGTAAAGAATCCGTGGAATCCTGAGTACGTTCCCGGCGGATCGAGCGGAGGCTCCGCCGCCGCCGTTGCTGCTGGTATCTGCCCGATCACGCTCGGCACCGACACCGGCGGGTCGATTCGACAACCAGCCTCCTTCTGCGGAATCGTAGGACTTAAACCAACCTACGGTCGCGTGAGCCGATACGGCGTAATCGCGTACGCGTCATCCCTTGATCAAGTTGGAGGATTCGCCCGCAACGTCAACGATTGCGCGCTCGTCACGCAAGCGATCTGTGGTCAGGATCCAAACGACGCGACCTCGGCGCACCGAGATGTTCCGGATTTCACAAAGGTTCTTGGACAGAGCATAAAGGGGCTCCGCGTCGGACTTCCGAAGGAGTACTTTGTGTCAGCGGTCGATGGGGAGGTAGATGCCGCCCTTAAGAAGGCGATCTCAGTTCTTGAGGGACTCGGGGCGATTCCGGTAGAGATAACCCTTCCACATACCGATGCCGCTGTCGCTGTCTACTACATCCTCGCCCCCGCAGAGGCCTCCTCGAACCTCGCTCGATATGATGGCATCCGTTATGGACGCCGCGCCAAGGGAAACTACGACCTCAAGACCCTCTATGCAAAGTCGCGTAGCGAAGGTTTCGGACGAGAGGTTCAGCGCCGTATCATGGTTGGAGCATACGTGCTCTCAACTGGCTACTACGACGCGTACTATCTCAAAGCTCAGAAGGTTCGCTCGCTCATATCGAAGGACTTCCAGGAAGCTTTCGCTCATACGTGCGATCTGATCGTCGCTCCTACGGCACCAAACGCGCCGTTTAAGATCGGAGCCAAGATTAGCGACCCTCTCCAGATGTACCTGAACGACATCTTCACCATCCCAGTCAACTTGGCCGGACTTCCTGGAATGAGCGTTCCATGCGGATTCACCTCGGCGGGCCTTCCGATCGGCCTCCAGCTCATCGGCAAGCCCTGGGATGAGGAGACCCTCTTCAAGACGGCATCCGCCTACGAAAGCGCCACTGATTGGCACACCAAACGTCCATCGACACCGCGCTAAAGGAAACTACGGAGATTCACCATGGAATTTGAAACCGTCATCGGACTTGAAGTTCACGTTCAGCTCTCAACCAAGTCGAAGATCTTCTGCAACGCGTCCGCGGCCTACGGCGGAGAGCCGAACGAGTACATCGATCCCGTAACCCTTGGGCTTCCTGGCGCGTTACCCGTCGGAAACAAGAGGGTTGTCGAGTACGCGATCATGATGGGCCTTGCGACCCATTGCGAGATCCGTCGCTTTAATCGCTTCGCGCGCAAACACTACTTCTACCCTGACCTTCCGAAGGGGTATCAGATCTCGCAATTCGATGAACCGATCTGCGAGCGTGGGCACATCGATTTCTACATGGATGGAACGAAGCGCACCGTAGGATTGAAGCGCATCCACATGGAGGAGGACGCGGGAAAGAATCTGCACGACTCTCGCACCTCCTCATCACTCGTTGACCTTAACCGAGCGGGGGTTCCTCTCCTTGAGGTTGTGTCTGAGCCTGAGATCCACTCCCCCGCTGAGGCGGCCGCGTATCTCCGAGCCATTCGCCAACTTGTGCGCTACCTCGGCGTCAGCGATGGAAACATGGAGGAGGGCAGTCTGCGGTGCGACGCGAACATATCGCTTCGTCCAGTTGGCGAGCTCAAGTTCGGAACTCGAACCGAGATCAAAAACCTCAATTCGTTCAAGTTCGTTGAGCGCGCCCTTGAGTACGAGATTGCGCGTCAAACCGCTATCCTTAAAGCTGGAAATCAGGTCGTTCAGCAAACGCTTCTCTTTGATAGCGAGAACGGCTCAACCCGACCCATGCGTTCGAAGGAGGAATCGGCTGACTACCGCTACTTCCCGGATCCTGACCTTCCCCCCGTAGTTGTTGAGGAGAGCTGGGTACAAGAGGTTAAAGGTCGACTCCCTCGCCTTCCAGCCGAGTGGGCTACCGAGCTCGTGAACGAGTACGGACTCTCCCTGTACGACGCGACAGTTCTCACCTCAGAGCGTGCCTTCGTCGAGTTCTACCACGAAGTAGTAGCGACATGCGGCAACGCCAAGGCAGCGTGCAACTGGGTAACCTCAGAGTTCTTTGGCGCCCTGAACAAGGCGGGATTGGAGATCGAGCAGTCGCCGGTGTCCGCTCAAGGACTTGGAGAGCTGATCAAGTTGGTTGAGGACGATGTTATCTCCGGAAAGATGGCGAAATCGGTATTTGAAGAGATGTTCGAGACCGGCAAGGCCCCTGGAGCCATCGTCAACGAAAAGGGCCTCAAACAGCTCAGCAACGACGACGACATCTTGGCGGTAATCCGAAAGGAATTCGACGCAAACCCAGGGCAGCTTGCGGGCTACCTTGGAGGAAACGACCGGCTTCACGGCTTCTTTGTCGGACAAGTAATGAAGGCGACCGGTGGCTCGGCTAATCCCAAGAAGGTGAACGACCTCATCCGTCAGGAAGCAGCCGCTCGAAAGGGGTTATAATGCCCCAGCCCTCACGCTCCGAGCGGTTCGCACCCCTAGCTGAAGCAGATCTCTGCTAGCATTTATTTGAGACCCGGTATGGCGGACCACATTCAGCCCAGTCCTGTTGCAATTGATGCCGATACGGTAGCCTTTTATCTTGAGGTTCCACGCAGCCACGTAGTACTACTGACTGTGTTTTTTGAGCTCTACGATGGTGTTGGCACCGTGCGAACACTAGACAAAGAAGGCGCCGTAGTATGCGTCCTCACGACCCCCTCTCACGTTCAGGACTGCCTCGGCGTCCTGAACGCGATACGTGAATATGTCGCGTGGGTACCGTGCGCGGAGCCTCCCCCGGAAGCCCCATAAGGCCACCGTTTACTCACCCAGGAGTGCGTTTATGATTAAGTTTATCCACCGCAATCAGCAGTTCGTCGGCATTGTATTTCTTTTCATCGCCGCGTGCTTTGCGATTAGCGGCGTTGGTCTCGACATTCTCCACGGTGGAGCATCAAAGACCCAAGATGCTGGTGAGGTGAACGGCCAAAAGATCACCGCCGAGGATATCGCTCGCTCTGAGCGAAGTATCGAGTCCCGATATCGCCAGATGTTTGGTGAGCAGTACGCGAAGCTGGCTGGCTCGTTAAATGTAAACATCCGCCAACAAGCGATCGACACCCTCGTTGATCGCACTATCCTCGATCAAGAGGCTCAGAAGCACGGTTTCACCGCCTCCGATGAAGCGGTCCGCCAGTATCTCCTGACTAACTTCTTTAAGGGACAGAACGGAGAGACCGCGTTCTCAACCGCTACGTATCGCAACCTACTACAGAGCATCGGCATGTCCGCCCCTGAGTTTGAACGTGAAATCAAGGATGAGATTGCTCGTACAACCCTGGTACATATCTTGCGAGATGTTGCCGTACCCTCATCCAAGGATGCGGAGAATCTGCTCAAGCGACAACGAACAACGTACTCCGTCGTGGCGGCATCGATTCCAGTAGACGCCGCCAGTGTGCCGGCACCATCGGATACGGAGCTCAAGAGGTACTACGAGGGACACGCAACGGAATACGAGACCCCAGCGCAGGTAAGCTACTCCTATGTCATGCTCAATCCAGTTGAGTTCGAGAAAGAGGTAAACGTGACGCCTCAAGATATTGAGTTCTTTTACTCAGAGAACTCCTCAACATATCAACTTCCCGAGCAAACCAGGGTTCGTGCCATCAAGCTTCTTTATCCGAAGGAGAGCGATCCTCAGAAGATGGCGGCTGTGCGCGAAAAAGCGACCACCGCTCGAAATGAGGCGGTCGCTGGAGCCAAATTCGAGGACCTCGTACTCAAGTACTCAGACGATCTTCCTACCAAATTTACTGGGGGAGATCTCGGGTGGGTGAAAAAGGGAGACAAGAGCGAGGTCCTCGAACAAGCGATCGCAAAAACCTCCGTTGGCAGCGTTTCGGAACTGATCGAAACGAGCTACGGATTCGAAATCATCAAGGTCGAAGAGAGAAAAGCCGCTCAACCACGGCCACTCGACGAGGTTCGCCCTCAAATAGAGAAGGAACTACGCTCTCGGGAGGCGCCCGCTTACGCGGCGAATCGAGCTCGTGAGATTCTTCGACAAGCCAAGAAGGAGGGAAGATCACTCGGTGAGTCACTTCCCGCTGGAGTGATTCTAAGGGATACAGACGGTCACCTCCCGCCAGGAAGAGATCCTCAGCCATCTCTTTCGGGGCTTACACAAAATGTTTTTCTACTCCCAATATCTGAGCGACTTCAACCGAATCTGATTGAACTTGGGGACTTAGCAGTGCTTGTTCAGGTCAAGGAGTTCAAGGAACCAACCACCCCGCCGTTTGAAGAAGTTAGGGAACGTGTACTGACGGCGGTGAGATCCGAAGAAGCTCGCACAATAGCTGAGACAAAAGCGAACGAGATCCTAAGAGCGGCGCAAGCTAATCCAGCCGCATTCACTTTGGAGTCTCAAGCCCGTGCAGCAAAGGTTGTGGGACCTTTTGAAGTATCCCGAGAGGGGGCCTCCTCCGATACGTTCCCGACCATGACATCGCAGATGAGGTCAGCGATACTCGCTGTTGAAAAGCCACGGCAGATGATCGATCGTGTATTTCCCGGAGCTGCGGAGTTCACCCTTCTAAAAGTTGAGGAGGTGAAACTTCCGAACATCGCGGATCCAAAGAACGTTGCGGAGCTCACGAAGTATCGCTCACAGGCGTCACAAGAGGTCGCAAACAACATGATTACCTCGACCCTTGAGCTACTCAAAAGTCGATCTGAGATTCAGATAGATCCATCATCAATTGCGGTGCGCTAGTGCCATCGCTCACGAAATCCTAAGACACCATAACTGATTAACATCCCGCACTATTTCAGATATAGGGTCTTCGTGAAATCGAGTGGGTAGGGCTCGATGTTATCCGGACGTTTACGTGCACGAGCACGAGCACGTGGAAAGGTGAGCCAAAACAAGGGCTTACGCCACCTCTGCACTGGTTGGCACCCCCTCCATTCCACGATGAGCCAAGATATATTTCAAATCTACGCCGCTTTTAAGGCACACCTTTTGGTAATGTGAGCATATCCCCTAGCAGGGTGGTGAAAAAGGATGTGCGGTTGGGCATCTCGATAGTTCGACTGCAACGTCTTTGGAGCTGCCGAAAAGATCCTCAACGTATCTCAGAACTCGGCGCGCTCAGTCGAATCGTGGATACGGCTCCGGTTTTTTCGTCATCTCCACCTCGTTTCGTCAAAACTCTCGAAATGGTCACGACGGAACTTTTTTGTCGCGCTGCGAGGAGTATGCCTCTGTTTTTGGGAGAAGGTATGGATCGGAGACACCACGTCTATACATGGAGCGTCATCATCGTGGTGATCGCTAGTTGTGTCATGCAATGTGGGGTGGCAGTGGCAGCCCCTCCCGTGGCAGTCCCTCCCGTGAATCTCGACCTCAGCACCACTTGGCTCGCAACGGGTAGAGGACTGCCAGGTAGTGGGACGATTCACAACATCATTCAAAGGGATACATATAAATCCCAGCAATGCCAGGGAGGCACCTGCCAAAACGGCTCCTGCACAACAGGCACCTGCTCCTCCGGCCGATGCAGCTCAGGCACCTGCTCATCAGGTAGCCGCGCGAGTGGTGGGGGTAGAGGCTTAGATAGAGGACTAGGTGGAGGCCTCGGTGCTGGCCTGGGCGCCGGCCTCGCCGGACTTGGCCAGACTATGCAGAACCTTCTCCCGCTGCTTATGATAGCCCTCTTGACTCAGCAGCAGAACGGCAATCAACAGAGCCAACCGGCCGCCCTACCAAATGAAACACCAGTGCCCACAACTCTACCTGGAGGGACGATGACGCCCGGTTCCTCTGCAATTCCCGCGAACGGGGGCAATTCATTATTTCCACCAGTTTCCTTGAACATGTAGGGGGCCATGTGAGGAGATTGTTACCGGTATTAGTTTTGGTGTTCTGTGTACGTTCGGAGGTTTGCCACGCGATTGATGAAGCGAGCCTCACGGAGTACACCCGTAAGATTATCGCACAGGTGTGTAAGGGGAACACTGACTGGCTTCGATGTTACGGTGTTGATCCTCTCCATTGCGAGACCGAGAGTGCGCGGATTATCGACCAGTGCATGCAAGAGCACGTAGGAGATCGTGCCGTACCGGTACAGAGTGAGGCAGAGGTTCACATAATCTCCCAACAGCTTCATAGCTGTATTCGCTCCTCTTTTTCCAAAACATTTGATCCTCGAAAGAAAGATGCGGCAGAGTGCCAGGGTCTAGAGTAGCCTAAAGGAAACCTATGAGAACCAAACGTAAAAAAATCTTCTTAGCATCCGCGGTAACGTTGGTGATTTGTAGCTCGGTAATCCCACGAAGCGTGTATGAAATCAGAGACTTCTCTCTTGTGCGGGGGGCGCATGCCCAGGCGCAAATTGGGCAGGGCATCATGCAGAACATCATGCCGATTCTCATGCTCTTGCTGCTCATGAATATGATGCAGCAGAACAAAGGAAATGAGTTGCAACGTGAGCAGGCGACCGCCGCTAGGAACGCACAAACAAACCTGTTGCAAGCGGGCAACCAGCAAATCCCGTCCATCCCCCAGCCCGTAGTTCCTAATCCGCTCCAAAATAATCTACTTGGCAATGCACCGATTAATCCGTTACCAATCCCAAATCCGAATTCATTGGGCAGTTTCTTTCCTAAATAGCGGCAGCCTCACGGAGAGCCGATCTGAACAACACGAGCGTCAGCCACCGCGATATGGTACATGAGAGATTCAAGAATTAACTACGAAGGTACGTGTCATGAAACGATCTCCCAAAATAGTTCTTCTGCTCGTCTCTATCGTGAGCATCTCGAGCACCGCTTTCGCGTTTGATGAGGCTATCGTAGCGCAGTTTAGTCGTCAGGTTTCTGATCTGGTCTGTTCAGATGGAGGTGCGTGGGTCGCCTGTTACGGTGAAGATCCCTCGAACTGCAAATCGATCGCGGATTCCTTGATTGGCCCATGCGCTACGCAGGTTTTCCTTCCGATTAAAGAACAACTCTCGTACGATCAAGGCGTTCAAGCGGCGCAACGTTTGATGGGTTGTTTTAATGAACGCTTCGAACAATCGTACGGATCGAGGAAGCTCTCGACCCCTGAGTGTAAGGAACCAGCAAAGCATCTTCGAGGTTCCTAAAGACGAGGTCAAAAACCTCCCATAAACTATGCGCAACAACGAGGAACACTCTTCTATGGCAGTACGACCCTTTCGGCCCTTACCTTCCACGTTCTGCATCAAGGCGCTCGTGTTTGGAACACTCCTCAGCGCGGTTAATCTCGCTGAGGCTCAAGACCGGCCCGCACAACCGTTGCGTGGGGTCTTTCGTGAGGCGAACAACGCCCTCTCTCATCAACTACCTAAACTACCTCCCCAGATACCGGTACCTCCACGAGTTGCCGCGCCGCTTGGCAATCCTCAGTGGCAGCTTAACGTCCCTGCGATACCAGGCTCCCAAGGGGTCGCGGGCATCATCCGACGTAGTGCGCTCGGCGCTCACAACGTTCTCCAACCTCCCATAAGAAATCCTATAGCTCAATCGCCTGATCTTGGCTCGATCAGGGGCATCATACCGAGCTTTGCATCCACTACTGGATTTGGGGGAGTCGGTGGATTTCCAGTTGGAGCGGGGATCGGTGGTCTTGCTGGAGCTGGGCTTGGTGGAGCTGGGCTTGGTGGAGCTGGGCTTGGTGGAGGTGGACTTACCGGAGGAGTTCTTGGCGGGGCGCTCCTCGGAAACGGCATTCAGGGGCTCTTCGCTGGACTCAATCCCAATTCAATCGTGCAGATTGCACTTGGCGCGGGGATGCTGTTGTCTCAGATGAAACAACAAAAGGAACAGGCACAAACCGCTCAAAACCCACCGACCCCTACCCCATTACCGCCGGTACTCCCATGAGTGCATGGATGGAGATTACACGATGATGTGCTTTACGAATCGATGCATACACACACTACTCGGGGCAGTTGCATGCGCGTTCCTCTCAGCAGGAGAGGCTGCGGCGAATGATGCACTGGTCGCCGACTTCGGATCGAAGATCACCCAAGCGATGTGCGCTGATGGAGGCGCGTGGTTAGAGGCGTATCATCTACCACGTGAAAGGTGTCCGCAGATTAGTCTCTCAGTGCTTAAGCCCTGCATGACCACGGTGCTCGAAGGTCGCGCTGTGCCTCTGCAGAGTGAGGCCGAACTCCAACAGGTCTCCGAAACCCTCTACGCATGCATGAAGGACTCGTTCTTAGCTGAGTATGGTGGAAGCCCTCGATAAACTACCCCCGTCGCGGCCTCCTGGGCGCTCCCCCGTTATGCTTCTGCGGGTTGAGCTTCTGTTCTACAAAGGGATGAAGGACTCCTTTGCCTGCCGGATTTGCGGTGTAGTTCTTAAGGGCGTTTACACCGGTGTCGATGTAGTCCGCCTTTCCGGTTGAACGCATTCGATACGGCACGCACGGCACACGGTAGACCTCCATCCGAACAAAGGTAGCCTCGCTCTCATTAGGACCATACGGAATGAGTGAGGCCCGCGGACCGTACACCTCACTGCTATCAAGCGGTACGAGGTCCTCGCTGAGAAAGAGCGTATCTATGTAGGTAACAGCATCGTTCCCGGTAGGAGTGTGCTCCTTCCGTTTGGTCTCGTTCCTTTCACACCTCGCCGGTCGCTCATATGGTTCGGGAGACCATATGGGAGCTGGCGTTGGTTGTTGCGATTCGCCAGGAGCCTCGGTCGGTAGAGGTTGAAGAACAACCTGGCTCGGATCTGGAAAGGGGATCCCCTCTTGTCCCTTACTATGCGAGAGGGGGTGTTCAAGACCCTGAACAGTTGGCTCAGCCTGCCATTGTAGCTCTTCGTGCATCTGAGAGAGATGGGCCGACTGCTCTCGATAGATCTTCAGGATATTTTGGACCTCTTGATCGGATATAGTTACACCGCTGCTCCGAGCGGTCTCAATCGCGCTGATGATCTGGGCCTCTGATACTTGCGCTCTCGCGCTCTTGGTCGGAGTTACTTCGATGACCGTAAGCACATGAAGCAGTGCACATACAGAGATTCTCCACTTCCGTCGCATAAATTAAAATCCCTCTATCGAGCCTGTTCGTTCTGAATGGGTGTGCCGCTTCGGATCGTATTCTCCGAACTCATCAAAGAAGGCGTGAATCGGAATTACCCCCTCCGCAATATGGACCCCCTTTGGGGTCTCAATAATCCAGGTTGGGGATACAGTAACCTGAGCGGCATATGGTGGCTCGGTGGCGGATAACAGCCGTATCTTCCTCTTTGATAGCTCGCTCTCTATCTCCGGCGTGATATTTCGGTAATCACCGATATGATTGAGGGAGGTGATGAATGCTGTCTTTTCATCGTTCAATCCATACACCTCCTCAACAACCTTTGCGAGGTGCTCCTTGTCGACTGAATTGACGTAGACCGATATTACCACCGATCTCTTTTTGACGGTGGACGTGGTTGCGCGCTGCGAGCCTTTCGGGGCTCCGTGCTGACCTAAGGAATTCCCAACTTTTCGGTGAGAGGCGCCCTGAGTACTCGGGGCATAATCTCTCCCCTCTGCCTCTGGAGCGATCGCATAATCCCTTTTGTAGAAGGTCTTTGGCGCGTTATTTTGCGCATACGCGAGCTGTGAAATGAACCCGCACGCCACTAGAGCGCACATCAATCTTTGCGTCACAATCTTCCTATTTTCAAGACAGTGCACGGTTACGGCCGATTCCTTCATATGTAGCATGGTTAAGGAGTTGGAGGAGGAATTGGAGGAAGAGGGTTTCCTCCAAAATTTTCCTCACGACAGAATTGATTCACATTGGCAATAAGCGCTTCATTGTGTGCATCGATCGGATTCGGTCTCCATCGTTTATATCCCTTCGGGCATGTAGCGAATATTCTAAAGGGAGCTGCGTAGTTCTGTGACTCCTTATCGAGACCTCGTGCAGCGATCTTTGCGGCAGTCTGCGGATCCTTGCCCCACTCCTCGCGGTACCTATTAAAACCGCCTTTCTGGTCATCCGCTTGGACTATCTCCTGATCGAAGGCTTTGTTCGTTTTATCGCTGATAAAGAGACGGTCCGATTTAGAACCGCTCCCGCTATAGTCCTCGCCCCCGACTGGTGGACAATTCATTCCCACTTCATTAGCGCCGCCCCCTGCAAATCTGGTTCCAATAAAGGTCTGTAAATCAGGAGCGACATCTTTAGAATAGGGCTGAGGTTCAAACCGTTTATAGAATGACCTTTTTCCAGCGGTCATTGGCCCGTAGTTCCCCCCCGCGATCAGGAATCCGAGGGCGTGATCCACGATCGCTGTTCGCCGTTCGACCGCTGCGTGTCGATACAGCTCCACGGGCACCATACTACCGTTGAGCTTGCCACCCTCAAGACAGGTATAGCCGACGGCAGCCTGAGACTGCGGGGCTCCTGGGCTTTGCAACGCGGCGCGCCCCAGCCCCGTTATAAACATATTAACGTTTGAGAGATTCATCTTCTGACAATACAGAGGATCGGCCTCCCATGCGATCATGCCTTGGTCGAACTTAGTCTTGGTACCATCCAAGTTTGTAATCCTACTTTGGTTCGGATTTGTCATAAGCTCTACCCCTTGAGGGCAGTAGTTTGACCAAACAGGGATGTTATCGAGGCTCACAAGATCTGGCCCCCCTCCAAGTTGAAGGGGATCGTAGGCGGGGTCCATCAATTTATCGAACTGCTCAGGGCGCATACAGAATCGTGCGGCTGTGGCCCTCCGCTGTGCGGGATCCATCGCTGCGAGATTGACCCGCAGCGTGAGCCCCTCGCTCTGCAAGCTGTCGGTGAAACGCAACTTCCTATCTGTGGGACGAACGGCTCCTATCGATTCCTGCACCGTCTTTTGAATGGTAGCGGCCGGCTGCCCCCCAACCGCTTTGAGATTACGATTAATCGCGCCGGTCACCCAGTCCTGTCGTGCATTCATTATCTTATCTGAGGCCTCTACGCACGCCTGCACCTTACCCTGATCTACGATCATTGAGGTTGTTCGATCATTTTCCCAGCCCAGCGCAAGGGTTGGATAATAGTATTCCCAGAGACCTGCCCATCCGTCTCCAAAAGGATGCATCGCGGCGACGAATTCTGATGACGAGGCCTCCTCTATACCCTCGCGAACGCAACACATCTTAAAGTTAGAGGGCTGCGTGAGCCCCAAATACTTCGTAGTAGCTCGTGAGAAGCAGCTCACCAACGGCCTGTGGCTATTGGGGCCTCCGCCGACTCCTGCCTCATCTTCGTGCCACCTACAAACAGGACCCAGCCCCCAAAAACTATTAACGGTGAGCGGACATGCCGCTTCAACGGGCACGTTGAAGGGATTCATGCAGTAGAGGATCATATAATTGAACGGCGCTGTCATACCCCGAATGCGCGTTTCCATCGCTATGTTATCAGGACTGCTCAAGATATCCCGAAGGTGAGGGCTGTACCATTTGTCAGCCTTACCATCTCCTGGGCCGCTGATTAGGATCTTTTCGAAAAGTTCCCTCATGTTCTGTTTCACCGCTTGCATGCTACCGACGCTCTTAGCACCGCGGTAATCGTTTGGTCGCTCTTGAATAAGCCTCTGAGAGGCTGCCTGTCCATCTGGGTTCTGAGCGATCGCGCTCGGTGAGGGGTACGTAAGAGAGGTCGCTACCCACATAACAAGCACGCGTACAGCGGAGGGCACCACGCCGCGACAAAGCTCTCCTCGATAGCTCTTCAGCCTCCCAAGGATCGTTGTATGCTTTTGCGTCAGGGGAACCAAGGTAACCTCCAAAATTCTAGTCGGCAGTTGCACGATCCTCTTAATCACGCTTCGCTCACTAACGCGATTCCCTCTCTCATCTGAGGTGTGAGAGAGGGAACATCTCTATTATGCGAAGAACTCGTACCGGTGTGCGCAATAAATACTATTACCTACAGGGAGTTGAGAGACACTGCAAGGCATTCCGCACGTACCAGAATTTATTGCTCCATTAAGACACCTGACTGGGCAAATGCTCCATAACAAAGAGAGTCTTTCTTTGCGGGAGGGGGTCCTTCAGTAAACATATGAAATCAAGTGTTTTTTCAAACAGTGACCCGCGCGTTGAACCCTGCTCAGTAGAACCCTGCTCAGTAGAACCCTGCTCAGTGGAACCCTGCTCAGTGGAACCGTTATCGGTGGAACCGTTATCGGTGGAACATTTGGCGTATCGGCCTTTGACAACTCTTCATAAGCGATTGGTAGCACTGCTCCTGTTCGGAATAATCATTCTGCACACCAGGGAGGGGGCTTCGCAGCCCTACAGTCCGGAATACCTAGCTGGAGCACACAACAAGGTCGATGAGTGTAAGTTCGATGATATTGAAGACATGGTACGACAGGTCAACGAGAAATCGCTCAATCACGCTCGATCAGTCGGCAAAGACCTTGATAGTGATGGCGACGGTAGGAACGATGCTCTTCAAGGTAAATACTGGGGCAACTCTAACGCACTGGGCTATTATATGTGCTCGGAGTTTTCTGCCTATCTCCAGTGTATCTTGCAAGAACTTTTTGGTTGTTCCGAGGATCAGGTCAAATCGATTGCTGATAATCGACACATGATTAACAAGCTCTCAACCAGCATGTTCAGGAACCCACCGCAGAGCAGGAACGGATATGTCTGGTTCGAACCGCAGAATTTTTTTACTGATCCAATTCGATTCAACGCATTGAGGAACGGAGAGCTAAAGGTTTACCCGAAACCACAACCGCATCGCGAAGGGATCCATAGAACGAACTACTCAGACCTGCAGTGCACATCTGGGCCGGGGATGCGTGGAGACGGTAGCGGTGCATCAGGCAGCGGTGGGCTCTTCGGCGGAGGCCCAGCGGGAACCAGCCAAATACTCACAGCTCTGATAACCTCGATGATGTTGCGAATGGGAGGGACGACGACCGCCACCCTTGGCCCACTCCCTGCAACAGATTCAATTGCAGGCAACGGTAGAGGCTCGGGGAGCGGCGGCGCAAGCGCTCCAGACACGGCGCTTAGTTCGGATAAGGACCCCGCCACGGTGGTAGAGATAACCGTTACACCTACTAAGACCGCAACACCTATCGTAACCGTTGCTCCGACGACCTCCAGCACGAAGATACGAGAGGAAACGTCTGCTGATGTTGAGCAGAAACTCTTCCCATCTCTGGAGGAGACCAACGGAGGCATACCGGTGCCTGAGCACTCAACCGGGGAGGAGCAAGAAAGCACGGTGGGGGATGACGGGGAGGGTTCAGAGCAGGTGGCGCGAGAGATGGAAGTTGAAGCAGATAATGACGATGGAGCGCCACGCTCCTCCTACCAATTTTGAACGTCGTAGGATTGAACTCGCACCACCGGTAGAAACGAGAGGGACCGATTACAGACTACTCAAGGTGTCGTGCGGCCTCGATACATGCAGCAGTTTTAGGCTTTGGGCCGAATGTTGCCGATGATTCGCGGTTGAAACACATCATAGCATTCACCGAATACATAAGAGCAGTTTGCAGCTCCAATTGTGCCGGGGCAAAGGTCAGGACCTCCTTGAAGCACTTCTCAAGGATCGGCTTAACGAGGTCCTGGCAGGAACCGCTCTTCTGGAAACATGCTTGGAGCCACTTATCATTTGAGCATATATGCTCCATCGTATCCTTCTCAATCTGTTCGATAATCGCCAGATCCGCGGCATAACTGCTGACTAACGAGACGTTACAGTGGATCACCCCTGCCATCGTTAATCCGGTTACAATTGCTGCTGTTCTCGAAAGGAGTGAGGATACCATAGAGTTGTTTATCTCCGTTTTGTCCCATGTTTGCCCCATGGTCTACGACGTTACGTAGGGGCGAATATAGGTTTAACCTAACTTGGCTTAAGAGGTTATGCGGCAGCCACGCATGTGCGTGCGCTACGGACAAAAAAAACGTAAGGTGAGGTATGTGGCACACAACACTATACCCGACAAGCCCCCTACCCCGGCAAGGTCTGCATCAATTCCTCAAACATCTTGAGGAACCGCTCTAAGGTTTTCGGATACCCCTTACCGAAACGCTTGATGACCCGCTCGTAGAACTCCTCGGGGCTCGTCGCCACGATAAGCTCTGTGCGACGGAACAACGGATGTTGATCGAGGATCGCTCGACGACGGTTGTAGTAGTTGAGTGTTAACCGAGAGCGCATCGCTTCATGAAAGAACTCGCGCTTCTCCGCTTTGAGATCATGAAACACCTTGGCGTACGAACGGTATTCCTCTCGGCTACTAAAATCCCCGAAACGTTTCCTACTTTGAAAGAAGCGTACAGGATGGTACTCGAAGAGTACGCCATCAACTAAGAAATCAACCGCGATCGTGTTTCCATTTCGATCCGCCCCGATCGGCACTTGGAACGTGACACCTTGCTGAACATCAAAATGCGGAACGAACTGCTGCAGCACCGCCGCGCAGATCGCCTCGGATCGGGAGCAGAACTTAACCGGATCCTCGCAGTTCGCGACTGAGATATCGATCGTTATCTCCGTGGTGTTTGAGTGATTTCGGGAATGATTGTGGTGGCGTTTGTGACGGCGCCTTCGGCGGGGACGGGGCTCAGCGTCGTCAACAAATTCATCGAGATTGGAGCCGGGGGATTCTAACAACACATCGCGGGAATTAGCTGCGGAGTCTTCTTTCAAGACACCCCTCCTTTTCAACCCTTGGAAGAGTTCCTTCCTGGAACCTTTCTACTAGCAGGGTGGTGAAAAATGATGTCCTGTTGCGCATTTCGATAGTTTGAGTGCAACTTCGTTGGAGCCGCCGAAAAAATCCTCAACGTATCTCAGTGGATAGGCCTCCGGTTTTTTCGTCGTCTCCGCCTCGTTTCGTCAAAACTCTCAAAATGCTCACGACCGAACCATTTTTCACCACCCTGCTAGGTAAGATGAGGAAAGCGGTGTATTGGATTCCGTTTTACGTCACTTTTTGTGCGTTGTGATGGTGGAAGTAGCGAAAATAATTCAGGCTCATCGTGGAATGGAGTGGGTGCCAACGAGCACAGAGGTAACGCAAGTCCTTGAAACCCTTACTCAAGGTCCGTAACAACGAGACACTCCTTTGCCTTGAGCGCGAGCTTTGACGGGCACGCCTCTACCGCAACTGAGTTGTCGTTGAACGCGTTCCACGCGGCCCGTTTTCCCTCACCGAGGGCAAGGATCACACTGAGTTCAGCTCCGGTGATAAGGGCGGGACTGGCGGACATTCGGTCCGCGGGAGGCTTCGGTGAGTCATGGAAGCACACGAAGTTTTCCCCCTTCTCGGCGAGTGCGGGGTGGTGCGGGAAGAGTCCGGCGATATGGCCATCCTCTCCCACCCCAAGAACCACAACGGTGAACCTTCCACCAACGGATGAAAGCTCCTCACGATAATCCGAACACCCGAAATCGCTCTTGCCCGCGTCGGTAACGAAGGGGTGGAGCTGGGCTTCAGAGATGATCCGCTGTTCGACCAAGGTATCGAAGAGGAGACGCTTCAATCCTCCGTAGTTACTCTGCTCATCGGTCAATGGAACGAGCCGCTCATCCACCATGAAAAATTGAATTCGCCCTAAAAGGTCCCGTGGTTGATTCACTGACTCAGCGTGCAACGCTCCGAGGAGCCCCACAACACTTCGACCACCACATAATCCGACCACGAGGGGATGCTGAGGTCCCTTGCTTTTGCATACCTCAAAGATCTTCCGAGCGACCTGACGCAACGCCTCTTCCACATTACCCTGCGTGCGAACCACCGCGGCTGTCATCTCAACTTCTCCGTCACATCCCACACCGGAAACTTACTCACGCCACCTCTCGCTTCCTCTCTCTCGACACCCTGTAGTATACGATTTCACGCCCCTTTGAATCTGTAAACACCCCGAAACGACTGACGAGAAACCCGGCATTATGACAGCGCCCTCTCCCTGCCGAAAGTGGTTCAAGGAATGGATCTCGGCGGGAGTTTTGCTCGTCGTCATCGCACCTTCCGACCCCGCGTTTGGCGAGCCGGCAGAAACCCTCGCAGTCAGTGGGTTCGTTGATACCTACATCGCCCGCGACTTTAATCATCTTCCGACACGATACCGTCCCTACACTACTCAGCCGTACTACACCGAGGAAGGAGCGCTCAATCTTGGCTACGTCGACGCCGTCCTCACCACTGACCGGTTTCATGGACGACTCGCTGTGCAGTACGGCTCCTCCGTAATCGTGAACTATGCTGATGAGCCCCACGAATTTGTTCGCTACCTCCAGGAGGCGTACGCAGGGGTATCGATCTCCGATACATGGAAGATAGACGCAGGGATATTCCTCTCTCATATCGGAATGGAGTCGTGGATATCCCGAGATGAGTACACTCCAAGTCGATCGCTCATCGCCGACTACTCTCCGTACTATCAGACGGGAGTACGAAGTATTCACGATCTGTCGGAGGACCTCCATCTTGAGTTGCATGTTGTGCGGGGATGGCAGAACATCTCGGACGATAGAGACCCGTGCTTCGGAACCCAGATCGCGTATCAACTCACAGAGAAGTTGCGGATGGTCTATAATACCTTCATCGGCGATGAAGATGGTACGAGGGTGTTTAACGACATCGTGATCAAGAGCTCATTCACTGAAAATTTCGGTATTAGTTCAAGCTTCGACCTCGGCGCGCAGAACCGAAGTGACGAGTCACGCGCCTGGTGGCACGGCTTCGCTATCGTACCCCACTATCGTATTAACGATACGTACGCAATTGCTGGGCGAATCGAGCGATACGACGATCCCCACCAGATCATGATCCAAACACTCTCGGGCAAGAGCTTCAACGCTACCGGCCTCTCGGTGAACCTTGATAGAACGATTATTCCCAACCTGGTCTGGAGGAATGAGTATCGCATTCTCCTGAGCACGCAGGATGTGTTCCCCCGACATAAGAGCTTTTCCGCCTCCGATAGTTTTGTCATGACCTCGTTGATGTATTCATTGAAGGGGATATGAAACCCGGCGACCGAGGACGGTCGCCCTCCCGTTGTACAGGCAACAACCTATACGCCCCCCTACACACCGTTCCCAATCGCAAAATCCCTGAATAATTCCGTACTTCTATTGAAGAATGCGTCCATTCCCCCGTCTACGGTTAGTTCACCTTATGTCAGCGGCCTAACCGGTCGATATTACATACGGATCTGCGAGACTATCCCGTTCACCATGTTGTTTTTGAAACGCTCAATCCGAATTCTTTTTCTCTTCGCTATCGTCGTGTACCTCGCGACCACTACAACCCGTGCCGACGTTCCTCCTCAACCAACGGAGGTATCATCAGAGACGATCGCCGTAGATCCGGAGCTCCGCTCGCCTAGAAACGCGGTCGCCTATTTCTTGGCTACGATGCGACCAGCGGAGGGGGACGCTGATCTTGAACGAGCGATCAAGGCGCTCGATACATCGGATCTTCCTGAGCTCGTTCGACCAGAGCGCGCCAAAGAGATCGCTATCAAGCTCTATACCATCCTTACCTTCAAGGAGATCACGCCGTCAAAAGTTCCATCCTCCGCAACCACCTCACCCTTGCAGATAGGAGAGGTCAACGCCTACGGCATCTACCTTGAGCAAACAGGGCCCAACTGGCGATTTAGTCGCGCGACCGTAAGCGACGTTCCTGATATCTTCCGCGAGATCGAGCACAATCTTTCAAAGAAGGAGATGCGAAAACTTGGGGGCACAACCGCGACATGGCTCACTATTCGCTCCTACGTTCCCGAA
This sequence comes from Pseudomonadota bacterium, assembly GCA_039799965.1. Lineage (GTDB taxonomy): Bacteria > Bdellovibrionota_C > UBA2361 > UBA2361 > OMII01 > OMII01. Next base: position 46,822 of record JBDLRS010000004.1, read on the forward strand.
CAACTCAAGAGCACTACCTTTATTCTTGAGGACTGGCATTGGCTCGCGGCAGCGTTTACGCTCCTTGCAACCTTCTTAATGCAGTATACCCTCATATTCCTGATTCAGCGTGTATTCTCTCGGGTATTTCCCTCTCGCTTCTCAGCCGATCAGAAGGAGGTATTCAGGTCGATACGAAAACCGATATTCGTGCTCGTTTTCACCTCCGCGCTACAACTCTTCCTTTCATCGTTTGACCTTGAACTCGACTTTTATACCTTTGTCATCACCTGGATCTCGACGATTCGAATCATCGCGATCATGGTGCTCGCCATCCGCCTCATCCCGATGTTCACGGCGCGAGTCAATCGACTCGCGGCGGAAGCGACCTCAGTTACGGAGGAGATCCTCTATCCTCTCGTTGAAAAGGCGGCGTGGCTCTGTATCCTCCTTATCGGTGCCGCGCAGATATTGTGGACCCACGGCGTAAACGTCTCAGGACTCGCTGCCGGACTTGGACTCGGAGGTCTCGCCTTCGCTCTCGCCGCGAAGGACACCGTCGAGAACATCTTTGGAGCGGTGGCGATATTAATCGATCAGCCATTCCGGGTTGGTGATAGCATCTCGATGGATGGTCTAACAGGAACCGTTGAACACATCGGACTCCGCTCGACCCGTATCCGCACACCAGAGAACTCGCTGGTATCCCTTCCCAACTCAAAGATAATCGCCTCGCACGTTGACAACCTCGGGGCTCGCACTTCGGTTCGTGTTCGAACGATCCTTAACCTTCCACTCTCCACCCCTCCCTCCTCACTTGAAGCGCTCTGCGCCGGGATTCGCGCGATCTTGGAATCTCACCCCCTCTGCGTTCGAGAATCCATCGTGGTTCACTTTAACGAATTCAATCAGGCGAGCCTCGGAGTACTCATTCAGTTTAACCTTATCCTCCAGACATGGGCCGAGGAACAGCGCCGCAAAGAGGAGATATTCCTCGCCATTATCCGTCTTCTCGGGGAGCTCGGACTCCCCCTTGCAGTTCCGATACAGGAGATAGCTGTTAAAACAACGCCAACGGAGACCCCCTCCGCGCCACGTGGCACCGACGGTGTGGAGGCATTCAAACGACTTGGGATATCGTGGAACAAGACATCCGGATAAGGCGCCTTGACCGAGGCAACGGGGTCAGGCCTACTGCCCGAGAGGAGGAAAGATTCACGTGCGACAGAAAGGGCTGCAAACCCACACTATAACCGAGGCGCGAGCTACCTGTTACACCTGCTATCGTCCGGAGGTGCAGTGCCTGTGCGGCTACCTGAAACCGTTTGAGGCACATACCAATCTCCTTCTCTTGCAGCATCCGAACGAGTGGCGAAAGTACTACTCCACCGCGAAGCTCGTACGAAGCTCCATCACGAACGTAGAGCTGTGGAGGGGGGTCGAATTTCCTCTCGCCAAACTTCAGGCAGCGATCGCCTCTCGCGAGACATTTCTCTTGTACCCAGGAAAAGACGCGGTTGACTGCGAAGAGATAGCGCTCTCACCCCGCTCTCAGATCATCGTGATCGACGGCACATGGGACGAGGCGCAGAAGATAGTGTATCGGAATCATGTGCTACACTCGCTCCCTCGCATCTCCTTTAGAAAGCCGATCATATCTACGTATCGCATTCGAAGGCCTCCAAAGGGTGGCTACCTAAGCACCGTTGAATCGATCGCTCACCTTTTAATCCTCAACTCGGTAGCCTCTGGATGCACGTACAAAATCCCAACCTACCAGGGACTCTTTGAGCTCTTTAACGAGATGGTTAATCGCCAGCTTACGCACATGGGGCGCGAAGCTGAGATACGGGTATAGGGGGAACACAACCAAAACGCGTTCATGAGAATGCTAACGATGGAAAGGGGGCTGGGCCGCCGTGATCCAACGAGAGCTGGTCGCCCGGAGACTATTTTTCGTCAAGAAGCTCTGTTAACGAAGCGGCTCCGCTGATAACGCCCGCGCTTCGGTATACACCGAACTTGGTGCGAGTATCTGCGATATCGAGGTTACGCAACGAGAGCTGCCCGATTCGATCGTGCGCTGTGAATCCTTCACCACCACGCTCCATCGTCAATCGCTCTGGATGGTAGGTCAGGTTCGGACTCTCGGTGTTCACGATCGAATAATCGTCACCACGACGAAGCTCAAGGGTTACCGTTCCGGTGACAGCCTTGCCGATCCATCGAACGAGCGACTCCCGGATCATCATCGCCTGCGGATCGAACCAACGACCCTCATACAAAAGCCTGCCAAGCTTGAAGCCGGAGACTCGATACTGCTCAAGCGAACCCTCGTTGTGAATGCCAGAGAGCAAGCGCTCGTAGGCGATGTGGAGGAGCTTGATACCAGGAGCCTCGTATATTCCGCGGCTCTTCGCCTCGATGATGCGATTCTCGATCTGGTCTGAGAGGCCAAGGCCGTGGCGACCACCGATCTTGTTCGCCTCAAGAACGAGCTCGACCTGATCTTTATACTCCTTGCCGTTCAATGCAGTCGGAAAACCCTCGACAAAGGAGATCTTCACAACCTCGGGCCTTACCTCTACCGAGGAGTCCCACGACTTCACCCCCATAATCGGCTCAACGAGGTATTCATTCTCATTCAAGCTCTCAAGCTTCTTCGCTTCATGGGTGGCGCCCCACATATTGGAATCGGTTGAGTACGCCTTCTCGGTTGAAGCGCGGTATGGAAGCTTACGCGCCACGAGGTACTCACTCATCTCCTTACGACCACCAAGCTCGCTGATGAAGGTCTCATCTAACCAAGGCTTGTAGATCTTAAGGTTTGGGTTAACCAGTAGTCCGTAGCGATAGAACCGCTCGATGTCGTTCCCCTTATAGGTGCTTCCATCACCCCAGATATTAACTCCGTCCTCAGCCATAGCGGCCACCAACTTAGTGCCGGTCACGGCGCGACCCAGCGGGGTGGTGTTGAAGTAGGTCTTTCCAGCGGTGGTTATGTGAAACGCTCCGCACATGAGAGCGAGAAGCCCCTCTCGAGCGAGATCCGCGCGGCAATCAACAAGACGGGCTTTCTCCGCCCCATACGTTAATGCCCGCTCTGGAATCGACTCAACCTCAGTCTCGTCAGGTTGCGCCAAGTGCGCGGTGTACGAGTAAGGAACCGCGCCCTTTTCGCGCATCCACGCCACCGCCACACTCGTGTCCAACCCTCCTGAGAAAGCCAAACCAACCTTTTCTCCCTTGGGAATGCTCTTGAGGATATGCGACATAGAGACCTCTCCGGAAACCGTCCGACTTCGGACCTGACTTTAACAATAGCGGTTCCCTGGTATACCGAATACTGACGCGGTTGGGAACATGTAGTTACCGAAAGGTCTGCGCCCCTGCCCCTACGCCACCCCTCAAACTGGCTCTCATTGAGCTCGTCCCGTCTTGAATACCCCATAACCTTTGTCTAGACTCCCCTCCTTATGAGCGAATCAGCACCCACCCTTAGGTCCTCTCTCGAAATCAGTCTCGACATTCACCGCGTCGAAGAAAACCTCGATCAGATCGTCTCTCTCGGCGAGCAGTTCGTGTCGAACGCTCCAACTGGCACGCGGCCGTGCTGCGCCTGGGATACGGGTAGCCTCTCCCGTCGTTCATCATCAAAGCCAGCCACGCCTCACCAGATCATCGTCCTTGATATGGGAGGCTCGCACACGAAGGTGGCCACAAAAAACGCTAACGGGGAATGGTCGCTCCTCTTTGATCACCTCAACGATTGGTTCGAGCCACGACGGGATTCATCACTTCCCCTTCTTCAAGGATTTTTTCGTGTACTCGTACGCGAACTCGTTGCCTCACTACCATCACTGCGTACGAGTGGGCTTCCCCTGCGTGTCGGGGTTATCTGGTCTAATCAGGTCAAGACCGAGCGCTTCTCCACCGGTAAAACGACCGGAGTCACCGGTATAGTTCACGGCTTTCAAAGCGGCGGATATCGCAAGGGGGAATGGTTCCTTCAAGGACTGCATAACGGCGACGACATAGGAGCGCTCCTTCTCGCCGAGTTTACGAACGCCGGCATTACGCCTGAGCTCATGATCCTAGGAAACGACACCCTCTTCACCCTCTTCGCGACCCCTGGAGCGCACGCCGGCGTTGTGATGTCCTCGGGTGGTAACTGCACACTCGTGGGGACATCAAAGAGTGACAAGGATGAACTCTTTAACTCAGAGTTAGGGGGGATGCTCATGCTTCCCGACTCGATGCTCTCAGAGGGGGACAAGGAATTCGCGAGAAGCCGCGGGCTCTCTTCCATATCCCTTGAGGAATTGAGCGCCGGCAACTGGTTCCCGACTATAGTAAAGGCGAACATACTCGCCGGCTCACGTCTCCCAGAGGGCAAAGAGCTACAACCGATAGCCGCTGCACTTGCGGACGGGTCGCTTGCTATCAACAACCGCGCGCTCTGCGATCTCCTCACTGACTCCGCGCATATCTTCGATTCGTTCCCGATGGCGTCGATCGAAGCTCTTCGTTCACTCACTCGGTCCCTTGTTAAACGCGCCGCCACCCTAGCTGGCGTCATGACCTACCTCTCCGTCGTTACTCAGCTTCGAGCCGGAGAGAACAAGGCGCGCATATCGCTCGATAGCTCCATGGCTCGCTACTTCCCCAACTACTTCGATACCATGCAGCGGTGCATCAAGCGGATCACGCTCCCCGGCCATGAGGTCGAGATAGTTCTAGTGCATCCGGTCGAGCTGCCGAATGGCGGGGATATCTCCGTCCCCCTTCAGGGCGCGGCGCTCTTGCTCGAATCCACCTTGTAACGAACGCAACAGCACCAACGCACACGCAAACGTGCGCCTACCCGTGCAAATCGCCACAACGGAAAAACTCGCTCTGCGGCTCTCTTCCCGTTATACTCCGCGCCATGGAAGTGATTATCTGCCCAACAGCCGAACGCGCAAACCACCTTGCCGCACAGCTCATCGCTGACACCGTGAAGACCAAGCCGAACGCCGTCCTTGGAATGGCGACCGGAAAAACACCGGAGGGTGTGTACGCTCGACTCGCACAGCTTCACAAGGAGGCCGGCCTCGACTTCTCAGGGGTAACTACTTTTAATCTCGATGAATATATCGGCCTACCGATAATCCACCCCCAATCATTCCGCGCATGTATGGAGCGAGACCTCTTCTCCAAGGTTACTATCAAGAGGGAGAACACACATCTTCCAGACGGTATGGCGGCCGATCTCGATGCGGAGTGCGAGCGATACGAGAGAGCTATCGTGGCTGCGGGTGGTATAGATCTACAACTTCTGGGTATCGGCTTGAATGGACACCTGGCGTTCAATGAGCCCCTCTCCTCACTTGCTTCACGAACCCGCCCAAAAGCTCTTACTCCAGAAACTCGGAGACAAAATTCACCAGCGTTCGGATCCCTCGATGAGGTACCGACACGCGCTATAACGATGGGAGTGGGCACCGTACTTGAGAGCCGCTGGGCGATCCTTCTCGCGACAGGGTCGAGCAAAGCGGAGATAATTCTTAAAGCGGTCGAAGGCCCGATGACCGCGGTAGTCACCGCGAGCGCGCTTCAGATGCACCGTCGCTGCACCGTTATCGTTGATGAGCCAGCGGCGGAGTGGCTCCAGATGAAGGAGTACTACCGGTGGGTATTCGCGAACGAGCCGGAGTGGGCGCCCTATCGCGAGTTGGTGATGAAAGGGGCACAAGACCCTTGTTGTAGTTAACCAGGGGTAGCAGACCGGTGAAGGCAGCTAAAGTAGAAAATTTTTCGATCAAAGTACCACGTATCAAGGATCCAAACCCTCCTTCGGAGGGGATTGAAAACCAATGGTCAAAGATCAAATTATATACATAATGGTCGGCTGCCTGAAGGGCAGCAGCTTTCTAGCTGACCGAAGAGCATCGCAGGATTAGACGTCCGCCCTTATCATCCTAGGCTTCCTGGATAACTGCGTCAGGAACCGCCGGAACTTCTGTAGCTCTATGTTGACCTACGTGCTCGCGGCCATCGCCGCTATCTCGATGATAGTGGGTGGGATCGGCATCATGAACATCATGTGGGTGACCGTCGTAGAGCGAACTCAGGAGATAGGCATCCGCCGCACAGTAGGATCGCGCCGCCGCGATATCTTTCAGCAGTTCGTAGCAGAGGCCGTCGCGCTCTCGATGTTGAGCGGCTTTCTCGGCGTTGGGGGAGCGCTCGTGCTCACCTACGTGGTCGGTGTAGCATTTGGAGTGGGGCCAGCCTGGAGGGCTTCGCGGATTGAGACGTTGAATGCTTTGAGGTACGAGTAGATCCCTCTTGTCACAGTTCATCAATAGGACTGACTACTCGCGGCACTGGAGACTTCGCCACATGGGTGTATATCATAAGGTAGAGAAACTCGGCCGAACCCGGTGGCGAGATCGTTTTGATTTGTTTTGCGGGAGTGTTCGAGCTGTTTGTGTAGATATTTGATGAGCCTTTTCGGAAGAGGAACGACTCTGTCCTTTTTACCTTTTGCATCACGAATGACAATTATGTGCTGTCCGAAGTCGACATCCTTGACTCTCAGACGAAGAGCCTCTGAGAGACGGAGACCGGCGCCGTAGAGCAAACACGCTATCAACTATTTCTGAGGTTTCGATTGGAGCTGCCGCAGAACTTCCCCTCGATCACCAAATATGACAAGAAGCTCACTATCTCCGCTTCGCCCATCTCTCTCGGGTGTCTACGCCCATGAAATCGCACAAAGCGTTGAATCCACCCGATGTAGGACTTCTCGGTAGTGTAGCTCAGATGTCTCAGTCGAATGCGTTGGCGTACTACAGCGAGCAGCTTCGGAGGATTGGTGTTAGTGGTCTGCATGGCAACTATATCGCTACGAGCGGAAGGAAGTTTCGTGACTTCTGGCCGAGATCTCCAGATCTGGTGATCTACCTTTCTTGGGTAGATCACCAGACAGCAGGAATTCGCAGGAAGATCCATAAGTACTTGGATAGGCGGGAGAAATAACAATTTTAAGAAGTGGCTGGCGAATGAGATATACTCGGCGAGGTTTGAAGAAAGGATAGATCGGCGGATCTGCTCAATACTATGTTATCTTTGTCACCATGAAACGATTTGTAATCAAAGTATTTCTAGCCAGTTTAGCTGTTTGTGCGTGGACGGCAGTACACGCGCAGCCTCCCGAAACGGTCGGCGTTATTCTTCCCATGACAGGTGATTTCGCTCGTTATGGTGAGAAAGTGCGGGAGGGGCTCGAATCAAAAAAGATCGATTCAGTCAAATTCGTATACGAAGACGAAGGGTGTAATCCCCGCTCGGCTGTGAGCGCATTTCATAAATTAAGGGCAGCGGACAAGCTGAGCTTTTTTTTAGGCCCATGGTGCGGGTCACCTCAGATTGCGGTTGCTTCCCTGTTGGATAAGTCAGGGGGGCTGGCGATTCTCGGCAGTAGCGCGCCTGAAAGGGTTTTCCCACTCTCTGGTAGTCGCATGTTTTCTGTTCAACCGTCAATCGAAACGGAATCAACGTTTAATGCGAAGGAAGCCTATCGGCTCGGAGCTCGCAAAGTTGTTATTGTGTTCCTTGAAAACGACTTCAGTCGGGCCCATGAGGCAGCTTTTAAAAAGGCTTTTCAGGGGCAGGTGCTCGATACGTTGGTGTACTCAAGCCCTGATGCATCAGCATTACGAACGATAGCAACACAAATTAAGAAGCTGTCACCTGATACCCTCTATATTCCTGACGCCTCCCCCCTCATGCATGGGATTGTGCGACAATTAGCGAACATGGGCGTCACAGGACTCCGTCTCATGAGCGTGTACTCAGCACAGTCCGACGATGTGCTTACCGCTGTTGGCAAGAGCGGTGAAGATCTCATCCTCTCATATCCGAAAATTGAAGGAGAGGCCCTGCATCACTATCCTAGGCTTGCGTCAGAGATCCTCATGTTCGGTTTGCAGCAGTGCAAGGAAAAAACTCCTGAGTGCGTGAGGAAGGCAATAATAGAGAGATACCGCTTTGATGAGCACGGCACCCTCCAGGGAGAGCTGGCGCTGAAGATCATCTCACATGGAAAGTTTGTATGGCGGACAAACTAGTGCTTAGTGTTACGCGGCTCTCTTTCGCCGCTTAGTCGGAGCGAAATAGAGCTTAATTCCAACTGCCTCCAAAATTGACGATAGACTGGAGAGTTTTGGATTGCCCTTCTTTGAAAGACTGCGGTAGAGATTCTCCCGATTCAAATCGGTTTTTTTGGCGATGTTGGCCATTCCACCGCTTGCCTCGACGACGTCGCGCAAAGCGAGTAAAAACACCTCTTCGGAATCGTTCATGCAGGCATTGAGATACTCAGCCGCTTCTGCCGGGTTCTTCAGCTGTTTCAGCAGTTCGGTTCTATAGTTTTTTACTGGCATCTTTGTACTCCTTCCAAAGTATTTTAGCGTTGCTCACGTCTTTCGATTGAGAACTCTTATCTCCACCACAGAGCAGCACTACGATAGTGTTCCCGTCACGTCCAAGATAAACTCGGTATCCGGGCCCGAAGGCAATCCGTAGCTCTAGAACGCCTCCTCCTACACTTTTGCAATCTCCAAAGTTGCCAAGCTCAAGTCTATTAATCCGGGCCCGGATGATCGCTCTTGCCCTAATGTCTCGGAGACCCAATAGCCACTCAAGAAAGAGGCTCCGCCCTTTCTTATGTTCATAGATGACTATCGTCTGTTTCATAGACAAAGAGTAGCTTTAAAGCTACACCTAGTCAAGTTGCTTGAATAAGGCTAGTAGTTGAGGGAAGATAACCAAATCGCCCACCCAGATTTCGTCCTGCCGGCCGAAACAGGTGGCCTAAGCGTTATCCCCTCAAAGCAGCCTTTTCTAAAAGCTCATGGATTAGGGTCTGGTAGGGCATTTTATTTCGTTTCGCCATTCTCTTCAATTTAGCAAGCAGAGCTGGGGATACTCGCAAGGCTATAAGTTGCTTAGCTCGACCCGTAGGGGGGCGTCCAACTCGTCGAGCACTTTTGAGTTGCTGGTCCGATATTTCAGGAATGTCAGAGAAATCAATCTTCCTGTCGGGCATAGGCCTTCCTCTCTTTGCGGGATGCTTGCCTCGCGCTAATGACCCGGATCGTTTCGTTGCCACTACGGTGCCTCCTTATGGTAAATACCACGGTCAGAACTCTTCCTCCGTCAGATATCCCAACTATAAATCGTCTATCCTCTAGTTGGGAGTGCTTGACGTCAGGTCCCTCGAGGGCCTGTGGATCTGCAAACACAGACGTGGCTTCTTTGAAAGAGACCTTGTGCTTGAGCTGGTTGACCACAGCCTTTGAGGAGTCCCATGAGAACATAATACCGTATATACGATAATCAAGAGAAGTTATTTAACTGCGAACAGGCCGTCTCGCCTCCGAGCAGCCTCCAGGCTTTGATTATCGAGAAAATCGCAGAGAAGTTGTGAGATTCTCAGCTGAGGGTTCAACGGATCTGGTGATCTACCCGAAAAGGGAGGAACACCGGACTGGCCCGATTGACGCCTTTTGAAGCAACCTCTTGGAATAAATAGCAAAATGATGGCGTTGCGCAGGCAGGCTGAAATCAGATATCCTGAGTGATGGAGCTTACGATGGGTAGATCAACAGATCTGCTCAGTACCATGTTAACCAATCATGATTGAGACTAATCACAAGAGGAACGATACCGTAAGCTTTGAGAAGATCTTCATGGAGCTCTCTCCAGGGGATCTTCGCAAACCGGAGCGTGGAGATTTGCCAGAGCGCAGAGTCGAGCAGAATCCATCGTACGAGCGGTATCGCGGTTATCACGATGAAGTCGGGCGCGAGTGGAACTGGCATTTGCGTCCGCGTATTAACGACCGGCAGACCATTGAGGCCGAACTAGCGCACCCGCATACTCAGTTCGGGGTATTTGTCTCCGGCGGGGGACAAGAAGTTGGATATTATCTTCTTGTGTCGGATGATGGCCTTAATGTCGAGGTCTCGGATTTTGGGTTTTACCCGGACTACCGTGGTCGGGGCTATGGAGGGCAAGCTCTCTGGGAGCTTGCAGAGAACCTATTCTCCTCGCGAGTTAGTCGGATTTGGCTTTCCACGCGCTCAACGAACGATCCTCGTGTAGTATATTTTTACTCGCAGCTTGGCTTCAAGGAGTACAAGAGGGAGAGTAAGACTGAGACAAAAAGTGGTTAACAATTAGAGGCAGCGGGACCCCCTTCCGCTGGCGCTGCAGGTGTCCCCTGCTCGTAAACGTTAGCCCATAAATTGAAGTCTCCATGAGCGACACGAACTCCCACCAGGATTCCATAGATCTGATCAAGCTCCAAAGGCGACTCTCTGTCGTTGACGGCGAGCTTGTCGACATTCGCAATCGTAATCTTCGAGTGGAGTCGGATAAGGCATGGGAAACGGGCCGTGTTCGGATCTTTTCCATTACCGGAATTACCTACGTGACGATGGTCTTAGTGTTCCTCGTGATTGGTTCGGATCGACCATTTGTGGATGCGCTGGTACCAACCACGGGATTTTTTCTTTCCACCTTGTCGGTTTCGTCTCTGCGAGCTCGTTTGGGAAATGCGGTCCCCAGAAATTCTAAAATCCGATCCTCCTCTTAGGCGGCACCTGGGTCGTTTCGCTCATGAGCTGTCGGATTGCGTCGAAAACGACCTTGAACTGCGAGTCATATTTCTGCTCTAGATTGTTTAATCGGTTGGCTGTTGCGTCCCACATACCTGAGCCCAGTTTTGGCTAGCGCGATCCCACATAACCGACTCCAGTTGAGATGTACTACGATGACCACCGTCCCCCTCATTTCCACGCCGAGTAACAAGGGCAGAAGGGGGCGTTTGATTTTTCAGGCCGCCAAATAGTGCGCATTCCGACGCTGCCGATCACCGATTCCGAAATGAACCGATCACTTATTCCGATATGAGCCGATCGGAGCGAAGCGACGTATGGTAGGTATCATGAGTTGGATTGTCTTTTCAAT
>JBDLRS010000005.1:0-32387 GCA_039799965.1 Pseudomonadota bacterium
CGATAGTTTGACTGCAACTTCGTTGGAGCCGTCGAAAAGATCCTCAACGTATCTCAGTGGATACGCCTCCGGTTTTTTCGTCGTCTCCGCCTCGTTTCGTCAAAACTCTCAAAATGCTCACTCCGGAAACCTTTTTTACTACCCTGCTAGTTCGGCAGCGAAGAGATAAAGTTGCTCGTTCGGGTACGTTAACGTTTACGTGCACGAGCACGTTCACGTGGAAAGGCGCTATTTATAGCCAAAAACAATGACTTACGTTGCCTCTGTGCTCGTTGGTACCCACTCCAATCCACGATGAGCCAAGAAAAGCACGTTGTTCACAAGCTCGACGTGCAGAGGTTGCTACGAGTCGGACTGCTCGTCTGATTTGTGAGCTATTCGGACGATAACCTCGATGTTGTGCTTGCGAGTTGCGCCATCGGAAACGGGGGTGACCTGGAGCACCATATCAGAGGGGGCCTCAGTGGCCTTATCCTGATACAGCACCGCTCGATGGATCAGGTCGAACTCATGGGCTGGGAAGACACGTGACCAAACCGATTGCGGGGCGTCGTACTGACTCCGCAGATACTGCGCGGTCAACATGGGAATGCCGAGGTGGTCTCCCTGCATTCCTTTTTGGCATATCGCCTCAAGCACCGGAGGGATCATGAGACCGACTCGGTGATACACAGCGCTTTGGTGGAGGAGAAGCTTATCCATGGCGGAGACCGCGCCCCCCTGCTCAACAAGAGCGTCTGCGAGTTGCATACACCCGTGGAGTTCCTCCTCCATAAGGTGATGCGCGTCGAGTTCCACTATTGTGGTTATATCGCTTCCTCGATCTTGGAGTGAGATGGCGGTGATATTTTGGGCGATTAGTTTGAAGGCGTCGTTCGCCAGAAGATCCTGCGAGATATTTCCTTCGCGCTGCGCCTGGAGCATGAGATCGATAAACTCCTTTACGCCCCCTACGACAGCCGCGAATTTCGTTTCGTTTCTGGTTTTCTCATGTTCCAGAAAGTAGAGAGACGCTAATTTCTCCGCTGCGTGGTGCACTTCATTGAAGGCATCCCGGAATGGACGCTCTACGAATCGGTTGAACGCCTCGTCGCGATCGAATCCGCATTTCTCAGCGTGCCTTACAAGCAGTGTATCAATCGCCGTAACGAGGTCAGTTGCCGCTTCATAGGTATCGATAAAGGAACGGGCCTTTGCTGGATCGGTGGCGAGTAGTGAGGAGAGGAACTCAGCTACGAACCTCTGCTCACGCCTGGTAGCCTCGCTCAGAAGCTCATCAGGCCCGGACCGGGCATAAGAGTTGGCCAGAGGAGCGCACTCCGTAGGCGTAGTGGCGGCCTCAGAACCTCGGTGCTCTGTTTCTCCCTTTTCCATAGCTCCCTCATGGTCCGTTATCGGCAGGAGTGGAGAATTACGTGAGTTCTGAGTGGTAGGATATAGTAACTTGCTGAAAACGCTTGGTAATAAGGCATGGGCTGGGACCGTTCGGGGACAGACGCGCATAGGTGATTACGGAGCTTGTTCCCTCAGCTACAAGAGGTAAGAATCGTTCAGTCTGCGCTCGTAAGGTGCTCTGTATGAAAAAACTTCTCTTTTGTGTCTCTGTAATGAGTCTCCTCTCAGGATGCGTGTACAGCAACATCCGCGTTCCCCTTGATGATGACCTCTGGAAGACCGAGCTTGGCAAGAAGGTGGGTGTCGCCTCGAATTATTCCGTTCTGTGGCTCGTCGCGTGGGGCGATGCGGGCGTTAAGCAAGCCGCCGAAAACGGCGGCGTCACGACTATCAATCACATGGACATGGGGATTGAGAGCTACCTCTTTGGAGCATACATCCGACGCGACACGATCGTGTACGGTGATTAATCATCATCGGGATGGGGGTGTGGTGATGAAGCTTGTCACGATGGTAGTCGCAGTAACGCTCTCCGGTTGCGCAGTGATCAACCGTGGCATCGTGTACACAGATACCACACAACCTCTGTGCAAGGATCTTCGAAGTACAACGCTCGGAGGCAGGTCCGCTTCAGGGAGTTCCAAGCGTGTTGAGATTCCGACCACCCGCGTAGACATCGGCGCAGAATGGGATTCACGCGCTATCGGTGATATCGCGAAGGAGCATGGAATGACCACCGTTCACGGTTGCGACAGCAGAAGGGAATCCATTCTCTTCGGTATCTGGCGTCGAGACGAGGTGATCATCTATGGCGAGTAAGGGAGGTCATGAAGAGGCACTAGCAGGGTAGTGACACATGATCTCCTGTTGGGCTTTTCGATAGTTCAAATGGAACTTCGTTGGAGCTGCACGACGGAACCTTTGTTCACCGCCAAGCTAGGGACGGTCACGCCACACCTCGAATCGCTCGTGTCGCTCGCACCCCTCGGTGAGGTTCAGGTAGGAGAGGATTCTTTCTCCTGTTTTTTCCCCGATTCCTCGTGCCTTTTGGATGGCCTCCAGCGGTGTACCGTTGTACGCCGCGCGAATAATGGTCAGCCGTTTATCGAGGAGTTCAAAGGCGATAGTATCAGAGACCCCCTTAATCAGCTCCAGGCTCCATACGTCGGCGCACTGGAAGGCTAGATCGTGCCCCATCGCCAAGCGCCCCTCGGGCTCCTCATGAGATGGTGGGATGAGCCATGAAGGATCCACTCTGAGTGGAGGCGTAAAGAGCGGAGGGACCCTCAGTGCACCGAATGAGAGAAGGATCAGCATTGATAGAACGGTGTAGCGCCACGACATCGGGTGACGAATCGGTTGTTTCCTTTAAATGTTTCGTCTGCAATCGGATTACGCTACCCGGTTCAGCCGTTGAACTGGAGCTTTGCCGTCATGAGATCCGTCATTGATCTCTTGGTCGGCAAAGGCTCCTTCAACGCGACCCTCTTGGTCTATAGAGCGCTCCTTATCGTTTGCGCTAACCGTAGTGGCGCTTTGGCTCGCTCTGGCTTTATTGTCCCTCGCGTGAACTCCCGCCTGCTGCGCCACCTGGGTCGCACGGACCTGATTCGCCGCAAACTGGCTGTTCAACACCTGGGCGCCTACCACTCCGATGCTTTGCGTAATGCGACCATCCATTGTAAGTTACCTCATCTAGACGGTCGGCAGACCCCGAAATCCCACAATAAAATGAGGCTTTTTAGCCGTGATTATCGATTGCGACGCCAACGCTACGTATGCGCCTGATGAGAGAATTCGCGGGGTTATCTCCTCGTGTCTGGAGTCGTTGGGTAATCCGAGCTCCCTTCACCGGGGTGGCCAGCGGGCGAGGGCGGCTTTAGAGGAGGCGCGAGCCTCAATAAAGCGAGTGATTGGAGCAGGGAACAGGGATATCCTCGTATTCACATCTGGCGCTACCGAGGCGAACAACACGGTCGTAGCGGCTGTCGCTGGCCGGACCGGCGCCATCGTCTCGGCATCCACAGAGCATCACTGCGTTCTTCAACCGTTACGACGAATCGCGTTACGAGGGAGAGCTGTTACCTTTGTATCGCCGAACGGCGATGGGGTTATCACGGCCGAGTCGGTCGCCGCGGTGGTGACACCGGATACGGCGCTCGTCTCGGTCATGGCCGCCAATAATGAGACCGGCGTTCTTAATCCTATCCCCGCTATCGTCTCCAAGGTTCGCGAGATCGCGCCACGCGCGCTTATTCACACCGATGCTGCGCAGCTCCTTGGAAAGGGATCCCTCTCAATGAAGGATCTCGGCGTCGACCTCCTCACTCTCTCGGCACATAAGATCGGAGCGCTTCCAGGAACCGGCGCGTTGTGTATTCGTGACGGTGTCCATATCGAGCCTCTTCTTCTCGGTGGTTCGCAGGAGGGTAAGCTTCGCGGCGGAACGGAGAATATTTTTGGAGTCGCTCTCTTTGGAGCGGTCGCCGAGATGATGACGGCTGACCTTCCGGCGCGATGTGAGAGGATGTCTGCGTTGCGAGATGCATTTGAAGAGCAGCTTATGCACGCGCTTCCTGATGTCGCGATTAATGGCAGAGGGGTTGCGCGACTTCCTAATACCTCAAGTGTGTTCATTCCTGGTGTTCGCGCGGATGATCTCATCGTCGCGATGGATCTTGAGCGTATACTTATCTCCTCGGGTGCCGCATGTACGTCGGGTAAGCCGGAGCCATCGCACGTCCTCATGGCGATGGGACAGGAAGAGGAACGGACACGCTCAACGATTCGAGTAAGTTTCCGAGCGGACCTCTCGCTTGAGATGGTACCTCGTGTCGTGCGTGCACTCACGAACGCGGTAACGCGCATGCGTCAGGTCATGAGGAATGGTCATCGAGGGACGTATGTCGAGTGAAGTCGCCGAAAAGATAACGCCAAAATCTATGACCGATAGGTCTATCGTGGTCGCCATGTCTGGTGGTGTGGATTCATCGGTTGCGGCGTATCTCCTCGCAAAGACGGGCGCTCAGCTTGTTGGGGTCTCGATGCAGGTGTGGGACTACAAGAAGAGTTGCTCCGATAACAGTAAGGCAACGTGTTGTTCCCCCGCAGATTTTAATGACGCGCGACGTGTCGCAGCGAAGCTCGATATGCCCTACTACGTCGTCGATTTCGAGGCCTATTTCGAGAGGGAGGTTATTAATCGCTTCGTTGAGACCTACCAACTCGGCATGACGCCGAATCCGTGTATCGATTGTAATAGTCGAGTTAAGTTCCGAGAGCTCCGCGAGCGCGCATTAAGCTTCGGGTGTTCGCACATCGCAACGGGGCACTACGCGCGCATTCTTGAGTCCGCAGATGGATTTCATCTCTTACGCGGCGTTGATCGTGATAAGGATCAAAGCTACTTCCTCTATACCTGTCGTCAGGACGAACTTGGGAAGACGATCTTCCCGATCGGCGATTACACGAAGTCTCAGATCCGAGAGATCGCGCGTGAGGTGGGGCTCGTGACCGCTGATAAGCCTGAGAGCCAAGATATCTGTTTCGTCGCCGGAAGTGTTCAGGACTTCGTGGCGAAGATCGGTGGTCGTCGCCAGAGGGGAGACTTCGTTCTTAAAGACGGCACCAAGATCGGAGAGCACGAGGGGGTCCATCGTTTCACCGTTGGCCAACGCAAAGGACTCAACATCGGAGGACTCTCCGAGCCCCTCTACGTGATCGATCTCGATCCCTCCAGCCATCGCGTCATCCTCGGTTCAAGAGATGACCTCAAGCGCGAGAGCTTCACCGTCCGCGAGATGCACTGGGTCAATCCGCGGCTCATCAAGCGGATCGGGGTAGGGGAGTCCAGCTTTGAGCTCGACATCATCGTGCAGGTCCGCTCCCGTCATCACGGCGTACGTGCGCGCATGAAGGTGCTCGATAAAGATACGTGTTCGTTCACGTGGCACGATGAGTGGGCCGCCATCTCACCGGGACAGGCCGCGGTCGTGTATGACCTTCAGAATGAGGAGCTCTTGGCGGGTGGGCGGATTGCGAAGTAGGTGATGCGCACAGGCGGTCTCAGTACGTTGCTGCATCGACGAGCTTGATGAAATGTTCCGAAAAGTTCAAACTCCTTCGTGCTTTTAGCCCGCTGCATCATTTTCATCCTCCTTAACTGCCGAATCTAGGTTCACTGGTAGATGGTTCACTTCCAATGTCTGACCTCGTCTTTGTTGCTACCTCTTTAATTTCGTAAAAAGTAATATGTTCAGCCAGTTGTGTTTGGTTGAATAGGCCCCCTCGACCAGGTACACTCGCCCGGTAGTATGTAACTCCTCTCAATCACCAAAGAGAGCCATTTCCCTACTCCGGATGGCTACTTTTGTGATTGTGAGGCTTCCAGCATGGGAGCTTTGCAGATGAGATTTGGAATCCTTAAGGTCGCCTCCGAGAGCGGAGACGATGCGAGCAAGAATCGTCCTCCGGTCACTGAGCCACTCGGACAAGAGCACTATAGTGAGATAGAGAACCGTGTTCAGTATACCTTTACCGAGAAGCAGTGGCTTGAGCGCGCGTTGACACACCGCTCAGTTCACGCGCGGGGAGAGAAGACCGACTATGAGCGGTTGGAGTTCCTTGGTGACGCTGTGTTTGACCTCGTGGTCGCGCACCTCCTCCTTGATCATCACCCAGAAGCCCGTGAAGGTGAGCTGTCAAAAATGCGAGCCGCACTCGTGAATACCTCCTCGCTCGCTGAGATAGCTCGTGAGCTTGAGCTCGGCAAGTTCATTCGGTTGAGCCGTGGTGAGCTCGCGAGTGGTGGCTCGGATCGAGCATCGATCCTCGCTGACGTGCTTGAGGCCGTCGTTGGCGCTATCTACCGAGAAGGTGGATACGAGATAGCGCGTGCGTGCGTTGAGCGTCTTCTCGGAGTGCGACTCATGAATGTGAATCCACGCGATCCTAAGACAGAGCTACAGGAGGCGCTGCACGCTTCCGGTAGCGAGGCGCCTGTCTATCGTCTGGAGTGTGTTGAGGGACCGGAACATCAACCTATCTTCGTATCGATCGTGGAGGTCGATGGTCAGGTGGTAGGACGGGGCAGGGGAGCGACCAAGAAGGCGTCCCAACAGAACGCCGCTGAAGAGGCGCTGGCGCACCTCAAAGGGGGAGATGATCTGGACGCGCGCTTCTTGGCGAAGCCACCCAGCGAGAATCAGGATACGGCGCAAGCGCCAGAGCGTGTGAAGGAAGTAACAACGGAGTCGTCGGAGTAATCGTATGTCACATCAGAACTCACTCCCGACGGTATGTATCGTCGGTCGGACAAACGTCGGTAAATCAACCCTTTTCAACGCCATCGTCGGAAGACGAACGGCGGTCGTGAAGGACCAAGCTGGTGTAACACGGGATCGATACTACGAACTCGTCACCCGCCACGACTTCCCATTTACACTCATCGATACGGGAGCGTTGGTGGGAGAGGAGGACCTCGTGTTGCATGAGGCGGTTCGTCAACAGACGGCGCTTGCGATGCAGCAGAGTGATCTCATAATCGTCGTGTTTGATGGTCTTCACGGATTGCACCCGCTGGACAGCGAGGTTGTGGACCTCGTCCGTCAGATGGAGAAGCCAACCATTTACGTCGCGAATAAGTGTGAGAAGCCTTCCGCCGCGATGACAGCGACCGAGCTCTACGGATTGGGGCTTGATGAGATTATTCCTCTCAGCGCCGCTCATCGTCGTGGACTCCGTGACCTCCTCGGGAAGATGGAGGAGCTCGTCGGTTCCTCCGGATTGCGAAGTGAGCTTGCTGACGGCAAGGACGCCGCGTATCAAGAAAACGAGGACGAGGGTGAGGCGACCCCAGTACGTTTTGAGGATGAGGAGAGCGAGGAACTCGACCAAAACGCGATCCCTGATATGAACGCCGATGAGCCGGCTCTTCCAGGTTTGGATGAGGATCCGGATAGGGCGATTAATATAGCGATCATCGGAAAGCCGAACGTCGGAAAGAGTACCTTCGTAAACCGGCTCCTTGGAGAGGATCGCTTGATAACCTCGCCGATCGCCGGAACTACTCGTGATAGTATCACCTGCGAGTTGACTCGAAACGGACAGAAGTTCCAGATCGTTGATACCGCGGGTCTTAGAAAGAAGGCTGGTGTTAAAGATAATACCGTTGAGCGTTTCAGTAACATTCGAACGCTCCGCTCGCTCGCGCAGAGCGATGTCGCGGTATTCCTTCTCGACGCCTCTGAAGGTATTCCAACCGAGCAGGACGCTCGTATCGTTGGTCTCGCGCACGAGAAGGGGAAGAGCCTCGTTATCGTGGTGAACAAGTGGGATCTTATCGAAAAGGACCCTCGCATCGCTGAGGAGTATCGTCATGCGATCCGTATGACCTTCAAGTTCGCGGCGTACGCTCCGGTGATCTTCGTGTCAGCGTTGACCGGACTTCGTTGCCTCTCCGTATTCGATGAGGTGAAGATGGTGTACGCGGCCGCTCGGGTTCGTCTAACGACCGGACAGGTAAACAAACTATTCACGGATGCCTTCAATTCGAAGCCCCCTCCTGTGTACCGTGGTATTCCGATTAAGCTGCTCTATGCTACCCAGGTAGCGGCGAACCCTCCGACCTTTGCGGTGTTCGTGAACCATCCTGAGCGGTTGCGGTTCAACTACGAGCGATACCTTAAAAACACGGTACGCCGCCACTATCCGTTCCCGGGTAGTGACGTGCGTATCCTCTTCCGCCGCCGAAGTCGTATTACGAATCAGCGACGACGGGTAGCGTAAGCGGGGTCCCCTATCTCGGATGTAGCTGTTGTTCGAGGAGGGTGGTGAAAATGATTAATTCCCTTGTAAAGGCGGTAAAAAGGGGAATCTCCATCTACCTCGGTACAATATCGCTTATGACGCAGATTTGCTGGGGAGCTGATTTGAGCTGAACTTCATGCATCTCGTGAATGTTCTTGTCGCTGATATTAAGAAGGATGACCGATTTACGATCCGCCTTGAGCACAAGGTGTTGGTCGAGCGGATTCAATCTCTTCGCGTCGGTCATGAACTTACCGAGAAGTTTAATGCGCTCCTCCTCTCCCTTGGCGGACGTTATCCTGTTCAGATCGCGGTTATAGAGTACAACGCTCGATGGCTTGAGACACTCGCTTTCGGGACGTACGAAGGTGCCGATCATAGGCGTGGTGACCGGTTTGCCGTTGAGCAGAAGCTCGCTGTTCTCCACGGTGTAGGGAAGGATTACTTTTGCGACCTCAGGATTGAGTTGGTTGGCCGCGAGGATGGTCGCTACCGAGCCTGATCCTTTAACGATCTCGTTTAAACCGGAGAAACCGATGATGGAGGCGGGCTCTCCATTCGTAACGCCCTCGGTTACGATGGTGAGGTAGGGGTTGTTGTTGTCGATCCCTACAAATGTTGTTCCCAAGTTGATGGTGAGGTTTCCGGAGATCTTGTAGATCTTCTCGTTGATGACGATCTCGGAATAGGTCGGTGGTTGCGCTTGTCCATCGAAACGCACGAAGATGTGCTTGACGTTTTCTCCGGGAGTGGTCTCAAGATTGAATTCCTGCGGTGGAATAGGGGACCCGACCATGACGAAGATCCCTTGCGCATCGTTCTTGGTTCCAAGGACAACCTTGGCGACACCGTTTGAGTGTTGATACACACCGGAGGCTCTCGTCAAAATGAACTCGGCCCCACCTTCACCGGCGCTACATACGACGAGGGCGAGCGCTCCTATCGCTCGTTTAATCACGTTATATTTCAATTCCCGGCAGTTCATCATTCTGTATCACCGTGCGGTATTGGTTCCTGTGAGGAAGGCGCCCTTGGCTTGGCTCCCAGGAACATATGCTCTTACAACCATCCCGTAAGCTATCCTTCAGGATACTTTGAGGATTTTCGCCGGTCTCAAAGGACCGCGGCTAAGGGTTAGCCCAAGTCCCCGCAGGCCTCCTCGCTTAAAGGGTTCATCGGCTCAAAATACCTAAGGGCATTAGCTGTACTTTGTTCTTGCACCCTGCGAAAGTAATAAATCATGATAGGGGGCCTATCGAGAGGCCAATTCCCGCGTAAACGCAGTTTTATATCCTTGGAGTCGTTGTGATTCTTATCCTTGATTTCGGTTCCCAGTACACCCAACTTATCGCTCGGCGAGTTCGAGAGTTTAGCGTCTATAGTGAGGTTCGCCCGTGTACAATTGAGCCCGGAACGGTTGACCTCTCCAAGGTTAAAGGGCTGATCCTATCAGGGGGCCCTTCAAGTGTTACCGATGAGGACGCGCCTAAATTTGATCCGGCATGGCTTTCGCTTGACATTCCTACGTTAGGTATCTGTTACGGGATGCAGCTAATGGCGCACCATTTCGGCGGTACGCTCGGACGGGGTGTTGCCCGTGAGTACGGGCCATCCACTGTTACGATTGAGGAAAGTCAGGGGATCTTTGATTCATGGAAAAAGGGAACGCAGTTGTCCGTTTGGATGAGTCACGGTGATCACGTTGAGCAGCTCCCGAAGGGATTCGTAACGTGTGCTTCGAGCAAGGGAGCTCCTATCGTTGGAATGCGACACACCTCAAAGCCGATTACAGCGCTACAATTCCATCCAGAGGTGGTGCACACGCCTGAGGGGAAGACCCTGATCAAGAACTTTGTCTTTAACGAAGCTAAGTGTTCCGCTGATTGGACCCCTGAGAATTTCATTGAGCAGCAGGTGCGAAGGATCGGCGAACGTGTGCCAGCTCCCGCGCAAGCGATTTGTGCTTTGAGCGGTGGCGTGGACTCGACGGTTGCGGCGGTACTCGTGGCTCGAGCGCTCAAGGAGCGTCTCCATTGCTTCTTCGTTGATACGGGATTGATGCGCAAGAACGAGGCCCAATCAGTGATGGAACGTCTCAAAGCGCTTGATCTCAACGTCACGTTGGTGGATGCGAGCGCTCGATTCCTGGGCGAGTTGAAAGGGGTCTCGGACCCAGAGGTAAAGCGAAAGATTATCGGTCGGGTGTTCATTGAGGTGTTTGAGGAGCATGCGAAGTCGCTTGCTGGTGTCACGCACCTTGTTCAGGGGACGTTGTATCCAGATGTTATTGAGAGCATCTCAGTTCGGGGTCCATCGGCCACGATCAAGACCCATCACAACGTAGGAGGGCTGCCTGAGCGTCTTGAATTCAAGCTGATTGAGCCGTTTCGTGAGCTGTTTAAGGATGAGGTCCGACTTCTTGGAAAAGAGCTCGATATGCCGCAGGAGATCCTGCAGCGGCAGCCGTTCCCCGGGCCAGGGCTCGCGGTGCGTATCTTGGGTGCGATAACTCCTGAGCGTGTCAAAACGTTACAGGATGCTGATTATATATTCCTTGAGGAGATACGGTCGGCGGGCTTGTATGCGGGAATATGGCAGAGCTTCGCGGTGTTGTTGCCGGTTCGAAGTGTAGGTGTGATGGGAGATGGTCGTACCTACGACGAGACGATCGCGCTTCGCGCTGTCTATTCAGAGGATGGCATGACTGCTGATTGGGCTTACCTGCCGGAGGATCTCCTTCGCCGGGTGAGCAATAGAATCGTGAATGAGGTAAGAGGGGTAAATCGAGTGGTGCTCGACATTTCAAGCAAACCACCAGCTACGATCGAGTGGGAGTAAGACCTCATGGAGGAGGTGTGGTCGATAAGCTTCGAGGTTGAGGGCCGTTCCTTTGAGGCGGTTGCTATGCGACGACCCTTTCGTGAGGGATTTGAGGTTCACGTACATGTTGATGGTGAGGTGCTCACGTTTGCTGAGTTTGGATTCGGGGATTCGGCGCTCATTGAAAAGGCTCGGGCAATGGTGGGGCAGCATCTTAAAGAGTAACTACTCAGCACCTTCACCTTTTTCTCAGTCACCGCGCGGAATTCAGTTTCTCAGTCACCGCGCGGAATTTAGCCCAATTTCACCAAATAGATTTCTCCCCCATTTATTTCTCATTGACCGCGCGGAATTTGACCCCAAAAGTACGCAGCGAAGGAGGCGTTCCTCTCAAAGTTAGACTTATTGTCGACTCAGGTAACTGAGAAGAACGGAGGCGGATTAGCTATGGGGCCTTGAGTGAAGGTGATCAGCGGGCAAGCGCACCCATAAATGCCCCAAGCCGGTGAGGTCAGCCGATTGTACCGCAATAGGCTACGGTAAAGAGTGGTGGCTTGTAGGTCCCTGCTGGAAAGACTACATCTATTTCTCCGGCTCGATACCTCTTCGAGCATTCTTTGTAGTCGAAATATATTGAAAAGTACCAAGTTTCTCCGATGGAGCGTCTCTCGGGGCATTTCGCATGTACTCGAGGCCTGTGGTCTCGGGGGCCACTTGTTTTAGTTGCCTTGGGTCGAGCGCCTAGCTTGGTCTTCTTTAGCAATGCCGCACCAGCACATGGCTTGCCGTTTCTTGCTCTTATAATTTCAGAGGTGCGCTCTTTGAGCTTTTTACGCATCATCAATGCGTACTCTATCTGGGAGAGCTTCTCGTACCCCGGGATCCGCTCGTACCTGAGAGAACATAGCTCAGTAAACGCATCGATTGAAACAGAAGGGTTCCAACGTCTTGCATCGTTATACTCCTTCCATCGAACCACCTTATATTTGCGTTCAGTCCCGGTGATTGCGTCCTCAAAGCAGTTGTAGCCAGGGTAATCCCGTATATCATCAACGAGCCCGTCGTTTACTGCTTGTAGAACCGTGTAGAAGAATCGGTCCTCAATATCGAGATCGCTCACGATGTACTCGGCAGAGTAGCGGCGCTGCCAAAAGCGACCACCAGGATACTCGGGTTGATATCGGGGCACCGCTCTCGCCACAGATGAATTGAAGTCTCGCATAAAGAAGGCACGGTTAGCCTTGGGGAATCCCGCAGTATTGTGGATATGATTGCCCTCTATGGCAAGGGCATAGAGCTTGACCTCATAGCGCGTGGCGTAACGCGCTGCGTATCCGAGTATGGCCTCTTCAAGCTTTGAATTGTTTATCAACCACAGCTCAGAGTTACGCGAACGGGTGGTCTGAAAAGAGGCTATGTCCTTACATTCGATTCTTGGGTGATACGACATATATCATGTCCATTCGCTAAAGTTTAATACCGCCACGGACCGCCGCCCTTTCCAGCCTTTCCAGCCCCCAGCCAGATGCAAGTCAGTCGGCCGGCAGATTCCGTGAGAGGTAGTTCGGAGTTGGTCAGCGGAAGTTGCGTCCGCGCGGTGACTGAGAGAAGGGCGAGGTTGCGTCCGCGCGGTGACTGAGAGAAGGGCGAGGGCGCGCAGCCGACCCTAGATCATTCCCTTGAGCGCCTGATAATCGGTCTTTCCACTCCCCAGCACAGGGAGGCCCTTCAAATTGATAACATTCGAGATCGCCACCAGATGTGGGAATCCCGAGTCTCTGAGAATCCTGTTCGCCACTTCAGCGGTTGTCTGCGAGCTGGTAAACATGGTCAGCCTAGGGCGACCATCTCCCTCTGCACCTTGGGCAAGCACCGCGATAGACGGGGCGTCTTCATAAGATGGGATCTGCCTCTGCAGCGCCTCCTCTACCGCTGTAAGGCTCACCATCTCTCCCGCAATCTTGATGAAACGCTTAAGGCGCCCTGTGATGACAAGCGAACCGTTCTCAAGGCGCCCTATGTCACCTGAGTTATAGTAGCGATCGCCGTGTAGATCCAAGAACGGATTGAGGTTCGTCTCAAGGTAGCCCGGAAAGACGCTCGGACCCTGTATCAGGATGAGTCCCTCGGCGCCTGGGGGAAGCTCTTCATAGGTGGCCGCGTTGACTATCTTGATGATTGTTCCCTCAAGAGGACGTCCCACACCGACGCGGGGCTCCCCCGGCCGATTCATACTGACCACCGGCGAGCACTCTGTGATGCCGTATCCTTCCACGATCTCTACAGGATTGGGGAGGTTTTTGGCCTTCTCAAAAAGGTCCTGCGGCGCGCGCTCAGCACCGGAGATGAGGGTTCGAAGGGTTGTAAACTGCTCCGGTTGTCCCGCTTGTAGAATCGAGCGCAAGAATGTTGGGGTGCCGGCCATGATCGAAGCCCCCCACTGACCGATAGTCTTGGCGATCTTTCGGCTCTCGTTCGGATTGGGATGGTACGCGACACGGAGTCCGGTAACGAGAGGAAGGAGGGTACACACCGTCAATCCAAATGAATGGAAAGTTGGCAGGAATCCGAGCAAGACATCGTCATTCCGTAGTGGAAAGGCCTCCAGGACGCCCCGAATGTTGGAGAGTACGTTCTCATGTGTAAGAACTACCCCCTTCGGAAGAGCTTCGGATCCACTCGTGAACAGCACCACCGCGGGATCTTTCGATGACCGTCCCTTGACGTTGAACGCCTCAAATATCTGTGGAACGGATTCCCCCGCCAATCGTTTGCTGGCGATCTTGTCCTTCAACGTAAGCTCCTCTCTCAGGGTCTCAAGGAAAAGAAACTTATCCTCGAGGAACTCAAGATCTGTCTGAACGATATCGAGAAACGCTTGAGATGAAAGGATCGTTTGCAATCTGGTTGTCTCGCATGCGTGCAGCAGCGCGCGCTTGCCAGAGGTCCAGTTCAGGAATACCGGGACCTTTCCGACAAGGATAGCGGCCATCGCGGCAAGAGACCCTCCGACCGAGGCCGGAAAGAGAAGTCCTACATGAGTGTTTGGAAGCTTTGAAAGATATCGCGCCAGTATGATGACGCGGAGCTTTACCTCTTTCCACGAGAGCACTCCGGAACGAGCATCGCCGATGGCTGGAAGATCTCCCATCACATTCGCCGCGAGCAGGAACGCCTCGGCGATCGTTGGCGTCGAGTGAAGGGTCGGGGTGGGACGCTCCTCAGCTGAGGTGAACCACACGCCGGGAACTCGGTACTCCCTCCTGGGTTTCTTTGAACCGAGCTGTCCCCCCGCGGCTCTCATAACGGAGCCCACGGTGACCATTTCGCTCAGTTCAATATCGTGTGCTGCGAACTCTCTATCGAGCCAGAGCAGAAGCTCTGCGACGGTTAGAGAGTCAAGGCCGAGATCGTCGGCGAGTTGCGTCTCAGTCGTTAGTTTGGAGGCGTCAGTCGCTCCAATGTGCGCTATGTGGTTAAGGACCCTCTCCTTCACCACAAGGGGAATCGAATCGTACAAGTGGTTCTCCCCAGTTTTCTCGGGTAAGGGCGGCACCTGCTCGTCCCAGAAGCGGTGAGGAACGAGCCGAGCGGTCTCGGGCGCGGGATAGTTGTAGTATGCTTCGAGGAATCGGTTGAGGCTGAGGGGATCGCTGTATCGAGGCATCTCCGATGGATTAGCCACTATCTCGATGGTGACCTTTCGTTTCGGCGCCAAGAAGAGGAGGTTCTGCAGAAGAATCTTTATCCCCTCCTTGAGGGTGCTCGCCACGTCAGGGGTCTGTCCGCCCGTCAACGCCTTCGAAAAGATGCTCCCGTAGAGTCCCTTAATTCGCACCATCGCCACAAACACATCGGGATAGTTTCGTATGATAGTTTGGACGCCAGAAGCCGCTCCAAGGCGTTCCTCTCCTGTGACGGATAGCCGTCCTGACGGATAGATGAGAACGTTCTCCCCACGCCGAAGTCGTTCACTTACGTCATCAAGAGCGCGCTCTATACGGCGGCGCTTGTACGGCCCCGAGTCGAACTCCATGTCCGGCATCGGAATAGCTCGCACCCATCTCATGAGTGGGTTAAGGAAGGGGAGCTCGTACATCGTCTCAAGGACGACAGGCTGAGGTTTCAGAAGATCCCAGAGATACGTTGAGAGGATAATCGGGTCTATTTCAGCAGGATGGTTTGGGATGATGAGAACCCCTTTGCGCTGTGTAATGGCATCTAGGCCCGTGATGGTCACGTCGTAGCGGAGGGAGAGAAGGGCTTTGACGACCTTTGATAACATACCGTAACGAAAATGATTGCCGACACCCTGTCGTGCCCGAGGGCGGTGATATCTGACCTACCATACCACCCATGGAAGAAGATAACGCTACTCGTTCCTGGGGAAGGGTTCAATCCTTAATATAAAGGCAGGGTTAAGGGGAATGGTGTCGTTATCGGTACTCGCGCCTCGCGAGGAAATAATCCGGAGGAATTGCGAACTGAACGACTTTACGAAAAGACGGCTCATGGTGTAGCCTCGTGCTCCTAGTCCCAGTGCGCGCCTTTAGCTCAGCTGGATAGAGCATCTGGCTTCGAACCAGAGGGTCGGGGGTTCGAATCCCTCAGGGCGCATTCTTCAATTCTCATCATTTCGGGTTACTTGCTAGCTTTATCCGGTCTAGCATCCCGCGCACGGTCGAGGTAGGCTATCGGGCTATCCAGTAAAAGGAACCAATCGTGAAGAGGAATAGTCCTCTCGATGCAACAGACCTTAAGGAAGATAGAACATGGCAAAGGTGGTCGTAACAGGTGGCGCGGGATTTATTGGATCTCACATTATAGATAGGTTGCTCGCTCGGAAGCACGAGGTCCACGTCATCGACGATCTCTCCAGCGGTTCCCGAGATAATCTAGCTCATGCGCCGAGCGTCACCTTGCACGTCGCCGACATTCGCTCAAACAATGCAAAGGAGCTCGTCGAGCGGCTTGCTCCCGACTTCGTTGTGCACGCCGCCGCGCAGGTCTCCGTGCGAATTAGCATGGATCAGCCGGCTTTGGATACAGACCTCAACGTAACCGGATTGGTGAACATTCTCTCAGCGCTCAAAGACCGGAAGGGGTCGCATGTTGTGTTTCTCTCATCAGGCGGAGCGATTTATGGTGAGCAAGTAGCGTTCCCGGCCAAGGAAGATCATCCCATTAAACCAGAGAGCGTGTATGGTCTCTCTAAGAGAGTTGGTGAGGAGTACCTAGAGTTCTGGTCGCGCACATGGGGTGTTACAAGCACGTCATTGCGACTCTCTAACGTCTATGGCCCTCGCCAGAATCCTCACGGTGAGGCTGGGGTTGTCGCGATCTTCTGTGAACGGCTTCTCGCTG
This sequence comes from Pseudomonadota bacterium, assembly GCA_039799965.1. Classification (GTDB taxonomy): domain Bacteria; phylum Bdellovibrionota_C; class UBA2361; order UBA2361; family OMII01; genus OMII01. Next base: position 16,387 of record JBDLRS010000005.1, read on the forward strand.
GTAAGTCAATTACTGTAAATGGAACCGGCAAGCAGACCCGAGATTTCGTCTACGTCGAGGACGTGGCTGAGGCGGTGGGGCGAGCTGTCGATACACGGTGTGTCGGTGAATTCAATATCGGAACCTCTAAAGAGACCTCGGTTACGCAGTTGGCAGAAGGGCTTCGAGCGCTTACGGCGCCGACCGCTGAGATCCTCTACTCAGAGGCGAAGCCAGGTGAGCAGATGCGAAGCTGCATCGACAATTCAGCCGCAAAAGCGAAGTTGTTGTGGTCTCCCAAAGTTGATCTCGAGCAGGGTCTCAAACAGACCGTCGCGTGGTACGGCACTACAAAGAAGTAGCGTATTACAGATATCACAATCGCGATCATTCACGTGGGGGGCGTTTACGGGCGAGGAGGGGTATGTCCACTCCTAGTCGACGTGTCGCTGTTTTTATCCCAAGTATGCACGGCGGCGGAGCGGAGCGGGCCATGCTCGTTTTCTGCGGTGAGCTTGTCGCGCTTGGTCTGCGAGTGGATCTTCTTACCGTTACGATGGAAGGTCCACTCCGTCAACTTATTCCACCTGGCGTCTCGGTTATCGATCTCAAGAGCCGTCGAACGAGCTTAGCGCTACCAAAGCTCGTCGCGTATCTCAAGAAAACACGGCCCGAAGCTCTCTACTCAACGATCATGAACGCTAATGTCGTCGCCGCGATGGCGCGATTGCTGTCAGGCCTCCGTGTTCCGACCATTGTTCGGGAATCGAACGCGCCCCTCTCAAGCCCTAAGAGTACTATCTCACGATGGGTTACCTACAAGGTCGCTCCGTTTCTCTACCAGTTCGCCAGCGGCGTCATTGCGGTCTCTCAAGGAGTGGCGGATGAATTAGGCACCATGGCTCCACGCATGAAGGAGCGAATTCGTGTTATTCCGACGCCCGTTATCTCTGATGATGTTTTGCGGCAAGGGGACGTCCATGTTGATCATCCATGGTTTACGCGACGTGAAAAACCGATCATCGTGAGTGCCGCTCGTCTTGAGCAGCACAAAGGTTTTCTAACCCTGTTGCAAGCTTTTTCGGAGCTGCGCGTCTCGAAGGACGCTCGCCTTGTCATACTTGGTCAGGGGTCCATGCGGGCACAGATCGAGGCTGAGATACTCCGATTAGACCTTCGCGACGACGTCGCCCTAGTTGGTTTTCAGCACAATCCCTTCGCCTACATGAGCAAGGGGGACGCGTTTGTGTTGGCTTCTGAGTTTGAGGGATTGCCGAACGTGTTGGTTCAGGCGATGGCGTTTGGCACACCGATAGTGGCCACCGATTGTAAGAGCGGGCCCTCTGAGATCCTGTGTGGAGGCCGATACGGTACCCTAGTGCCTGTTGGTGACGTGGGTGCGCTCGCTAAGGGGTTAGAGTACGCGCTCAACCAACCCCGACAGCTTGAGGCTATGGATCACGCTCGTGTCGTGTACGGGGCTCGCAACGCGGCCCACGAGTATCTAGCCATGGCTGGCCTCGTTGTCTGATACGACAACCCGAGAAGAATTCCAAAGAGAAGTAAGAAGCATCGCTGGTCGAGGATGTTGTGGCTAAAGACGCCACCGAGGATAGCGACGAGTGTCAGCGCCTGACCTGGACGGTATCGCCTTCGGACGAAGGTGAAGAGGCTCACTCCAAAGAAGGCAACCAGTCCTAGGATGCCTGCAATCCCGTTGTTAACCCACTGCTGCAGGTAGAGGTTGTGAGGTAGCTCTCGCATCGTGCGCGAGTGTCCCGTACCGTGTCCCACAAGTGGCGAGTCGTTGATCAGTTTAAGTGACTCCTGCACCGCGAAGAGACGGCTCGCTGTTGAGCCGTCGTCAACCTGTTTATTGCTCATCAGGCGACCGAGGCGGGAGTGTTCCGAGATGGTACCAGTGATGATCGCTGCTATTGCGACACCGGCGCAGATGCTCCCAAGCAACCCAGTCACGGAGAGGATTCGGATGATCTCTCTCGGCCGCCATCCGTTCTCCGCCATACGGGCGAGGGAGAATATTCCGAGTAAGAAGATAAAGTTTAATCCGCCGCTTCGTGACATAGTTGTGACCACTATCAAACCCGTCGTCAGAAGAAGCATAACGTTCAACCACTGCCGTTGCTGACTACGGTACTCGAGCGTTGCGGCACAGATCATAACTGCCACAAGGGCGGCGAAGTTGGCGTTTCCTGGAAAACCCGCGGCGCGCTGTCCAAGGGTAGCGAAGGTTCCCGGATAGGAGATGTCGAGGTAGATCGACCAGCCAAGAAGGAGGAGAGCGCTCAAACCACAGTATGGAAAGAGCTTCGAAAACCACGCGGCTTGGGGGATATAGAGCGCCAGCACCGAGATGGAGAAACCGTACACGATCAGAAAGACCCACTTCCCGCCCTCGCTCCAGAACGCACCGGGTAGGATGCTAAACATAAGGGAGCACGCCGCGATAAAAAAGAAGGCGGCGTAGGGCCAGCGGTTCGCGACGAGGGGCGCCAGGAGATGGGCGTTCGAACCCTTCGCGAGGTCACGGATCAGCGCGACCAGGCCGAAGGGGGCGATGAGCGCTACTGCGCAGAGGGTAGGGTTAATCGGGAGATACCCGAGGCGCCCAAGAGGTTGGTCGGCGATGCTCAGGAAGAGGGAGAGTACCAGGACACTATACACTCCGGCGATGAAGGAGACGAGTTTAGAGAGGGCGCACATAGCGCGATCATCGTAATGATCAGAACGATCGTTATCAACGCGGGATTAATGAGAGTATCGCGGTGTATGACGCTACGCATTAATGCTTACGATTTTTGAATTTTCGGTGCTCACCCTGACGGTGCCAGGGTTGCGCCTTTCGAAAAGTTCAAAATACTTCGTGCTTTTAGCCAGCTACATCATTTTCATCCTCCTTAACTGCCGAATCTAGGATGATTCCCGGATTCTTGTTCTTAGCCCGCCTCCGTGAACTATTACCAATCTTTCACATGGCCGTCTGTGTGGTATCCAAGCGGAAGATTAGTAAACAGTCCGAACCGCACGCCACGTGTCCGCACGATGATGTCGGCTAGGCAAATGCGTTAGGACGCTATGCTAGGGTAGCCGCCTCATGATTACTCCTCCTCGTTCGTTTCTCTCTTCTGTGCTTTATGGCATCCAGTGGGTTGGTCTTGGTATCGCCGTTCAGGTTGGGCTCCGGGTTGGAGCCTTGGCGATCATGGCTCGGTTAGTACCTCCACGCGATTTCGGATTGTTCGCGATCGCGCTGATCTTTACGAGCTTCGCCGAGCGGCTGGGCCAGGTGGGGGTAGGGGCTGCGTTCGTGCAACGATCGGAGGTTGACGCGGACGATCTCAAGACGGCGGTTGTCCTATCTCTCGGCTCCGGGTGTCTGATTGCCGCGGTGTTGTGCGGGATCTCCCCTTTGGCGGCATCCTTTTTTCACGAAGTGGAGCTAAACCGGATAATCACCGTGCTCTCGCTCGGATTCATCGTGGATGGGGTTGGCGTTGTCTCAGATGGTTTATTGCAACGGGAGCTTCGTTTCCGGGAGATTGTGAAGGTCGAGGCCCTCTCGTTTATTGTCGGATTGGTCATAATTGGCGTCACGCTTGGCTTTGTTGGTCTTGGAGTGTGGGCGCTCGTTGGGGGAAACCTCACCATGCGAGTGAGTAAAGCGGCTCTCTTCGTGTGGACACGACCGGTGTCGCTCCACGGAAGCTTTTCGATGGCTCGAGCAAGGCGCTTACTTTCGACCGGTTTCGGATTCAGTCTCGGAAAGATTCTCAACTTTTTATCCCTGCAAGGAGATAACTTCGTTGTTGGTCGTCTTCTTGGCGCCGAGGCGCTGGGAATGTATACCAGAGCGTATCAGGCGATGACCCTTCCCGCGATGTACGTGGGACAGGCGTTTGAGCGGGTTCTCTTTCCGGCGCTTTCGCAGAAGCAGGATCATATTTCAACGTTGCGAAAGGGGCTGTTGAGCACCCTTGAGGTCTCGGCGCTCGTCGCCCTTCCGGTGAGCGTCGGCATGAATCTTCTCTCGGAGGAGATCGTGCTCGTCCTCTTTGGAGAGGTGTGGAGACCGATTATTCCCGTTCTGACGGTCTTGTCGTGTGGGGTTTTCTTTCGCGCCGCGTATAAGTGTAGCGACGTGTTGATCCGCTCGAAAGGTGACGTCTACAAGTATGCTGCGAGACAGGGAGTCTACACCGCGGTTATCGTTCTTGGCTCACTCGTCGGCGCTCGCATGGATGGAACGCAAGGGGTGGCCTACGCGGTGGTGGGCGGTGTTATGGTCAACTACCTCTTGATGACAAGACTGGCGGGTAAACTTGCTGAGGTTTCCACCGCTGACCTCGTTCGAGTCCACCTTCCCGGTATGTGGGTAGCGTTGTGGGTTGGCGTGAGCCTTAACTGGATTGTGCCATCATTGAGGGGGTATGGCTTAGTCCCATGGCAGACCCTCTCACTCTCGATCCTATCTGCCCTCGTTGTTGGGGTCACATCATGGCTCATGAGCGGTCCGCTCGCGACTCGCTCCTCTCTCTGGCCCCTGGTCGCGAGCTTATCGCGAAGACAGCGAAGCGTTGTGTGAGAGGGTTGTGTGTTAAGGAGTCTCATCAACACCGCTTACGACACACACACACCGTCCCTCTAAGAGGTGAGCATCCTCACTACGCGTCCGTCCCCATTGACATCAGGTCGCACGGCGCGTTGCCCGATGGGGGTGCAACGACAGAGCGTTCAGATATGCCTCGAGCACTATCCTTTCATCGAAGAGTTCCTCGGAGCGTTTTCTACTCTCCCGCGCTAATGAAGTGAGCTCCGCCTCAGGACAGGTCGCCATGTGACGCATCGATTGATAGAGTGACTCCCCATCGTGAGGGGGGATCAGGTATCCGTTCCGACCTGGCTCTACCGTTTCGCGACATCCCTTCCAATCCGTTGTGATAATCACCTTCCCGCTGGCCATCGCTTCCAACAGGGACCGGGGCACCCCTTCGTTGTAGGTTGAGGGAAGGACGACTACGTCACTTTCACTAAGTAACGGGCGCACGTCATCTCTGCTTTGAAGATACCTCACGGTGCCCTGAGCATGAGCATTCTGAATTCGTTTCAAGAGTTCGATGGACTCGGGTCGGTTCTGATCAGGTGAGCCGAGGACCCGGCACGCTACGTTGTCGCCGAGCTCCTCTTTGAGTCGTTTCGCCGCTGCCAGGTAGAGATCGTACCCTTTCTGCGGTAGGAGGCGACCAAACATCAGGAAGGTTCTTGGGCGTCCCGCTTTTCGGGAGGTCGGTATGAACGCCGCGAGATCCACCCCTGAGCCCGGTATCACACGCGAGCGCTCTCGAGCGACCAGGTTCGCGCGTGAGCAGCTCATGAGGTCCTCTCCGTTCTGAAAGAAGATATGATCGGTTGGGGCGAGCGCGAGTTTGTAGAGTGATGTCGCCACCGTGCGCATGAGGCCGGGCCGTTCGAAAGCGATGCCGAGACCTGAGATGTTTGCCACTTGGGTGAACGGTGTGAACCTCTTGCAGAGCCCCGCATAGAGGTTGCATTTGATAGTGAAGGAGAGCACGGCATCAGGGTTTACGATCTTGAGCGCACGTCTAATAGCGTTGAAAGCGCGCAGCTCGGTAAGAGGATTGGTGCTTCCGGGGTCAAGCGGGATCGATATATGTCGCGCCCCCAGGTTGATAAGACGCTCCGTATAGTTGTCCCGTGGGGCCATCACGATTACCTCGCATCCCGCTTCACGTAGGATGGCGATCAGGTTTCGGCGCAACAGGTATACATACCACGAAGTGTTATACAGAATGACTACACGCATAGGTTCTCATGGAAATAAAAGGTAAGAATCTCTTATACCGCATCGTCTTTCTCGCGTGTGTGACCATTGCTAGGTCGCTTAGCCGTGTGAGAGGAACGCGACGATGCGCGCTGGTAGGGTGACGATGCTGGCGATCGGCGTACACATCTTTGTTCATGTGAGGATCTATGAAGCCAGTTGTTCGTCTCCATCTGAGGAAGGGTCGTTCTTTCGTTCAAAGCCACGATGACCCCTTCTGTGCACTACGTGGCGCGACCATTTCGCCAAGAAGTGGGTACGATTACCTCAAGCGGGGAGTGGACATCGCGGGAGCTCTCGCTCTTGGTGTGAGCCTTACGCCTGTCATGATTGGTGTGGCGGTGGCGGTTCGAATGAGCTCCCCTGGTCCTGTGATCTTTCGACAGAAGCGGCTTACGGAGGGGGGACGCGAGTTTATGTTGTGCAAGTTCCGGACGATGCGCCAGGATGCTGAGCGTGAGACCGGACCTGTTATCGCGCAGCTTCATGACGTCCGAGTTACCGGCGTTGGCAAGTTCCTTCGTAAAACTCGTCTCGATGAACTTCCACAAGTATGGAACGTGCTCCGCGGAGATATGAGTCTGATCGGTCCCCGTCCTGAGCGCCCCGAACTCGCCAAAAATTTTGAGAAGAAGATTAATGGATTTCATCGAAGACTTGGCGTTAAAGCCGGATTAACTGGTCTGGCGCAGGTGATACAGGGTTACCCGGAGTACACCGACGGGTATCGCCAGAAGCTCGCTCTTGATATTCTGTACATCAAAAAGAAGAGCGTATTTCTTGATATGTGGATCGCGCTTAAGACGGTTGGGGTTGTGGTGAGTGGTTCCGGGGCCCGGTAGGGGCTCCACGTGAACGTGGAAACGTTCCCGGGAGATGTTTCGGGCCAAAATTGAGATACGTGGGGTCTCATCTTTCGAGGTAGGTTGAGACGAACGGCCCGGCGGGTGCGTTCACGCGGTGTTTGAGAATCTGTCTGATATTACGTCAAAGCGCTCTCGCCACCACCTGTGACATATCCTCCGTACATCACGTTGTCCCGCTCATCGGCCGAGACATCGAGGTCGTTCAACACAACCCCAAGGATGCGCGCGTTAACACGGAGGAGTCTGCGACGTGATTCCTGCGCGAGATCGCGCTCCGTTGTGCGGCTTCGCACCACAAGCACAACGCTATCGACCACCCGCGAAAGGGTAAGTCCATCTGCGACTGGGAGGATAGGGGGAGAGTCCACAAGTACAAAATCATAGCTATCAGAGAGATCCCCGACAAGCTCCCGCATCGCTATGGAGCTCAGGAGTTCGGCTGGATTCGGAGCCCGATTTCCGGCCGGAAGGATATAGAGATCCGCTACCGAGGTTGGCCGGATTACCTGCGTGAGTACGGCTTGGCCCGCGAGGTAGTCGGAGAGGCCAACACCGGCCGGAGTTTGGTCTCTACAGAAAAGTTTTGTGAGACCTCGTTCCCGGAGGTCCCCATCGATCATGATCGTTTTGTGGGAGGCCTGTGCGAGGGTCGCCGCTAGGTTATAGAGTACGGTCGTCTTTCCCTCGCCCTTCATGGCGCTCGTGATCATAATGACACGTGGCGGGTGGTCGGCGGAGGAGAGAAGAATTCCCGCCCGAATCGTTCGCAGTGCCTCGGAGACGATGTCGTTTGGAGCGGCGACCGACATGATCGGAGGGCTCAGAGTGATATCCCGCGGCCCGGGAGCCTTCGGACTGGTCTCATCCTGGAGTTTTTGCAGATTCGGCAATTTTGGTCGCTCCTCTGACGCGAGGAGATCGTACCGTTCGTTGAATTCCGGTACCGCACCCAAAAGCGGAAGGTCGAGCGCGACTTGAACATCCTCTGTTGATTTGAGGGTGGTGTCGAAGGCCTCAAGCACGAGCGCTATGATCAGGCCGAGCGCGATTCCAAGGATCGCGAAAAGGGTAACGATCAGGTTCGTCTTTGGAGCGCTCGCAGAGGTAGGAAGTGAGGCGTAATCGGTTATGAACACGTTTGACGCGGCGCTCGACGCGCTGATCTCGATCTCTTTAACCTGCTTGAGCACCGCCTGATAGAGATCCCGCAGCGAGGATGCCTCTTTCGCGAGCACGTTGTACTGGATGAGCTGCTTTGACATATCTTGCGCGAGGCCCTTTTCGCCATCGATCTGCGCCTTAAGGCGAGTTTCGGCGCTCCTCTCATTCGCGAATTGGGTTTGTATCGTTCTCACGGCGCGCTTGCGGTCGTCGGCGATCGCGTGCGTGAGAGAGGCTATCTTCGCTTTGATCTCTACCATCGATGGGTGCGCCGGAGTTACCTTGCTGCCGAGGGTTGCGTACTCTGCCTGCGCTTGTTGCAGTGAGGTTCTGAGTTGGCGGGTACCTTCATCGTCTGTGACGGAGAGGTCGTCAACCTTTTTGTTTTGCACCTCGGCGAGGAGACTCTCGGTTTTGATCCGTCTTCCGGTCGCCTCTGCGAGGAGTGATGAGAGGGACTCGATCTGGCGTGAGTTGGTGATCTGCGCCGTGGCGTCTCCGACCGCGAAGATCTTGTTGTTCGCCGCGTAGGATGAGAGCTGCTGTTCCGCGGTCGTTACCCGATTTTTGAGGTCTTGCGCTTGTCGCTGCAGGAGTTGGAGATTCGTGGTGATGACCTCCTGTCGCTCCCGTTGGAGATGCTCGATGAAGCCGAGCGCGTGGGCGTTTGCTAATCGCTGAGAGAGCTCAGGTATTGCCGTAGTCGCTTGGATACTTACCAGATTTGTCTCATGAATGGGCGCTATATCTATCAAGCTAAGGTATTTTCCCACCACCGCGGGTTTCATAACGAAGAGGGGATCCGGACTGTGCAGAGAGGATGCCCTGGGTGTCGTTTGGAGAGGATGAAGGATATTGTCCAGCACCTTTCCCAGCATCGAGCGACGAGCGTCCCAATACTCCTCAAGGTCCTCAGCGAGTTTGTCCTTCGCCAAAACCTGATCGGCGAGCCCCTCTAACTTTAGTTTGGCGACCGTGGTCTTTTGATACTCTATCTTGCGGGTGTCGTTTCCGAAGAGGGTTTCAGTTTGACTTGTCGCTAAAATAGGGGCGTATCCCTTGATCTCTATCGTTGTGGCGGCCGTGTACATCGAAGGGGTAAACATACAGTAAAGCGCCGCAATAGCGGTGGTCACGCACGTGGTCGATAGGATCAGCGAGAGGTGCTTTCGTGCCAGGCGCAGATAGTGCGCAAAGGAGGGGGGGGCCTCGTGTGTTATCGGCACGCCATGGACTGTCGCGTGAAGGATCTGCTGGAGGTGCGCGGGATGAAGGAGGGTGTGTGGAATAGGAAGGTTGTCCGGAAGGCTATTCGGGTTCATATCGTTGCGTGTACTCCTGAAGGCGTGTTCAAGTTGGACTCAGGTACGAGTCCCTCGTTTAGTTAGTTCGGCGATTGACGCTCACTCCGTTGAAGAGGCTGTTAAGCGCTTCAACCATCTGTCGTTCAAAGAATCGACCCGGTTCGCTCGGTACTCGAACGAGATCCCCGGCGCGAAGGCGGATATCTTTTCCGCCGCGGAGTCCTACCTCCTCTAAGTCAAGGGTCGCCAGAGCCTTGCGCCCACCGCCGATATCTCGGATTACCTCAACCTGTTTCACATTCGCCGAGTAGGTGAAGCCTCCCGCTGCGGCGATGGCGCCGATAACTGAGGTGCCTGATGTCAGCTTAAATGAACCGGGCGCCTGAACCTCGCCGTCCACTTCATAGTTTCCCGCCTCAGGAACAACTACGGTGTCTCCCGCGATGAGCGGAATGAGGAGAGGACGTTGATCGATACGACCAAGAAGCGCTTCAATGTCGATCTCAACGCCAACACCGGCATCGCTGGGTGTCAATGGTGCATGGGATGGATGGGCTGTTTGCGCGATGTAGTCGAGCTTCGGCGCGGGAAGGAGGATAATCCGGCTGCTTGCCATCTGGTTCTTGCCTCCCGCCTCAGAGATCAGCTCCGTAATCAGTTGTCCATTTCGACGGAGCGGATACATCCCCGGACGCTGTACCTCCCCGATCACAGAGACCCTATTGGAGTGGTAGTTTTTTATTGAGACATCTATCCGTGGATTGCGAACGTATCGGCTATAGAGTCCGGTGAGGTGCCTCTTTAATGATGATATATCTCGGCCCTTCACATCCGTTTCACCGATGAGGGGAAGGGAGAGGGTTCCTGAGGGGGACACCTCGGCTTCCGCGCGAAGATCTCCAAAGCCATAGACGTCGACCGCGATAAGATCTCCCGGTCCCACCGCGTATCCGTTGATCGATTGGCTAGCGGTAAGCAGGTACGATCGGTCTGCAATAAGGCGTTGGAGCCGTTCCGTAAGGGAACGCTCATAGGCGTTGAACTCCTCCTCCGAACCGAGGTTCGCGGTTAGTGATGGGTCGCTACCCCGATCGTTCTCTAACTCCTCTCGAGAGGGGGTATATTTAATACACCCTTGGAGAAAGATGTACGTTGCGAGTACGAGGAGGATACGTGGTAAGCGCATGGGGGAGTCAGTGAGGTTAGAGGATCTCATCAGCGGAATATGACAAGAGAGCCCATGTGTGACGCTGTGCTAGGTCATTCTCCAACATAAAATCTGCCAAGTTCCCCCTTTTTTGAGGTCGAATAGCGTTGTCAACATTGCGTTCCCCTCCATTTGCCCCCAAAATACGCCCCATGAGCTAAGGACACGTGCGAGGTTCGCTTTTTCTTTAGGGATAGAAGCATTCATGAAAAAAGTTCTTGTTACCGGTGCGGCAGGATTTATCGGTTCTCATGTCTCAGAGGCGTTACTCGCGCGTGGTGATTCTGTTGTTGGAATCGATAATCTGAATGACTACTACCCGGTGGAGTACAAAAATCGGAACGTTGACGTTCTCAATAAGAATCGCAGCTTTACCTTCGCCCAGGGTGATCTTGAAAACGCTCCCTTGCTCGATGAGGTTTTCAAAAAGCATCAAATCACCCATGTGGCGCACCTCGCCGCTCGCGCTGGCGTGCGTCCCTCCATCGAGGACCCCTACATCTACGCGAGTGCTAACGTTACCGGTACGCTGACTCTGTTGGAGGTCGCTCGGCGCTATCAGGTCGAGAATACCGTGATCACTTCCTCCTCATCTGTCTACGGGAACTCCTCGAAGATCCCCTTCAAGGAGGATGATTCCGCAACGGACCGGCCGATCTCCCCGTATGCTGCTACTAAGAAGGCGACGGAGGTTATGGGGCATACCTATCATCACCTGTATGGGATGAACGTGAACGTGGTTCGGCCTTTCACCGTATATGGTCCCCGTGGTCGACCGGATATGGCTCCTTGGCTCTTTCTGTCAGCTGCTCGTAACGGTAAGCCGATCAAGAAGTTCGGAACGGGCGAGACCCGTCGAGACTACACCTTTATTCGGGATTTTACCCAAGGGTTCGTGAGCGCGATCGATAGACCGTTAGGGTTTGAGATCTTCAATCTCGGAAACTCCTCGACCGTGTCACTGAACGAGGTGCTCGATATTATCGAGAGGGTGACCGGAAAGAAGGTGATCATTGAGCACTACCCGCCGCAGCCTGGCGATGTTGAACTGACGAACGCCGATGTCTCAAAGGCCCGTAGGCTTCTGGGTTATGCGCCTTCCACATCTTTTGAGCAGGGTATGCGCGAATTCGACGATTGGTTCGGTGCAAACGTATAGCGGTCTCGTTTGGCGCCTCTTTGATTCATCTCCGTGCGGCCGCCGCGCCCATCGGTATGGGCGCCTGTTCCACAGCGGCGGCCCGTTGATGAAGCCAGTTTTCGAAGTTAGTGTATCCGTCACCGTTTGAATCCTTAAATGGGTGACGAGGAATAGATAGGCTCGACCGTGTCCGAGTTGAAAGGGAGGGGCTGCCGGTTGAGCGGGGACATCCCTGCGTGCAGTCCTTTAATGTGCCCGATGAGAGTTCGACCTCTCGAACGATGCGGGCGTCGTGCGAGTCCCGTGTCAGAGGCCTACTCCCGGCTGAGGTGAGCACACGATGGGTTGTCTCGCTTACCGGTAGTGCGGTGGCGAGCGCCGAGGATATCGGTGGCTTTCCGATGGCGCCGATATTGAGTGGTAACGCGAGGGTCGCAGAGAGCGCGGCTACCATAGGGGAGGCTGGTCCTATGTTGTCGTTGGCGTAGATCTCGCTTCGCGCGTCTATCTTCTTCGCGTAGATCGGTGGAAGAATGATTGAGGCGGGGGCTGGACGATACACGTTTCCGACAAATGAGAGGAGGATAGGATCATCTCTCTCGGTATTGTTTGAGAGGTTACAGAGCGACCATCCGCCCTTGGGTCCCCAGCCGTAGACCAGGTTGTTGATGAACTCCACCGAGGTTCCGGGTTTGAGGTAGGGATTGCGCTCCTCATTAAAAGCGATCAGGTTTCTGCTTATCGTGATGTTCTTGGACCCATCGCCCACCATAATTCCTTTGCTATGAGGTCCCTTGGGATGAATTGAGTCGTGGAGCCCTTCGGCGATTATGGAGTTGGCGATGGTTACATTTCGTGTGAGAGGGTATGCGGTTGAGAGGTTCTCATCGATAGCCCAGGTGAGCGAAACGTGATCGATCACGATGTTATGCGCCGAGCGAGGGGGCTTCGCGCCTATCGAGATTCCATCCCGTTCGGAAGGTTTTGCGCCGTCTCTCCGATCTCCGGGCCTGACCGAGATATGCTGCACAAGAACGTTGTGGGTAGCTATCTTGAGTCCGGCATTAACAAGGGTGATGCCAGGAGATGGCGCGGTTTGACCGGCGATCGTGATAAAGGGGGAGGATATATGTATCGGTCGGGAGAGTTGAATAACTCCGCCCACCTCAAACACGCAGGTGCGCGGGCGTCGAGCCTCGGCGCAGGCGCGCAAGCTCCCTCTGCCGTGATCAGAAAGGTTTGAAACTCGGTATATTCGGGACTTGGCGATCTTCAGATGCCGACCACTACCGGCCACTGTGGATGTGCCGAAACCAGCGAGATTGGGAACTATGAGCGGGGGCGGACGAGCCGAGGCGTTGAATGCGTAACCGAATGTGGTAACAAAAGCCGTAAGGACCGAAAGGAGGGGGCAAGGGAAAGCGCGGCCGAGAGGAAATATGGGTGGCATCGGTGTATCATAGCGCCGAGTATGCCACGCCAGACCTGATGAGGGTCACTCCGTCGATTATCCAACCTGGCGGATCTTCTTCATCTTTGCGCTCTTGCGAATTGCCGCCGATGTGGTGTTCGCTTCCGCGTCGAGTCGTTCCTGCACTAACTTTTGGGCACGGGCGAAAGAGGTCACAGCGACGGTGTTATCTCGGTCTCCACCGAACTTGTCCCACAACTTGTCCGTTCGTTTATCGAGCTGTGCGAGGCGGAACGCGGTGTCTTTAATCTTTTTGGCCTCATCCGCGGGGATGATGATGGAGTTCTTACCGAAGAACTGATCCATGACGTCATTAGCGGCGCGCTCGGCTGAAGCTTCCTTGTATTCTCCCTTTGGCTTGTCGGTCATGGAGAACCTAAACAGCGTCTTCCAATCGCTTGCGTCACGTTTGCCATACTTCTTTTTAATCAGATGGTAGGTAAGAACGGCAAAAAGATCCTCTTCACTAATCTCGCTGGTCTTGTATTTATTGCCTAGCAAACTCTCAAGGTCCTTTCCGAACTCGTTCGGGGCCTCTTCCACCGGAGCCACCGTTGGTCTCGACGGTCTTCTTGAGGGATTTGAGGGTCTTGTAGGGGTCGTTGGCGTCGTCGGCGTCGTGGGGGTAGTGGCCGGTGGAGCCGGCTTCTGAGGACGTAAGAGCTCTGGAATTGATAATTTCATACTGTGTACTCTCTAGCAGACAGGGGTACAGCCGACTTCCCTGAATCAGAAGCAAGAGGTGTACCAGTCGAACGCCCACCCTGACGGTGCCAGGGTTGCGCCTTTCGAAAAGTTCAAAATCCTTGGTGCTTTTAGCCACCTGCACCATTTTGGTTCACCGTAACTGCTCATGTTAGGATAATTCCAGGAGGGCGGTTTGCGAGCTCTATGATCAGAGCTTTTGAAAAAAAACTCGCGATCGCTCAGAATGTCCCCTGTTTTTAACGTGTACCGTCATTGGGAAATGAGAAAGTGCCCCACAGTGGTGGTGCGGATAGCGTGTGGCAGGTATAAGGGTAAGGTCGAGGTCTGGGGAGGGGGCGTGTATGTGTGGAATCGTTGGATATGCCGGTAATCGTGACGCGCTCTCGATAATTATCGGAGGACTCGAGTCGCTTGAATACCGTGGATACGATTCTGCTGGGGTGTCGGTCCTTGAGGGGGGGACGATAGAGACGACTCGGGCGACCGGAAAGCTGAGTGAACTCAAGAAGGTTCTCGGTTTAAAGAAACGAAACGGCACCGCTCCCTTGGGGATCGGACACACACGGTGGGCTACCCACGGACGTCCAACCGAGACCAACGCTCATCCTCATTCCGCGGGGCGGGTGAGCCTGATTCACAACGGTATTATTGAGAACTACCTTCCGCTCCGCGCTATGCTTGAGAGCAAAGGGTGTGTGTTCCTCTCGGAAACCGACACTGAGGTAGCCGCGCATCTCCTTAACACCCTCCTCAACGACGGCCTTAAGCCGCTAGACGCGATGCGGACTATGTGCGATCAGGTAAAGGGGAGTTACGCCTTTCTCGCCATCGACGCGCAGCATCCGGACCGGGTTTTGGTTGCTAAGAATTCGACCCCGATCATCATCGGGCGCGGAGAGGAGGAGAACCTCATCGCGAGCGATATTCCTGCGGTACTCCAGCATACGAGACGGATTGTGGTGCTCGAGGACGGAGACCTCGCCGAGGTCACGGCGTCGTCGGTGTACATCGAGAATGGCGGTAAAGAGGTTCATCGAAAAGAGGAGATTATCGCCTGGGATCCTATTACCGCGCAAAAGGGTGGGTTCAAGCACTTCATGTTAAAAGAGATTCATGACCAGTCCCGGGTGGTGGGGGATACCTTACGTGGGCGCATCTCTGAGCACGATGGATCGGTGAAACTTCCTGAGCTGGAGCTCTTGCGCGATAAGGCGAGTTCGCTCAAGCGGATCGTGATGGTGGCGTGTGGTACGGCGTGGCATGCCTGCCTTGAGGGTAAGTTCTTCATTGAGGAGTTCGCTGGCATTCCGTGTGAGGTCGATTACGCCTCAGAGTTTCGATATCGCTCCGGCATTATCGATACAGACACCTTAGTTATCGCCGTCTCTCAATCCGGTGAAACGCTGGATACCCTCGGAGCCCTTGAGTGCGCCACGGGCAAGGGGCTCACCCTCGCTATCTGTAACGTTGTTGGGGCTTCGATCTGCCGCAAGGCGGATATGGTGGTCTACACCCACGCGGGACCGGAGATCAGTGTGGCTTCAACCAAGGCCTTTACCACCCAGTTAGTTGCGCTCCAGCTCTTGGCGCTCTTCCTGGCGGAGGCGCGTTCGACGATGTCGGCTGCCGCCCGACGCAACGTTCTTCACGCGATGGTGGAGCTTCCGGCCGCTCTCTCGAACACCATTAAGGTTGATGGCGATGTCGCCGCGGTCGCGAAGAAGTTCTTCCAGGCGCGAGATTTCCTCTTCCTCGGACGTGGGCGCTGCTATCCGATAGCGCTCGAGGGCGCGTTAAAGCTGAAAGAGATCTCGTATATTCACGCCGAAGGATACCCGGCGGGTGAGATGAAGCACGGACCGATAGCCTTGATCGACGAGAATATGCCGGTTGTGATGGTCTTGCAGCGCGAGAAACCGCTCTTTGAAAAGACCCTCTCAAACCTCAAGGAGGTAGAGGCCCGCGGGGCTCGGGTGATCGTAGTAACTGATGCCTCGGACGGAGATATTAAAGGGATCGCGACGCAGGGGCTCATTCAAGTGCCGTTCGTGTCGCACGAGTTGAGTCCGATACTTCTCAATATCCCGCTTCAGCTTCTGGCGTATCACGTTGCCGTCCTGAATGGTACCGATGTCGATCTCCCTCGAAACCTCGCAAAGAGCGTGACCGTGGAATAGAACGGGCCTAGCAGGGTGGTGAAAAATGATTTCCTGTTGCGCATTTCGATAGTTTGACTGCAACTTCGTTGGAGCCGCCGAAAAAATCCTCAACGTATCTCAGTGGATACGCCTCCGGTTTTTTCGT
>JBDLRS010000006.1:0-24376 GCA_039799965.1 Pseudomonadota bacterium
GGGTAGTGAAAAATGATTTCCTGTTGCGCATTTCGATAGTTTGACCGCAACTTCGTTGGAGCCGCCGAAAAAATCCTCAACGTATCTCAGTGGATACGCCTCCGGTTTTTTCGTCGTCTCCGCCTCGTTTCGTCAAAACTCTCAAAATGCTCACGACGGAACCATTTTTTCACCACCCTGCTAGACGTAACCGTGCCCTTTCACGAAAAGCCGCGATGCCCCCGCGCTGTATTATCCTAAATTCGGCAGTTGCGGGTCTGAAAATGGCGCATCTGACTACAATCACTTTGTCTTTTGAATTTTCGGTGCTCACCCTGACGGTGCCAGGGTTGCGCCTCCGAAAAGTTCAAAATACTTCGTGCTTTTAGCCAGCCGCATCATTTTCATCCTCCTTAACTGCCGAATCTAGGATTATTCGATTGCAAGCAGTACGCCTGTTGACGAAAAACGGCAGCTATCCTCAACGTTCGCATGGGATTCTGAGCTCCGACAATGGAGACCGAATCACAATTCTCCACCTCTCATGGCGCAGGCCGAATTAGGATTGGCCTTTGAGCGAGCGCGTGAAGCGTGTAAGGTGAGGCGGACCACCGAGACTGCTCGCATCGCGTAATTAAAAAAATCTTTCGCATGAAGGTATACAAATCACCGAACCTTATATCGCCTGAACAGATGCTTGCGCTTCCTCGTGAGTGTCGCGGCACCGATTGGTATGGCACTCCACTGCCCACGTCACTATCGTGGAGTGTGGCGCTTGATTCAGAATCGCTCTGGTTCGTGTGTGCTCTTCCGGGGGGCGAACGGAGCTTGGCCTCTCATGGAGAGTTTTTTGAAGGGCTTTGGGAAGGAGATGTCGCGGAGCTTTTTATCAAGTCCCCTTCCGGGGAGTACCAGGAATTGAATGTCGCGCCTTCAGGCGCATGGTGGTCGGTGACCTTTGATGCGTATCGAGTTCGGCGAACGTTGCCTATCCGGCCTAACCTTCGGTACATATCGACGACCATTTCTGCAGGAGAGTGGAGTGTCGTTGCGGCGTTTTCGCGGGCCTCAATGGAGATATCGGTGACAGATCAATCGCTCCTCCACGTCTCAGGTATGTGGTATCGAGAGCAGCCAAGCTTCCTCTCGTCGTGTCCTCCTCAAGATCTCGCCCCGGACTACCATCTCCCAGAGTGCTTTCAGCCGGTGGTGATGACACCACCCTGCTAGAGGTCCGGGGGCCTTCTGTTCTTTAGTGTGTTTGTTCGTAATGAAGCCCTGTTAAAGAGGGGGATCTCCGTTTACGTAACGGGGAACTCGCACCGTTCGCTTTTGGTAAGGATTGGTCTCGGTGCTTGAGATGCTACGACCACGCCGTTTTTCGCGCCTACGCCGTATCTAACCCAAACGCCGCAGCCTCGTTCGCCAATTCGAGAGTGTGGCGAGCCTAACCTATGGGTAATACGTGCATTTTGAGCACGGGACGGCCAAAACTGTGAGTTGTACAAAGCTCATTCGGTGTGCTAGGCTCCCCCTATCTCTCGGCAGGTCCCTGCCATTTTGGGTGTGTCTCTCACACTCATAAACGTAACTCCGATGCACGTCAGTGTCGTTGGGTCGCGCTACACAAGCGGAGCGTTGGCTACTGGCTGCGCTTCGGGAACAGGGATAAGGCATAGAGAGATAGATGTATGGCGTAACGCATGAACAGTGAAGTGTCCGATAACATATCTGCTTCCGACATATCTACTTCCGACGAACTTACCGTGGGTGAGCTCGCTGAAGGGATTGAGAACACTCCGATGTGGCGGATGATTAGCGAGGTCGTCGCCGTAGAGGGCGTTGAGCTCTTTGATATCGAGTATCCACGTGATGGTGGAGCCTCGGGGCGGAGTGGTGTTGTGCGGGTCTATATCACGTCATCGGTCACCACTTCATCGGGGGCGAACGCTGAGGGCTCTGATGAGAGTCCTGAGCGTCGAAGCAGTGTCACCTTCGAAGATTGTGTACGAGTCACGAAGCGGCTCTTAGACATCGACGAACAGAACGCGTTCGTTCCAGCTAGTTGTGTTTTGGAGGTCTCCAGTCCGGGGATTAACAGAACGCTCCGGCTGCCAGTGCATTTCAGTGGAGCTGTTGGTGAGCGAGTTCGACTTAAATTTCGAAACGCGCAGGCCTCGTATCAGGTCGTGACCGGCCAGTTGCGAGCTGTTTCTGACGGTATCCTTGAGGTTGAGGTGGAAGAGAAGAGGCAGAAAGAAACGCTCTTTATTCCCCTCGCGGAAGTGAAGGACGCGAGAGTTGACTTCAAATTTTAGCGGAGACCACCACACTTACGATGTGGTTGGAGCCGGTAGTAAAGGAAGAGGTAAGTAGGTATGTCATCGAACTTTGACCTTAACGCAATCCTGAGCCAGATGGGCCGAGATAAGGGGATTGATAAGCAGGTGCTTATAGAAGCAGTTGAGTCAGCTATGCTCTCAGCGGCGCGCAAGCACTACGGTCATAATTTGAACCTTGAGACGAAATTCAACGAAGAGACCGGAGAGATCGAGGTCGTTCAATTCAAGGTGGTAGTTGATACTGTAGAAGATCCAGATACGCAGATATCCCTCGCCGACGCTCGCAAAGAGGTCGATCCTGATGCGATGGTGGGTGACGAGCTCGGTAAGAAGTTGGATACCGATGTTCTTGGCCGTATCGCCGCGCAAACAGCTAAACAGGTGATCATGCAAAAGGTGCGTGACGCTGAGCGGGGAGTTATCTACGAAGAATACAAAGATTGTAAGGGGGACCTCATCAACGGAATAGTTCTCCGTCTTGAGCGAGGAAACATCATCGTGAACCTCGGTCGTACTGAGGCTATCCTTCCAAAGCGTGAGCAGATCACTCGTGAGCGTTATCGTCCGGGCGACCGTCTCCGCGGAATGGTTCTTGATGTAGACCGGTCGGCGCGTGGACCACAGATTATTCTGACGCGAAGCCATCCAGACCTCATCAGGAAGCTCTTCGAGCTTGAGGTTCCAGAGATCGCTGACAAGGTGATAGAGCTCAAGGCTGTAGCTCGTGAGCCAGGTGAGCGGGCGAAGATTGCGGTGTACTCGAACGACCCAAGCGTTGACCCAGTTGGCGCGTGCGTGGGTATCAAGGGATCTCGCGTCCAGGCGGTTGTGCAAGAGCTTCGCGGTGAGCGAATCGACATTATCACATGGACACCAGATGAGCCGTCATTCGTCGCTCGCGCACTCGCACCAGCGGAGGTGAGCCGTGTGGTTGTTGATGAGGAACAGCATTCAATGGAGGTTATCGTTCCAGATGATCAACTCTCACTCGCTATCGGTCGTCGTGGTCAGAATGTGAAGCTTGCCAGCAAGCTCTCCGGATGGAGGATTGATGTTCGAAGCGTATCGGTTGCAGAGGAAGAGGCTCGACGCGCTCGCGCCGCTCTCGGAAGCATTCCTGGTATAGACTTTATGCACGCTGAGTTGCTGTTCCAGCAGGGATACCGGACCGTTCGTGAGGTCTCCGATGCGACACTTGAGGATCTCATGGAGATTGAGGGCCTCACGCAGGAGCAAGTTTCTGAGATCCTCAAGAACGCTAAAGAGCTCGCTGAGAAGCTGGGTGATGAGGCAGATAGCCTTGGCCCGGTTGATGAAGATGGTTCTTCAGACCTTTCTCGATTGGCGCTTACGGCGGATGTCCGGGAGATGCTCGTGAGTGGTGGATTTAAGACCATTCAAAGCCTGGTGGAGGCTGATGATGATGCTCTTCGTCAGGTGAGTGGTCTCGATGAAGGGGACATTGAGCAGATCCGTCAAGCTGTTGACGCGTTCTTGCGCAGTGGTTCTGTACGCGCTGCATCTCCGGTGTAGTGTCGTAGGCCGATGGGGGCTCGCTTGCGAATGATTGAGCGCACATGTTGTATTTGCCGCTCAAAAGGTGACAAGCGAACCCTCATCAGGCTGGTAGCTCAGGGAGGCATGTTGGTTATTGACGACCAGCAGCGACTCCCAGGGCGGGGTGGTTACGTTCACGCGTCGATTGACTGCTTGTCGCGGATGGGACAGTCACAACGATGGGAGCGGGCGTTACGACTCCAGGGGGCTTCGTTGGAGGCCTCGCAGGTTTCGCGAGTGGTCATGGAGTTAATGACACGCGTGAGAGGTTCGGTAGCGCCGTCCGAGGATAGGAGCGCTGTAAAGAGGAAATAAAAAATACTATTCGCGGTCGGGAAGGGTTCTCGGCAGTGATTACAAAAGGCACATGTCAAAGATCAGAATTTACGAATTAGCGAAAGAGCTCGGAGTTGATAACAAGGTTGTCCTCTCAAAGGCCCAAGAACTCGGCTTTCGAGGAAAGAGCTCTCACTCTCACTCCCTTGACGCGGACGAGGCCGATGCCGTTCGTCGCGCGATAATTCGTCAAACCATGGGATCGCCCAAGGAGATTAACTCAGAGGTTATGACGACCCGTGTCGACAAAGTGACCGGGGCCACCGAGGCTGTTGTCGAGAAGCGTTCTGGTAACGTTATTCGTCGGCGTCGTTCAAATGACGCTCCAGAGACCGCATCGACTACGGCCGCATCGACTACGGCAGCATCGACTATTGCCGCATCGACTATTGCTGCATCAACTATGGCCTCATCGCCTCAGACCTCGCCATCTCCGGCCGGTGCTGATGAGCTCTTCGCTCCAGCGGCTGTGTCTTCCTTGGCGAGTCTTTCATCCGATGGTGGAGCTGCTCGCGAGATGCTCGTTCCCGCGGCCACAGAGGTGGTGGAGGAGGTTGAGGCTGCGCATCATCCAGAATCGATTCAAGAGGATGTGGTCGACACCGCCGAAGTTGTTGAAGCCGCGCCGGTTGAAGAAGAGGTAGCTCCGCAGGCTGCCGCGTCAGCGCCCGCTGAAGCTCCAGGCACAACCGAAACACGTCCAGGAATCGGTCCTCGGATTCTCGGCCGGATCGAATTACCAGTTGCTCGCAAGCCAGTTGTAAAACCAGCTCCTGATACTCGCCGACCAGCGCCCGGCGCGGGCAAGGAAGCTCCGCGTGAGAGCTTCGACAGTGATGAGGAGAGTGGTAAGAAGAAAGGCGCGGCCAAAAAGGGTCGTAAGCGCGAAATTAGTAGCGTAGATCTCCTTGATTATCGTGGACGCGAAATGCGCCGCGGTAAGGGGAGAGGCAAGGACGATGACAGAAGAAAGGGATTTCAGGGCGATACCGAGAAACAGAAGGTCGCCAAGCGAGTCATTGAGCTCGGCGATTCTATCACTGTAGGTGAGCTCGCGAAGCAGATGACGATAAAGTCCGGAGAGGTTATCGCAAAGCTACTCGGTCTGGGCGTCATGGCCACCATCAACCAAGCCATCGACAAGGATACCGCCCAGATCGTTGCTGATGAGTTGGGCTACGAGGTTAAGCACGTTGAGTTCAACGAGCAGGATATTCTCCAAGACGTTGTCGAAGAGGATGTTACGAACCTGAAGCCGCGCGCCCCTGTCGTAACGGTCATGGGTCACGTAGACCACGGAAAGACCTCACTGCTCGACAGAATTCGAAGCACCTCTGTAGCGGCGAAGGAAGCTGGAGGAATCACCCAGCACATCGGCGCATATCGAGTTATGACCGAGAACGGTCGTTCGATCACCTTCATCGATACTCCGGGCCACGCCGCGTTCACTGCAATGCGAGCACGGGGCGCTCAGGTTACTGACATCGTCATTCTTGTGGTTGCCGCAGATGACGGTGTGATGCCCCAGACACGGGAGGCGATCAACCACGCGCAAGCGGCGAAGGTCCCCATTATCGTCGCCATCAATAAGATGGATAAGCCAGACGCTAATCCTGACAGGGTCAAGACCCAGCTCGCTGAGTTCGGGTTGCAGCCTGAGGATTGGGGTGGGGACACGATGTTCATCCCCGTATCAGCTCTGAAGGGGGATGGAATCAAGGAGCTCCTTGAGAGCCTCCTCGTGCTCGCTGACGTTAAGGAGTTGAAGGCGAACCCGGATCGCCGGGCTAAGGGGACTATCATCGAGAGCCGAACGGACCGCGGACGTGGAGTTGTGGCGACCGTGTTAGTTCAGGCTGGAACACTCAAGATGGGAGATATCTTCATCAGCGGCGCAGAGTACGGTCGCATTCGTACGATGACGGACTATCGAGGGGAGAAACTCACGGAAGCCGGCCCATCGATGCCGGTTGAGATCACCGGTCTCAACGGTATGCCTGAGTCAGGTGATGACTTCATGGTGGTAGATTCTGAGGCCGACGCGCGAGAGGTTTCGTCGAATCGTCAGGAGACGAGGGCTCAAAGGGAGCGAGCGCTGGCGTCTGGACCGATTAGTCTTGAAGAGTTCGCAAAGCGCGCCGGTAGCAAGGCCGCTGAGGAGCTCAACGTTATCCTCAAGGCCGACGTGCAAGGTTCTGAGGAAGCGGTTAAGCAATCGATTGAGAAGCTCTCTGGAGAGAAGGTCAAGGTGCGAGTGCTTCACTCGGCCGTGGGTGGAATTAACGAGAGCGACGTACAACTTGCTGTTGCTTCCCGCGCTATTATCGTCGGATTCAACGTTCGTGGAGAACCACGGGCGCTTGCTGACGCCGAGAATCTCGGCATTCAGATCCGCTTTTACCGAGTCATTTACGAGCTCCTCGATGATGTGAAGAACGCGATGGTGGGCTTGCTCGAGCCGATTCGTGAGGAATCGAGCCTCGGCCGAGCAGAGGTCCGTGACACCTTCACGATTCCAAAGATCGGAACGATCGCTGGTTGCTACATTACGAACGGACTTGTTCGAAGAAACGCGCATGCGCGACTATTGCGAGATAACCGAGTAATCCACGAAGGCAAGATGTCGAGTCTCCGTCGATTCAAGGATGATGCTCGTGAAGTGCAGGCTGGCTTCGAGTGTGGTATCGGACTTGAGAGCTTCAACGATGTGAAGATCGGCGACGTAATCGAGGTGTACGAGTTCAAGGAGATCGCCCCAACGCTCGACTAGCGCCGCGCCTTGAGAGGGTAACGCTTGCCGAGCGGGTGAGGTGGACCAACGGGTAGTTTACGTATGTCCGGACAAAGAAGAGTTTTCCAAGTAGGTGAGCGGATAAAGGAGCTAATCGCGGAGCATCTTAATCGAGTTGCTGACCCGCGCTTTAGCCTGGTTACGATTACCTCAGTGATGGTATCGCCAGACCTTCGGAACGCGAAGGTGTATTGGGTTGTCTCCCTTTTGGGGGAGGGAGATCGTAGTGAGAGAATCGCTGAGGTTCAAGAGGCCTTCCAGAGCGCGAGTGGATTCTTTCGCAAGATGTGTTCCAAGCAACTCGGGATTCGGTTTACCCCAGAGCTTCGCTTCTATTACGATGACACCCTCGATACGGTAGAGCATGTTGAGCAGCTCATGAATAAAATTCGGCCCAAGGATCATTCATGACACTCGACTCACGATGTGATCAGGTCTTAGATGTTCTCCAGTCCGCTAGGCGAATAGCTGTAGTTGCTCACGTTAATCCGGACGCTGATGCCTACGGATCCTCATGCGGTCTCGCGCAGGGACTGAAGGCTTTTGGGCTTTCGGTTCGAGTTTTCAATGAAAGTGGATATATTCCGAGGTACGCGATAATTCCGGGCGCCGCCTCGGTAACGAATGATCTTCCAACCACCTTTGCTCAGGACGAGGTCGTTGTTATTTGTGACTGTGGTGCTGCTGAGCGAGTGGGTGATAGCTATCTCCCGATTATCAGATCCGCTCCAAAGGTCATTAATATCGATCATCACTCCGGAAACTCCCTATTCGGGCACGCAAACTACGTGGTTGACGGAGCCAGTAGCACCTCTGAATTAATCTTTAATCTTCTTAGCGCTCTTGAGCACCGCACCGGTCGTAAGGATGTCATCACGTCAGACGCTGCAAGGTGTTTACTTGCCGGAATAATCGGAGACACCGGCTCCTTCCGCTATCCGAGCACGACCGCTACCACCTTTCGTATCGCGGGTGAGTTAGTCGATCGCGGCGCTCGTCCTGATATTTTGACGCAGGAGCTCTTTGCGAATCATTCTCTCGCTGCGGTTAGACTGCAGGCAGAGGCGATGAGCGGAGTAGTCCTTCAAGAGGGTGGAAAGTTCGCCGAGGTCACCGTTACCCAAGAGATGATCAAGCGTCTTGGCGCCGATCTTCTTGACGCCGATTCGCTCGCGGAGCGGGCAAGGGATATCGAGGGTGTGCGAGTATCCGCGCTCTTCAAGCAGGATGTTGATATGTGGCGAGTTAGTTTGCGATCTCGTCAAGGCGCCGTTGATGTGGCGTGGGTGGCGCAACAGTTCGGAGGGGGCGGGCATAAACCCGCGGCAGCCTTCCGCTGGCGCAAAGATCTTGAGACCCTGCATGGCGAACTACGGGTGAAGATTTCTGAGGCGTTAGCAACGGCGCATGCATAGTGGAATTCTTCTTATCGACAAGCCCGCCGGAATAACCTCCGCTGGGGTGGTTGGTCGCGTTAAACGGATGCTTGGCGCTGAGCGGGTAGGGCATGCCGGTACCCTAGATCCTGATGCTACTGGGCTTCTTGTTGTTCTCGTAAACGGCGCTACTCGCGTCGCTTCCTACGCCGCAGATGGAACGAAGCGGTACTCCGGCGTCATGCGATTGGGGGTGACTACCTCAACAGATGATATGGCAGGCGAGGTTCTTACAGAGTCGTCGGCGATCCCTCCGTATGAAAAGGTGATAGAGGCCTCTCGAGCCTTTACGGGGGTTATTCAGCAAGTTCCGCCAAAGGTGAGTGCGATTAAGGTTCATGGAAAGCGGGCGCACAAGCTTACCCGGGAAGGTCATGAGTTTGAACTGAACGCGCGTGAGGTTACGGTTTCTCGATTCGATACGGAGAGTCTCTCGGATACCTCCTTTCGGTACGTGGTTGAGTGTAGTCCCGGGACCTACGTTCGCTCCCTTGCGCGCGACCTTGGCGTTGCCTTGGGTTGTGGTGGAGCGGTGGAATCAATTCGCCGCGAGAGGTCAGGTCCCTTGTCGGTTGATGGGGCGCTCACCCTTGAGGAGATCTCGTGGGGACAGATCAAGGATTGGTCTTTATTGATCCCCCATATTCCTCGAATAGAGATTCCAGAGGATATGGCGACCGCAATTCGAAACGGCCACCAGGTAACACTAAAAAAGGTAACGCAGATTCCGGCGGTAGCGTCCCTTCCGAGGTTTTCGATCTTCGCCTATGCGAGCGAAGAGCACCCGGAGACCATCGGCTTACTAAAGGTGCTGGGGTCAGGAGACCTTGAGGTGGCGATCAATTTAGGTCGATATCCGGGTCGAAAATAGGCTGCTCTTTGAGGCGCTTCGGTATAGTATCCCTACGTCATTACAAGGGGAAATCCCCTTGAGGAGAAGGTATGTCAAGCATAGTGATCGTAGGCGCCCAATGGGGCGATGAGGGCAAGGGGAAGATAGTCGATGTCCTTACCGAACGCGCTGATTGGGTGGTTCGCTTCCAAGGTGGAAATAACGCCGGGCACACTATCGTTGTTGACGGGGTGAAGACCGCCTTGAGCCTCCTTCCAAGCGGAATCCTACGACCACATGTGAAGTGCCTTCTCGGTGCAGGGGTCGTCCTTAATCCGAGCGTTCTCCTTTCAGAGATCGAGCGTGTTCGCGCCGCGGGCGCTGAAATTCATCCGGGTCGCCTCGTTATCGACCGGGACGCTCATCTCGTTCTCGACTATCACATCCTTGTGGACAAGGCGCGCGAGTTGGCGCGTGGCGCGAGTAAGATCGGAACAACCGGTCGTGGTATCGGGCCAGCGTACGAGGATCGCAGTCAGCGCTCCGGAATACGATGTGCCGATCTCCTGACCCCTCACCGTATGCGTGAGCGTGTTCGCGCTCATGTCGAGGAGAAGAATAAGCTCCTGAAGTACGTTCTTGAGAGTAAGGCTCACGTTGATTTCGAACAGTTGTGGGAGCAGTTGCAGCGAGAGGCGGAGATCCTCGCGCCATTTATCGGCAACGGTAGTCGACTGATATTCGATGCTCTTCGTCGAGGGGAGAAGGTTATCTTTGAGGGCGCTCAGGGCGTGCTTCTGGATCAGGTGCACGGCACCTATCCGTTCGTGACGTCGTCATCCACTATCGCTGGTTCCGCCACGATCGGTGTGGGGGTGGGACCTAAAATGATCGACTCGGTGCTCGGGATCGCCAAAGCGTATTGTACTCGGGTAGGAGAGGGGCCGTTCCCGACGGAGATGCTCGGCGAGCTTGGTGACGAGGTTCGTAAGAAGGGCCACGAGTTCGGAACTGTTACTGGCCGCGCGCGTCGGTGTGGATGGTTCGATGTTGTCGCTATGAAGCGTGCGATTCGAACCTCGGGTATCGATTCTGTGATCCTGACGAAACTCGATGTGTTGAGTGGTTTACCGACCTTGAAGTTGTGTACAGGCTACAAGCGGGGTGAGGAGATCGTTGATGACCTTCCGCCGTCTAGTGAGGACTATGAGGGACTTGAGGCGGTCTACCTCGATGTTCCAGGGTGGGCTGAGGATATCAGCGGGGCACGTGCCTGGGATGCACTACCGAAAACCGTTCACGGTTTTGTAGAGACCCTGACTAAGCTCCTTGAGTGTCCGGTGAGTTTTGTGAGCGTAGGGCCGGGCCGAGAGGCGACCATTTCAGTGTCTCCTCCACCGGTTGTTAAGGAGTTCTTGGCCTAGCAGGGTGGTGAAAAATGATTTCCTGTTGCGCATTTCGATAGTTTGACTGCAACTTCGTTGGAGGCGCCGAAAAAATCCTCAACGTATCTCAGTGGATACGCCTCCGGTTTTTTCGTCGTCTCCGCCTCGTTTCGTCAAAACTCTCAAAATGCTCACGACGGAACCATTTTTCACCACCCTGCTAGCTAGAAGAAAACTTTTTTGTGGCTTCTCGTTAGCGAGCCGATCGCGATTCGATCGCATTCCCCAAGACGCGACTGAGCCATACCGTCCCCTTTGATGAAACGGTGAGCGCTGCTCGTGGTCCAAGCCCCTTAGTCGGCGAGACGGACAATGTGGTAGTTCTTCTTTCCACTGCGAAGGACGATAAATCCCTTGGAAAGGATCTTTGTCTCTGTGAGCTTGAGCCCCTCATTCGAGACGCGCTCACTATCTAGGTACATACCTCCCGCCTGTACAAGCCGACGGGCCTCACCCTTCGATTTCGAGATCGTGGTGCTCAAGAGCGTGAGGATATCTAAATCCACAACCTGCGAGCGTGTGATGGCGGTGGATGGGGCATCGTCGAATATCTCTAGTATCTGCTCATCCGAGAGATCTGAAAGAGCGCCACTAAAGAGGGCCTGGGCGCACCTTTTGGCGTCAGCGGTAGCTTGCTCACCGTGAACGAACGTGCAGATTGAATCCGCAAGGAGCTTCTGGGCATGACGGCTCTCCGGATCCGTTTTCATGAGATCCTCGACCTCTTCTATCGTTTCCTTTGTCTCAAGGGTGAAGATCTTCAGAAGTCGGATCACCTCCGAGTCCTGCACGTTCAGCCAAAACTGATGGAACTTGTAGGGGCTCGTCATCTTCGGATTGAGCCATACGGCGTTCCCCTCAGATTTGCCGAACTTCCTCCCTTCGCTGTTCGTTATGAGCGGGAAGGAGAGGGCGTAGGCCTCCCCTTGAATCTTGCGCCGGATCAACTCAAGTCCAGCGGTCATATTGCCCCACTGATCGGAACCGCCGATCTGCAGCTTGCAGTTCTTGTTCTGGTAGAGGTGCAGGTAGTCGAACGATTGAAGCAGCATATAGCTGAACTCGGTGTACGAGATTCCGTCACCTGATAGTCTCGACTTAACGGAGTCCTTCGCGAGCATGTAGTTGATCGTGAAGTGCTTGCCGACATCGCGAAGGAATTCGAGCACCGAAACGTCTCTGGTCCAATCGAGATTGTTGACTATCTCCGGTGTGATATCGAGCCCAGCCCGTCGCCACAGAGTAGCAGCTTGGGTCTGTTGCAGCTTAACGTTCTCAGCGACCTGCTCCAGGGGAAGAAGGTTTCGCTCGGCGCTCTTTCCTCCCGGGTCGCCGATCATGCCGGTCGCTCCGCCGAAGAGGAGGATAGGTTTGAGTCCCGCCTTGGTGAGGTGGATGCTCACGAGGAGTGCAACAAGATTCCCCACCTGAAACGAGGGCGCAGTTGGGTCGAACCCGATGTAAAAGCCGTCACCCCTTTTAAGCTTTGAAAGGGCTTCAGGATCCGACCTATCATGGACAAGACCGCGCCAACTGAGTTCTTCGAAAACGTTCATAATTACTGAATCTGGTGTGCTTTTTGTATCTCCGCACAGTTCTGGTACCATACAACCCGCAGGAAAGGCTGGCAACGTGTATGAACCAGAGAGATCCGAAAAGTATTACGAAGGCGTTGGCTGATCGGCGTGAGGCTTACGCGTTGCGGCAACTTGTGCCTGTGACGGGTGGTATCGACCTGTGCTCAAACGATTATTTGGGTATCTCTCGCAAGCTGGCCTCCATTCATCTTTCACCTACGTCGGAATACGGGGTGATGGGAGCCACCGGGTCTCGGTTGGTGAGCGGCTCAACTCGCGCCCATGAGGATCTGGAGAGCTTCCTGGCTGAGTTTCATGGGGTCTCCGCCGCGCTCCTCTTCGGCTCGGGATATGAGGCGAACGTAGGGCTTTTGAGTAGCATCGGCACCCGCCACGACACGATTATCTACGACGAATCCGTTCACGCTTCGATGCGTGATGGTGTTCGTTTGAGCGCAGCGCGATCCTTTTCCTTTCGTCACAACGATCTCGACGATCTTCGAAGAAAGATATCCCAAGCCCGTGGGGATCTCTTTGTTGCCGTTGAATCGCTCTATTCAATGGATGGCGATCTCGCTCCGCTGCGAGATCTGTGCGGGCTGTGTGAGGAGATCGGCGCCTACCTTATCGTCGACGAGGCTCACGCCACCGGTGTGTATGGAAAGCGAGGCGAGGGGCTTGTGCAGGGCGAGGGGCTTGAGTCGCGAGTGTACGCGCGAGTTCACACGTTTGGCAAAGGGGTCGGCTATCGCGGTGCCATCGTTGTAGGGAGCGAGCCCCTTCGAGAGTACCTCGTCAATTTTGCGCGACCGTTCATCTATTCGACCGCTCCTGATCTGTTGACCCTTCGCTATATCGACACCGCATATCGCTTGATGGCGGAGGCTCACGAGGAGCGTGCCCGTTTGCGCGTTCTGATAGATGGTGTCCGAGCGTTGCGCTCTGAGTTTTCAGAGCTTTCGTTTCTTGAGTCGGATTCCCCGATTCAAGGTGTTGTTCTTCCTTCGAACGAGCGCGTGCTCGCGGCAGAGGGTGTGCTTCAATCGGCGGGATTTTTCGCCAAGGCGATCCGCTCGCCAACGATTCCATATGGCTCAGAGCGCATTCGACTCTGTCTGCACGCGTACAATACACTGGATGAGGTGCGGGAGTGCGTTGCCCGAATCGCTGAGTCCCTTCCGAGAGGTGTTGTGAATGGATAGACCCCTGATCATTCGCGGTCTTTCGACGCTCTCTCCCCTCGGTATCGCTCGTGGCGATATCGTGCGACTTCTTGAGAATCCTATGCCGTCAGCGGTACCGTTGGCTGCGCGAAACAACCGACCGATCTTTCCCCTTACTCCTCATGGTAACGAGCTCGTTCGTGCGGTTGCCGCTCAGGAGCGGTACGCTCGACTCGATAGGGTGGCGCATCTCGCTATCGCTGCGGTCCGAGAAACCCTCGATGCAGCGCGCGGTCGTCACGGTGCGGTCAGTTGCGTCACCATTGGTTCTTCGCGTGGGGCAACGCATGCCCTTGAGCGAACGATTGCAGGTTTCGCCGTCGATGACACAAAAGTTCCAACCGAGACATCTCCAACAACAACCGCTGGGAATATCTCATCCTGGGTAGCCCAGGAGTATCTCGCTCGACGCTCAGGGGAAGAAGCGACCTTTCAAGTCGCGACTATCGGCACCTCAATGACCTGCTCCTCTGCGTTTCAATCGCTCCTTACCGCGAGCGCGTTTGTCAGAGGTGGGATGAGTAGCGCTGCGATATTTGGCGGCGCGGAGGCGTGTCTTACCCCATACACCATCGCGCACCTGGAGGCGCTTCGAATTTACTCAGATGGCGCTTCGCCATGGCCGTGTCGTCCCTGTGGGAGCGTCTCGGTCGCATCCAATACGGTTACGCTGGGAGAGGGGGCGGGCACGGCGATCCTTATGAGGGATGATGGTGTGTGCATTGATGGAGACCTTGAGGTCCTTGGACTGGGGTGGGCGGTTGAGGAGGTCCCTACCGCAACGGGGCTGTCGGCGGACGGTCGTGCGTTTGAGTGCTCGATGCAGATGGCCCTGGCGCAGCTTCCCTCCGGTGTGTCGGTGGACACCGTCGTGGTGCACGCCCCTGGGTCCGTAAAGGGGGACGAGGCCGAATTGAGCGCGGTGTCTCGGGTTCTCTCCGAGGAGGTAATGATCGTCTCCACCAAGCACCTCACGGGACACACCTACGGAGCCTCCGGGATGGTGAGTCTCGCCCTCGCGCAGGCCCTCATTGGCGGCGCCCAGTGGGGTGGATTTCCCTACGAGTCGGCGGTGCGTGGCCGCCAGCAAGGCACATCTCAGGTAGTCCTAATCAATACGGCTGGGTTCGGCGGGAACTCAGTGAGCGTTATTGTGGGACCCCGAAGGGGTGGAAGTTAGGACCTTTTTCGGAGGGGGGCTTGCTCAGAGGGACCTTATCGCCAGGAAATCATAAGCTTGGGTTGAAACGGGAGCCGTTTTAGGCTACAAACCAAGGGCTTGGGGTCGCTTCCGTCCCGACATTCCCTTTCCTCGTTTTCATTGAGGGGGGTGTCATCGAGGAAGTTCTAGTTGTGAGGATTTATTATGGCTAAGGCCGCTAAAGAAACCTTTTTCTTAGTGTCTGCAGAAGGTACTGGGTTCTTTTACACAAATCGTAAGAACAAGAAGAAGGGCAAGGGCGAGAACAAGCTCAAAGTTCGTAAGTACGATCCGGTGGCTCGTAAGCACGTTCTCTTTGAGGACAAGAAGCTTTCCAAACTGAAGAAGAAGTACGTCGCCGCGGCTGGGCCTAAGAGCGAGTAATCCATACAGGGCTAGCTCTTCCTTTGAGGAGGTCGTTGCATGAGTCTACCCGCTGAGAGCACGGGAGCGCACGCTGCAGTAGGGGATAATTTCGCAGACGTTTCACCATCATCGACCTCGTTGGACGCAGCACCTACAATCGCTCATCCTCGCCGATCGATGTGGCGGGGTGTCGGAGTGGGGAGTGTTGTGATCGCCCTTGGTGTGGGTGGCTTCGCGCTGGAGCTAGCGGCCTTGACGGTTGAAACGCTGAAGGTGGTTTGTGGTGTTGGCGGTATCGTCTCGTGCGCGGTCATCTTGCGCGAGCTCGGCGATCTGCTTAGAAATTCCTCTCGTCGTTACTCTCCTGTTACATTCGTTCCAGCTACCGGAGCGCTTTTAATAAGCGTTGCCGCAATCATGGCCGGGTTCGTCCCAGGGGTTGAGGTTGATACCATAGGTGCCGCGCTTCTCGGAGGCCCGGCTCTGGCGGTCGGTGCGGTACTCGTGGTTCGCGCGCTCATCTCTCAGATATGGGATTACAGTGATAACTTGAACTCTTTGGTTCCAAATTTCCCTGTCGACGCAAAAGCTGTCGCAGAGGGTGAGGTATTTCCACTTACCGCGAATGTCATCGTTCCCACGGATGGTCGAATCCGGTCTGGCACCTGCGCGGTATTAGAGCGCTACCTTTCCCCGGAGGCTCACTTCCGAGTCAAGGATGAAACCGATGTTGTCTTCGCTGGTTCGTACGTATTGAGTGGTGAAGCGTCTGTTCAGGCCCTCACGAGCTCGTACGATTCGTGCCTCAAGCGGCTTGAGCAGGCCGTTCTTCCGGGGCTTCGGTGGGTTGAGGAATCCTTGAAGCGCGATAACGACCATATCGTTACCCCTCTGGTGTACGTACTCCTGTTCTGTTTCGTTTCCTCCGCAATCTTTTGGGATGAACGGGGAGCGAGTGGGGCCACGATCCTGCTTGCGGGTGGGTCTATCCTTATCATTTCGCTGTTGCTTCAGTTGGGTGAAGCGCTGTACGCGACCCGCAGTCGTTTAGTTCGGGCGTGGGCGCAACGCGGATTCCTGATTAATTCAGCCAAAGCTTGGAGCGAGCTGTATAGCGTTCGAACCGTTGTTTATGATCCTTCCCGTCTCGCAGCGACAACGGCATGTCATGTAAAAGAGCTTAACTTGATGGATGATCGCATCAGCGAGCACTCGCTCTGCTCTTGTATCGCCTCTATCGTTGGTCGCGCCGAGGACCCAGCGCTCGCTACGATCGGCGACTACTGCCAACGTGTTGTAGGAGCTGTTGCTACCGATCGCGTTGTCGACCTTCACGAATATGAGGGAAGGGGGATCTGCGGCACCGTAAAGGGAATTGAGTTCTCTATCGGCTCCGAGGACTTTCTTGTCGACAGAGGTATCCTAATACAGCCAACCGAGAGCGATCTTGAAGGGGGTTCGGCGGACAAAGCTGTTCTTGTAGCGATCGGCGATGATCTTATCGCTCGTTTCTGGGTAGCATTTGGTCAGGTCGACCTACTGTCTGAGGATGCGCTGCATCGGTGGCCGAAGAACCTGCACGGTCGGGTTGTCGATGCCACTGAGCGCGAGCTCGGCGGCGGTGCTCTTTTAGTCAGAGGGTATGAATCGGACGTGGTAGGTCGGGTCCATTCGCCCGAGGTGGCCCTCCTTAAGCCGAACACCTTAGAGGTACCTTCAGCGTCAGTTGTGTCGTTAACCCCTCATGTCGACCTCATTCCTTCCCTGGTTAAGGAGTGTCGAAAACACGTTCATGAGGTGTACCGCGCCCGCGCATGGATCCTATTTGCCACCTTTGTCTCGGTGTGTCTGGTATTCGCGGGGTTCGTTACCCCTCTGATTCCGGTTGCGTTGGTGCCCGTAATCGCCCTTTGTATATTCTTCTAATCGGTTTGTGTAACGTCCCTTATCTCCGAGGTGCCGTGTCGTCACAAGCCGAAACCTGTATGACATGTCTGGTCGTGCCATACCGAAGCCACACCTCCGTATAAGCCTCGCCTATTCCCCAGCGATATCGGTTAACTATCTCACTTTTCGGAGCATCGACCGACGTCCTGCGGCATCAGAATTGTAGAGTGTATTCTTATCTTGGAGGCTTATATGTACGTCCCTGAGTTTCTCAATAGAGTCGGCTCGACCTCAGATCTCGCCACCGCGGTGGTCGATGACATCGTCGAAAGCACGCGTGGCTATGCTCGCGGTCCCGAGCGATCTCTTTTGGGAGCTCTGCTGTTCGATGGTATTCAGGCGTTCGTCGCGTACGCCTTGGCTGTGTCACCCAACGATAAGGCTCGCTACCTTGAGGCTTTTACGTGGGTCATGAATAGTACGGCCGAGGAGCCGTTCTCATTTAATGGTGTCTGTGACGCGTTGGGTATCTCTCCGGACTATCTGCGCCTAGGTCTCGCAAACGCTTCAACGTCACTTCTCTTCGAGGTTTCAAAGGCTCGTCGTAATTTCTAACTCACGATCCTTTCCGGATGTGTGACGCATGGATCGGGGTAAAGCACACGCTTATCTGATGCGCCGGCGGGGAGAGAGGGCAGAGGCTCAACAATCGTCACGCCATCAACACGGATCACGTATGAGGGTGATGGCGCCACTGGCGAAACCTCTACGAACTCAAGCATCGGCTTCCCTATCATCAGTCGTACGTAAACGCTCGAGGTAGATAGCCCTCGCTCTCGGCAGAACTCTTTCACGCTCAGCCCAGAACTCTGATACGAATCCATTGTGAGCGCTCACTTGGACACACAACGGTATCTTCTCATCACCGGCTCCCCTTAACTTTCTCAACTCCAAACTGAAACGTTTTGGATATATCAGCTTTCTAGCTCGGAGTTGAGGGGAGCAATAACTTTCTCCCAGTTTTTATTCAGGTGTGGCGATCGTTACGTTACGGGCGGTCGTAGCCCCTCTGTGCAGGCACAGACTATTGCCGCGGATATCTTGCTACCGGGACCACCCCAGCTAACTGGATTCATCGATGTGGGATCCACCCCCCTAAACTAGATATGTGGAATCGGGCCAAGACTCGGGTCAGGTATGTGGGACGCAATAAGCAACAGTAGTTGTACGTCCTATGTCACCTAATTGACTGGTGTTGTTATGCTTCATTCAATCGGTTCGCGATATTAGATTTCGCCACATATCCCTTCGATGGGTGCCTCCTTTGGGTACAAATAGACACCATTTGTGTGAAGCAGAAACGCTAGTCGAGTGGATTAGATCGTAACCCTCGTTTAGCATGGTGGTGTTTGTGCGACGAGAGGGAGGAGCAGTTCCTCGGATGCTAGTTAGCTGCGCTTTGCGCCTTAGGGCACACACGCCAAAGGCTACTGCATAACGGGGTTAGAGCGTTTCGGATTGCGTAGCGCAGCACAGAGACGGTGCTTAGTGCGCTCTCGAAACGAAGTAGTAGTGAGTGGTTGTAGACCTTGTTTGAGAGGATGCGGAATGAGCGTCTTTGATGCGCAATTCACATCGGAGGTTTTAATGAATCGGAGGAGCACACAATGAGCGGCGGAGATGAATATACAACTTATGCTGAGTACCTTGCTGCCCTAGAGAGAGATAGCAAGGTCTTGGAAGAGCTTAAGCGTGACCTGGAAGCGATTAACCAGGGGGAACAGGATCTGCTGGAGGCGCTTGATAAAGCAGAAAGCCACCTCGAAAAGGGAACCGAAGAGGGAATCGAAAGCGCAGTGAGACTACTCCGTGAACTATTCGATGATGAAATTAATGGTAATGCGCAATAGGAAAGAAATTGCTGACTAGATTAAGGAAGAAGTGAGGATGTTATGAGTCAAGCCCAGGCAACTAATGCAGGATCACATCAGAGTCAAGAGGAAAACGTGAAACTAAACCTTCCTACCACTCAACGGCAGAGCTGCCTCAGCGGGTTAAAAACTGTCGTAGGGGAAGGGGCTGAAGTCTACGTGAACGGTGCGAAGTGGAGCAAAGTTATAGCCTTGAAAGTATGCAACAGCATAATTAAACCTCATCTTGGTAAATGGGCTGCAGTGGCAACAATCGGTACATCAGTGGCAACGATGGGTGCTGGGGCGACAGCTTTAGCTGTAGGGGGCCTGGCGGGGGCTGCGAGTACTGTCGTTACAGCTGCCGCTCTTACCGGAGTGCTGTCTCGGGCAGTTATTCTAATTTGGGGGGGAGGTAAGGCTGTTATTGGAAAAGTTAAGGACGTGTGTGCCGATCTAAATGCTGGGGTTAAAGCCATAAAGATGGGTGTTAATGTTGCGGCACAGGAAACACGTAACGCTAGAATCACAAGTGCTAACTCTCGGATGGAGACCACAAAGGGAAAGGTGGAAGCCGAGGTGCGTGCGTATCTTGATAAGCTTACTGATATGCAAATGGACGATGCTGCGAGAGAGGTTATTAAAGCAGTGAAAGAAGGGGCTGGTAAAATTTTTAACGCTCTTAATGAGAGGATGATTGAGATCGCGTATCAGACCAAATCCTCGCAAGAGTCACCAAAGCATTTTATCAAAAAGGTCGACAACTTCATGACTTACCTCAAGGACGAGCTCACAGAGAATATCTTGGGTAACTTCGCTCATTCCCGAGCACAGGATCCCATGTCGGAGCTTAATGACCGGTTGAATGATCTAGTCGAGAAAGCTAAAAACTTTACGGTTAATAATGCAGAAACTGTATTGATTTTGCCATGTGGTTCAGCGGCATCGACTAACGACCGGTCGTCACAAGCTACAGATGAAAGCCACGTTCCTGCGGAAACTCAGAGCAAGTATTCGGAGTTTTTCGGGAACGGTCGGGTTCCTGATGAAATAACAGTGGCTCTTGATAAATTGACGGACCGTTCCACGCTGAGAGCGAAAAACCAAGCGGTCGCACTGATCCAGAGCAAGTTTTCTGGTGGTGCAGTTACCCTGGACCCAAAAGACAAATCTGTGCAAGCAGAGGTGCTCAAGATGGCAAGTATACCCGCAGACCGAGAGATTCCGCACTTTAAGGATCTCTACTCGAAGCTCAAGGAGAGCTATCCTGATAAATGCAAGCTGGACGGTGATAAAATCGTTATTACTGGAGCCAACAGACGTTCGATAACACTTCAAAATCGTCATCCCAGTAAGGGTGGCAAGGTGACGGTCAGCTTCGGAACGAGAGTGCAGGGAGGAATGTGGAATGATAATGTCGAGGCCGTTGTCAGAGCTTTCATAGATGAAAGGCGATACCCGACACTTAAAAGCGCCTCCACTCCAGTAACCGATAGGGTAGTAGCCGAAACAAGGTCGTCTCAGCAGGAAGCCATAAAGCTTTTCAACGAATTGAGAAATGAATTTGGAGATAATAGTTTCAAACATGTTGGAGTAAGATGGCAGATAAATGCCGGTAAGTCGGTGTTGTATGCGGAGAGGGAGACGAGGGGTGACTCAAGAACGTGGAAGATTGTCGATGGCAATGGAAAAGAAATGTGTTCTGGCATTGCCATCAAGGATCTGAAAACTGAGATCAAGATAGCGAGGGATGTAAAGACGATAGTGTTTAAGAAGAAGAAAGATGAACGGCAAGAATTCGAACTTTCAAACGGTTCCCGAATAGTTGTTCAGACGGTTACAAAAGGCATGACACGTGACTCCGAAAAAGTGGGGCAGGTGGCTGTTTATGAGAAGGTAAAAAACGAAAAACGGAAATACGAGGCGTTAACGACCCCCCCAGATGAGAAGGATCGTTTTCATGCATCGGTATATCGTGTTGTCAGAAACGCATACAAGAGGAACACCGATAAAAGTGAATAATGGTCACGAGTAAGGTTCGCCAGTAATCAGGCCGGGACGCATCACTGCGTACCGGCCCTTTTTATGGTGACCCTTGTTAACACCGATCATAACCCGCACCTATTCGACGATGATAGCTGTATCGTATCTCCCTGTGATTGTGGAGTTGCGCAACGACTGCCCCGAAACTATCGCCTGCCTTGATAAGGCATGTGATCTACCGATACACGGGCATGACGATTCTGAAATACGAGGTGTCTATATCAACGCTTCTTTCTGCACCCCAAAAGACGTTGGAGGTGTGACGCATGGATCGGGGTAAAGCACACACTCGTCTAATGCGCCAGCGGAGACTCTACTCTGGAGGTTTATCTTTTTTAACCATGATCATAAAAGAAGCTTCATCATATCCCTCCTTTTTCGCCGCTTCTTTTACCAGCTCAATACCTTGATTACCGATTCCGATAAGCGCAAACATCAAACGGCGACTGTAGTTATCCTTGATGCCACCGTTTAAGCCACCGTTTACAGCTATCTTCAAGAAAAATTCACTCAACTCGGGGGTCTCCTGCAGGTCAAGGAAACTAAGTATTTTTATTGCTTGGTATCGCTCAATCTCATGTTCGGAACTTTGGGCAGCCTCCATTAAGATGGTGATGCCTTCGCCTCCGAGTTGGGCTAGATCGTACGCCAGTTCGTTTGCGACTGCTGGATCTTGTAAGCCGCCGTTTTTGGCCATTTTCACCAAAAATTTCGCAGCCGTTGGATTGCGTAGCAGGTCATTTAGTCGAAGTTGCGTCAAGATATGATCAGCTGTTTCTGGCCTACTGAAAACGGGATGTTCGGCAACAGTCATTAGTTTATCTATGCCCTGATCGCCGAGTTTGACTAGCGCCGTAACCAAATGGGGCATGATTGCGGAGTCATCTTCTAATCCGTTATCAAATGTACCTCTGATAAAGAAAGAACGAAGTTCGGGATGATCGTTCGGATCCAGTTTACTTAGAGCCTCCATAGCCATAGGATCCGCCGCTTTTTCCACGAGGAGCTCCGGAAAACCAGTTGGAAAGGGTTCATTACTCGTTAGTAGTCCATTAAACGCGATCGTTTGTGCTTGATAGCTTCCCTTCTTGGCAATCACCATGAGTTGATTGATACCCGGTTTACCAAGCTTGGCTAGTGCTTCTGCTACAAATTCATCACAATAGTAATCATCTTTTGATAGAAGCTGCTCTGAGAACTTGAGGTAAAAATCCCCAATCTTGGGGTATTGTTGCAGGTTGAGTTTGGAGAGCTCCGTAAGCGCCGCACGCCTTGCCGTCCGATCATGCGCGGCTTCCTGTAGCACTTGAATACCCCGGTTACCGAGCTCTCTTAGCTTGCCTGCCATAATGGGGCCTTCCGATCCTCCTAGGAGACTGATAGTTTTCGATGAGGGAAACTGCTCAAGTCCGGGGTGCTTTTTCAGATCAAGATTGAAAAGGTACAGTAGGGCTTGATACTTCGTTTCTTCCATATTCGCAGCTTTTTTTACCAAGGCGATTCCCCTATCACCGAAGGATTCAAGCATATGCATGTTGATCAGCGTCCTCATGGCGTGCAATTGCGGAGCACCAGAACCATTCTCCGCAATGGCCATCAGATGATCGACACCTGAATCTCCCGAGAGCACTAGCACATTTGTCAGTACATCTGAAGCAGCGTGCTGTTCCGATTCCGGGCTGCCGAAAGCGGATTGCTCAAGATGTCTTAACCCCTGAACCAACTCGCATACAGGTAGATGCTGCGGGATTAGTTGGCTGGTTGCCTCGGGTGAGACCATCAATCCCGCAAGGAATAGGGCTTTTTTTTCAGGTGACCGATTAAAGACGAGGTTCTCGATGGGATTTGGTTTAGGCGCTGATCCAGGCGCAGTCCTGTCCACCGGAGAGCCGCCAATCCTGGTCATGTATGGTATAAGGTTTTCGATAATTTTCTTTTCAGACTCCGACGACCCCGCAATCGCCCCATTCGGGTAGTCTGTTATCAACTTCATATAGAAGATCGCCGCTAAGGATGGATCCCCCCTCTGTAGAGAAATATCTACGAGGCTAAAGAGGGCTGCTCGAGCTTGTTGGCTGCCAGGATAAAGTACTATGACTTGAGCTAAATCTTCGATAGATTCGCTTTTCTGTGCTTCTGCGAGGGCTCTAGACGCCCTTGCCTCATACAGCTGGGACCACTCGCGACTTTTAGCAAACCTTAGGATCTCCGCCTGGATCTCTTGTGGTAAACTACTCCAGAAGGTAGCGGTTCTTGGAGCATGACCTCTCTCGTCTGCGCAAAACATCTGTGGGATCATGACTGTCTGATTCCAAAATGCTTCATAAAGATCTTTTCGGCTGAGTCCATTCAGTGACCTAAGGAAGCGTTTAACCTCTACACTTTCTTTCCGGAAGAATTGATTGACAGGGTCAGTTGGTGGATAAAGTGTGTTAACCATCTCGCGGAGCTGTGGGGGCAGGCCTCCTTTGTTATCAGAAGTGCTAGACGTGAGCACATGTGCAAGGAGCTTGCCATGATCGTCCGTGAGCGTAAGCTTATGTAAGTCATCCTTTAACGGGGACCAACCAAGCAACACCAGGTGTCTTAGGTACTCCCTCTCATCCTCGCTGCCTGTATAGAGCCCAGTGAATAGAGCTAAGAGTCTTTCGCTCTTTTTTTTCTCGCTTAGTTGCTCTTGCAAGAGATTGACTAGAGCCGCCGACCGGTTCGTGTTGGGAAATTGAGTTAGTGGCAGCATCTCGGCTATGTAGCTCCCGCCAGGTCTTGTAGTGGGGCTGGTCAGGACTAATGCCTTGATAAGAAAATCCTGCATCTCTGCAAGCTTGGGTTCGGGATGCTGGTCACCTACTTCTTCGGTAGCAAAGGAATAGATACGGAGAAATCTAAAAATAATATCACTTGTTGTTTTGAGATCCTTAGCTTCGGTGAGCACCTGTGTAAGCTCCTGCTTATCTTTAGCAGCTCTCTCTAAAAGAAATTGCAGGAAGGAGCTCCTCCAGATGGGATTAGCCAAAAATAGCGCCATCACCTCGTCTCTGGAGGTTGTCACGGTGCCGTTCTTTGAGGTCCAAGTCGGTCGTGCAAGATAATCATACAACTTACCATTCCGCTCAGCTTCATCCGCGTGTTCCAACGGCGGGAGTGTATTCTGTTCTGGTTTTACTTCACGAACGATGTACCGGCTTGTGTATCCATCGACAGGGACATGTTCTCTGTCGTCCGCGAATGAGAGAGGGCAGAGGCTCAAAAGGCTCATAAAAATGGAAGAAAGAGAATATAATCTCATACGTGGTTCTCTCGACATACTTCCGGAATCGCTTGATGGATAAGGTGAAGGCGAAGGAAAAAATCGATCGCAATTTGTCAGTAATTGAAGGATCTTGAGAGTCGGGAGTTCTCCGGCTCCAATTAGTCTTTTTTTGCAGATATCCTAGCCTGTTCGATGGCA
>JBDLRS010000007.1:0-8623 GCA_039799965.1 Pseudomonadota bacterium
CGATAGTTTGACTGCAACTTCGTTGGAGCCGTCGAAAAGATCCTCAACGTATCTCAGTGGATACGCCTCCGGTTTTTTCGTCGTCTCCGCCTCGTTTCGTCAAAACTCTCAAAATGCTCACGACGGAACCATTTTTCACCACCCTGCTAGCTCGGCAAGGAACGCGCGTATGTTTGAGAAGATCGCACAGCCTCGGACGAAGTCCGGGATCTTCGGGGTTGCCCTCCTCGTGTTCGTCGTCGGTATTGTGGGATATATCGTTGAGGGGCGACGTACGATCCCCCTTCCGCCGATACTGCGGATCACAACTGAACCAGCCTCAAAGGCTCAACATCTTGAGGTTCCCCTTCTTCGCTATACTAAGCGCTCTCACGTAAGGGATCTGATCGTTGTCGATTTTGTAGGCGCCGTTCACCTTGGCGAAAAGCAATACTACGACGACTTAAACAAGCGATTTACTTCGTACGAAGGGGTGTTATTTGAGTTGGTGAGTGATGGAAAGGATCTCCCCAAGATGGGTGGACAGGCGGGGAAGTCCATTCTCGGAACGGTACAACGTGTTTTCAGTGATCTGCTCGGACTCTCGTTTCAGCTCGATCAGGTGAATTACCGAGCGAATAATTTTATTCACGCGGATCTCTCTCCTGCAGAGTTGCGGGACGTGATGATAACCCGGGGAGAGAGCTTGCCTCAGCTTCTCATGAAGATTTTTAAGCTCTCAACCGATCCTAAGCTTAAGCGAGCTCTTGAATCGAATGGATATAAGGGTGGTGGCTTGGATGGAGTTAATCCTCTGCTCATCCTCTTGCGAGGGCCGACTCAGGAGGACCGCATCAAAATTAGACGCTTCATAGCGCAAGGGCTCGTTGGATCGGACGCGATGATGAAGGTATTACACGGTGAAAACGGGTTCTCGCTTATCACTGATCGAAATAGTAAGGTGATGGCGGTACTCGCTAGGGAGACTGCGCTCGGTAAGCGCACAGTAGCGATATTTTACGGTGTCGGACATCTTCCGGATCTGCACAAACGATTAATGCAGCAGGGATACCAACTCACGAAGATTGAGTGGTTGAACGCGTGGAATATGTGAGGAGAGCGTTATGAAGGTGATGGAGTATGTGCGACCCGGGGCGATCGTCACTCGAGGATACGCGGAGAAATTGTTGAAGGGGATTACCCCAGACATCTTCGCCCGCCATCCAGTTGTGAACGGTACTCAGGTGATGATTAATCATCCAGCATTTGTGTTCGGTCATCTGGCGCTCTATCCGAACCTCATCGCTGAAATGACGGGGATATCGAAGAAGGGAATGGAGATTCCTGAGAGCTACGCCAGGCTCTTTACGATGGGGGTGCCGTGTCAGGACGACCCGACCGGTGCGATCTATCCCCCGATGGATGAGTTGGTTACCGTTTTTTTCTCGGGTACGGATACCCTCATAGCTGCGCTTGATACGATCCCTCGGGAGACCCTGGATCTCCCACTTGAGAACCCTTCACGACGAGAACGTTTCGGAACGGTTGGGGCCTTCTTAGCGTATATCCTTCTTGCCCATCCGCAGACCCACCTCGGACAGGTGAGTGGTTGGCGAAGGTGCATGGGGCTTGGCCCCGCTTAACACGGTCTTATTGGCGTGACATCTTTTGAATCTCCTCATCTTCGAGGAGCACCTTTTTGATATCAGCTAAGGTTGCAAGGGTTGGTCGTGGGCTCCCGATAGCGCGAACCTTTGAAAGGTCCTTTGTGGCGGTCGCCGCCACTTCAAGATTGGACACCACTTTTTTGAGCATGCCATGAACCGTGCGTTGCCAATTCATGAGCTCTTCGATGTGTTGGATCTCTTGGTCCACCTGATGGAGTGGTGAACCCGCGTTGAGCGTGCTGTTTACCCGTTCGAGAATCGAGATCGCTTGAGAGAACTCGTGACTCTCAAGGTGATGGTGTACGTCAACGTCAATCAGTTCAAGGCGATTAAGCGTCTCCTTCAGTTTGACCCATTCGTTGCCAGAAAAGACGGCGCAGTACTCATCGGAGTGTCTCTCTAAGGTAAGGATATTGTTTCGAAGATCCCCGACCTTCTTTTGAAAGTATCGAGATTGTGCGTACGCTTGAGCGCGGACCGGATCTCTTACAAAACAGTACCAGCCGCAAACACCGAGAGCCCCTGCTGCTATCAGAACGAGTGCAAACATGAGAAAACCGCTAAAAGTATTGACGTGGGTATACAATACAAAGCGGTGAAAAACCGAAAATTCTAAACGGTTAACGGCTTTTTTGTGTTTACACGACGTGGGCCTCGATTATGCCGGATCTCCAGGAAGGACCGACGATCACTAACTCGTTGAAAAGGCGAGCATTGGCACAAGTCACGAGACATCGAGCAGGGCGGAGCCGACCGTCATACCCTGCGGCGGTCCTAAGATATTCTCGTAGGGAGTTGGGAAATGGTGGGAGGTCGATAGGCGTAGGTGCGGGGACGATTGCCAGTTGAGGGAGCCTAGCTCGGTACTGTTTCAAGGTGCGACGTGAACTTCGGCTCATCAGGCCAGATCTGTTTAAACATAATCTGAGCCTCTTGATCTGGGATCTGGGTGTTGTCTCCGTTATGCAGGAGGGAATCAGGATATCCCGGCACGATCTTCTCGACGACGACCTGTAGAGCAGTCACCGAGAAGATAATTCTCCATCCGCCACACCCCATCTGGAGCTGATTTTCTTGCCACTTGCGAATTCTGCGTGTTCGATGAATTGAGGGATCTCGGCTGAGCGCGGCGTGCGCGCGATCCATAAAAGCGATCCCCCACCTGTCGCGTAGCCACTCGATCTGGGCGGTTGCGAGTGGGGAATAGGTTACGGTGTATCGACTCGGCTCAAGGAGCTTCTCCTCAACTCCTGAGATCCATCCCATCGAGGCATCAGGAAAGGCGTCGACCGTTGGTACGTAAGGCTTAATGTCGAGGATCGGTGTGCCGTCGACGAGATCGGTGTTGCCCACGATTATGTTGAGCTTCTCAACTCCAAGAAGGGGAACGGCAGTGATCCCTATTGGACTGGGGCGATGGGGTGACCGGGTCGCGAATACCCCGCGTCGGATCGGGTCTCCTCGAGGTGGCAGCACCAGGGGACGCCACGTTGAGTTCCTGTGAAACCACCAGATAAGCCACACCCGATCGAATGATGCGAGATCGCGAAGGGCGACGTCGTAGCTTTTGCCTGGATAAAGCTGAATAACGCTCCTCTCTTCGTCAGAATTTTTGGGTTGATGGGGCGAATCAAATTTCGTCCGCATGGTAGTGCGGATGACGCCGATCGGTTCAACGGAGAGGTTTTCAAGTTCGAGAGGATTATTGGTCATGACGAGGACGTAACTATGCCCTTATTTTTTTCGCTAATCCAGGTGAGGGAGATATTCTCAAGGTATTGATATTTCGATGAGTTAGTGTCTCCGCGAGGGGATGCTCCCTATGACTCGCCAACGTACACATGGTAGTACCTCCGAGCGTTCCGAAATGGGTGGGACTATAGATTGGCGTCCTTACTATTGTCGACGAAGATACGAGATCGAAGTTTCCGATCAATTTGCCTCGTACCATGTAAACGGGGTATATCCCCACCTTGTATGAATCAGTATTCCCAAAGGGCTTTTATCGCCTTCGGCGGCAACCTCGGCGATCCTATCACGACCTTACGGCGTGCTCTTCCGATGATAGAGCAGGTTGTTGGCCCGCTCGTGAAGCTCTCTTCGCTCTATGAGACAAAGGCGCTGACCCTGGGCGGTGAGGCGCATGCCAACTACGTGAACGCCGTGCTTGAGGTGGCAACCTCCTTGGACCCAGAGGAGATCCTGAAGGGGCTACTTCGAATTGAGCACGAGCTTGGAAGGGATCGCTCTCCTGGTAAGCGGTGGGAGCCCAGAACGATCGACCTAGATCTTTTGTTCGTTGGTTCTGCGATCGTGACGACCACTTTGCTGCAGTTGCCACATCCCGAGATGGCTAAGCGTGATTTCGTGATCGACCCACTCGCCGAGATCGCGGGCGAGTTCGTGCATCCCATTTTGGGCGAATGCATGCTCGATCTTAAAGCTGGTCTGCTCGCCAGCGGTGCTGAGCGATTTGTTATCCGCACCTTTCCCTTTGAGCCGTAATCACTTCGGCATGAGCCTAAATTTTACCAGCATCCTCTACACGCCATGCCGGCATCTTTACGCCAGACGTTAAGAGGGCCTCCCGTTGTCGCGCTACATTGTGTACGCGCAGGTAGGTCGGGACGTCGTTTGGAACCCCCTGAACGGCGGCGGCTCCAATTCGCGCGGACATGACGTCCTTGGTATCAA
This sequence comes from Pseudomonadota bacterium, assembly GCA_039799965.1. Classification (GTDB taxonomy): domain Bacteria; phylum Bdellovibrionota_C; class UBA2361; order UBA2361; family OMII01; genus OMII01. The sequence goes on from JBDLRS010000007.1 coordinate 4,341, forward strand.
TATCCATCTCCCCAAGAAGTTTAAGAAATCCCTTTCGAGAGCACCCCAGTAGGATTCCGCCCTCGGTTCTGGGAAGTTCTCCCAAGCTCTCCGCGATATGCCACGAGACCCTTGGGTCATCGCTCACAAAGGCTCCCATACCTGGGTCGACGATAAGGCGCTCAGCAGGGATGCCCGCGTTGAGGCAGAGTTGAATCGTCTCTCCGATCCAGAGGGAGATGCCGGAGAGCGCCGAGCCAAGGGTGAATCCCCCTCCAAATTGATGAGCGCCGCCGTGGGGATTGCACATGAAGATGTAGGTGGCGCGACTTGAGGCCACAACGTAAAGCATCTCAGGCGTTCGTTGGCCCGACACATCGTTGATGAAAGCCGCTCCGCAGTCGATCGCCCGTCGTGCCACCTCTGGATGGTGGGTGTCGACCGATATCGGAATGTGGTGAGCGAAGCTTGAAAGGATCGGTGAGATCCGTCGCCACTCCTCTTCAACACCTGCACATACGGACCCTGGTCGGGTTGAGTCACCTCCTATGTCGATGATGTCCGCTCCCTCATCGATATGGCGACGCGCATAATTGGTGCGGTGAGCGTGAGATACCTCTCCGACGCTATCAGAGAAACTGTCGGGCGTGCAGTTGAGAATGCCAATGATCCGGGTCGCCATACACGGTTGTGAGTAGCACCTTTTTGAGATGACGGCTACGGTCACTTCCTTTGCCTCACAGGAGCTCATTGTTCACCACCATGCTAGGTTCGGGGACCGACAAAAAGAATGAGCTTCGTTAATCCTCCGATATGGGATAGGATCAAGAGAGGGGATATAGGCAGGGAGAGGTAAGCCATGAGAGAGGCATTGCTCGGTACAGCAGCGTTCATTGCGCTTGTGCTCGTCGGATGTGAGGGCGGCGGTGCTAACTGCCCATGGGAGCGACCCTCCTGTTGCGACAACAACCTCTTTGGTTGTGGACCCTTTGACCTTCCGCAGGGTTGTTCGTGTGGGGACTACTTCTCCCGCTCTTTCCAAGGATCTCCAATTCGGTCAAAAGCGAGTTCTAATCGACAGACCCTTGCCACCACTGAAGGGACGTGGCGGGTCTCGCTCACTAAGAGGGGTAACGGGTGCTCGTATCTCAAGAAACAGGCAACCGCTACCGTTTTGATCCGTGAGCGCAATCAACAGGTCACGATGAAGTTGCTAGGCTTTGCCAACCTTCGTGGAAATCGTTCAGGTCGTCACGTCAGGACTCGGGGCAGTGTAAGGGTGCCCTTCTCGCGCTGCTCCGCAGATATAACAAGCGCGATTGCGCTCTCAAGCGCGACAGCGGGAACGGTGCAGGGAACGGTCAACGTGTCGTGTGCCTCCCAACAACTTTCGTGTTCATCCTCCTACTCTGGAGATATTCGAAAGATGTAGTTCTATAGCCTGATAGGTAAATAATGCTACGCTAATTGTACGACTGAATCGGAATCAGAAGATCCTTGTAGTTAGACTTCTTGTAACTACTCAGCACTTTGTGCCGAGTAGTTACGAAAAAAGTAGGTAGTTGGTTCGAGGATCTTTTGCGATTTTTGAAGCCGCTTCGACTAACAAGAGGGAGGGCAGGGCTCCGGACCTGCCGCGTTGCGAGAAGATAGAAAGTCTGAAAAACTGGCGCCGGGCTACTTTGAGATTCAAGAAATAGCGCAATCACGGGAGGTCGTTAGGATGTTGGCGAAGGTAGCTTGGCAGCGTATGCAGTTCCTCAGATTAGCTTTTCATAAAACTCTACCTGCAGGGTCAATTGCGAGCATAAGGTCTTGCTGTCATCGTCTCGGAGGGACCTCACATCATGCTCGGACTGAAAGCTACGATCTCAACAAGTAAAGAACGTGGAGATCGTGTTGCTGCTCGCTCAACTCGGCATTGAAGTGGGCGTTCTCAATCGTCGTTCAGGCGCGCCGAAGCCGGCGTTCTGTGTCGGAGTCAAAGCCGCGGGATTTCGGCTAGTCACAAGTCACATTGGTACGTGGTTAATCGCCATCAATAATCCGACGCTGATAGTATACGCGATTGAGTTCACGCATGCCCGCCTGCGCTAAAACGGATTCGTAGCTACCACGAAATCCGCTATGCCCTCCGATCGCCATCACATGCTCTGACGGGCGGATCGCGTACACGTCCTTTATCCCGTAGCGCCGAAGAGAATCAAACCCACTGGTGATTACGTAGGCTCTCGGATCCATTCCAACTCGTGCCGTGACTCGAGCGAACTGGCGACCTTGCTCCGCCGACTTGCGATATGCCGCCAGATCGCGCTCATACAGGGACGCTTCTCGCGAATATTTCTCGTCTTCTCTCACTGGTCGATGGCTAATAACCTTTCGACCTTGAACATTAACTATCACCGCGCGGTGATTGGTGGAGTCGATAAAAAATCCTGTCTTTGAACTGAGACTCGGTACAGATAGCGCTCTGGAGTGGAAAATAACATACAAAGATGTAGAGCCTGGCAAGACAGAAGAGAAGGCACGGCTTTTAGCAGACGAGTTAAATGAAAAACTTGCAGAGAAAGTAGCAGCCCTCCCTTACAAAGCTCAGATGCCCAATTCTTGGTGTTGGAAAGTATTTTTGGCAGAGCGCTGCAAAATGCCGGAAGTTGATAGAAATCAAGATTTGGTAGTTGAAGGTACAACGTTAATTGATGACTCGTTCAATCGAAGTAGGACAAAAACTGTTAAAGTCAACGGCGAGGATCGCAGCTCACACAATGAGTTTCTAAGCAAGCGTGGCCAAACTTTTGTCGACAACCATAGCACGCGTCTTGCGATAGCATTCTTCCGTTACTTTGGTGGTTTTCCGAGTGTATTAGAGTTGATAGGCACTAGAGGAGACACTGGAGATTTAGCGCAGGGGAAAGGAGTCAGAACGGAGATAGAGGGCTCTTCTTCCGGTTCTGCGGCGTCTTATCGGCATGGCGTCAACGGCCGCTTGCTGGTTCGGCCACGACAACGCTGATGGTCATGTTGGTGTTGTCGGCGGCCTCTCCCCGGAATCAAAAAAATTAGATCTTTGATCATTGCTTTCTTGATCCCCTCCGCAGGAGGGGTTGGGATTTTGATTCTTGGTACTTTGATCGAAATTTTTTAGCTTTAGCCGATTTCGCTTGTCTGCTATCCTTAGGAGTATCTTGAGTAATGACAGAGCGGTTAAGGCTACTCTGCGCTTAAGGGCTGTTCCCACAGTAACATCAGCGTGTCCAAATAGTTGAAGTATCGGGAGATCGTCTGAACTGTTTCGTGATAGGCTACCAAAGGTATCAAGCGGAGGCTCAAACGTCGCGCTCATAAAAACGTGCTATAGCGCCATCTAAAAAATGAAAGACTCAGTTGCTGCACTTGCTTGGATCGTTAACGAACTTACGCAGCGGGGCATTCCGTTCGCGGTTGTCGGGGGGCTGGCCTCAATTGCTTACGGTGGTTCACGATCTTTAAACGATATAGACATCGATGTTCCAGACGCTGCGTTGCCGACGCTTGCGCTAGAGCTAGAGGCTTACCGTACGTTTGGACCTGACCGCTCTATTAGTGAGTGCTTCGACTGTCAACTTCTCGGGCTTTCCTATATGGGGCAAGAGATCGAGCTTAGCGGTGCCGAAAGTCTTTTGATTTTGGATCGAAGTTGTAGCCGATGGATGCCGTGGCCCACTGATCTTCGAAAGATTGAAGAACGAGGGGTGCTCGGCATGACAGTGCCCGTCATGGAACGAAGCGCTCTTATAGCTTACAAGGAACTGGCGGGACGAGAGACAGATTTAATTGATGTTTCAGAGCTTAGAGCGGGCTATAACAATTAAGGCTCATCGTGGAATGGAGTGGGTGCCAACGAGCACAGAGGTAACGTAAACCCTTGTTTTGGGTCATGCATAGCGCCCTTTCCACGTGAACGTGCTCGTGCACGTAAACGTGAACGTACCCGAACGAGCAAGTTGATCTCTTCGCTGCTAGAGAAAGCGAGGAACTCGTGGATCAGTTCAAGCGCGCATGTTTCTCGATAGTGCTCAACATTGCGGAAGGTTCCGGCAAGGTCAAACAAGCAGACAAACAGCGATATTTCTCAACAGCACGGGGATCCGTAATGGAGTGTGGCGCACTCTTTGATCTGTTAAACGCTCTAAACTATCTCTCCCCCGACGAGTATCGCGCTGGAAAGCGTTTGCTTACAAGGATTGCAGCCATGCTTTCCAAGCTATGCCTTCAGCCCGTATGATGCCTGTTTCGGGTACGTTCACGTTTACGTGCACGAGCAC
>JBDLRS010000008.1:0-9843 GCA_039799965.1 Pseudomonadota bacterium
ATGCGCGCTTGAACTGATCCACGAGTTCCCCGCTTCCTCTAGCAGCGAAGAGATAAAGTTGCTCGTTCGGGTACGTTCACGTTTACGTGCACGAGCACGTTCACGTGGAAAGGGCGCTATGTATGAGCAAAAACAAGGGTTTACTCTACCTCTGTAATCGTTGGCACCCACTCCATTCCACGATGAGCCTAAAAAAATGCCATCTCGGAGGGAGATGGCTGAGGATCAATCTGTTTCCGGTCCACCGGCTACCGTCACTGCTCGGAGGCGGAAGTGCTCTCAGAAGGGCGCCGGTCGGGCTGTCGAGATTCCTCCGAACGACGCTCAACCATCGGAGTTGGACCGCCATACGCGGCGGTTCCAGAGAGATCTACCGGGGCAAGCAACGAGGAGCTTCTCACCAGTTTTTCTGAATCCACTGGTCTGGGGTCCCCGGTCGTGGCTCCAGCCTTCGTCGCTGGGGCCCGGAACATCGAGCCGAATACCGCTGCGGCGAAGATGAGGAGCATCGGGTAGAGGGGAAGAAGATACCGGGGAAACTTCACCTGGAAGTATCCGGTAGCAAGAAAGAACACCGCCACAAAGACGAGGGGGATCATCTCGGCGGTGAGCGATTTTGAAGCGAGCTCTCGCCGGAAGATCTTGTCGAGAAGGTCGATGAACACTCGCAGGGAGGCAGCGATGAAGCCAAGCGTCACGACCGTGAATATCGGCCACCCCATGGTGTACCAGAGCATCTGTTTGAGGTGGTAGAAGTACGGAATTGTCCGCTCGTACTGGATCGTGTACGGAGGGCGCCACATTCCGCGCACCATGGAGGTCTGCTCTCGGGTGTGTCTAAGGAAGGTGTCGAAGTCGAGGATGGCGTAGGGCTCGGCCAGGGTAAATACGAGGACTCCGACGGCGAGACAGGCGAAGAGCTTTGAGAGAGCCTTCGAGTGTTTCCTGAGGAGGATGCTTATGCCGGCAAGGAACGGAACGGAGAGTGGAACGAGGAACGCTTGCTGGGCGACTCGGTATCCTAGAATTCGTGGATACCCCTTCCAGTAGGTCAGGAAGAGGGAGATGCCGCAGAGGGCAAGCCCGCCAACGATGATCGAGAGCACCTTTAAGAATCTCTTTGTAGAGTCCGCTTGTGGCCACTCCTTGATGAGCGCAAGGCCGAGCACTACGAAGAGGGGCGAGGCCAGGAAAACCGAGCTGATCTTGGTTGCTGTCGCGAGTCCGGTGCAGACGCCGAACACGAGAAATGACCAGAGTGTTCCCTTTTGATGCGCCTTCACTAAGGCAATCATGCAGATAAGGCATAGGGTTGTGAGCGGGATATCCGAGGTAAAGTACCGAGAGAGCTGGAGATGGAAGACGTTGCACGCCATCAAGAACGCCGCCATGAGCCCGACCGCCGAACGTCGATAGAGTAATACTGCGAGGTGATAGGTAAGAGCGATAGCCACGGTGCCCATCAGGGTGCAAAAGGCGCGTCCAGAGTAGAAGAGGCCATCGTACGTGCCTGCAAATGCCCAGAAAGGCTTAACCACCTGAGCGAATGCCCACGCCATATAGAACGAGAAGCTTCCGTAAGCGAAAGACTTTGGGTTCATGTTCTGACGAGCAAGGGATTCCGTTACCATCACCATGTGACGTTCATCAGGATGAAAGCCGATGCCGTGAGGGATGCCAGGCGCTCGGAGCAACGCACCTGCAAGGGTGATAACGATGAGGATAGCGAGGTCCCAGCGCTTGGATATGAGCCACGCTATGGAAGGGGGTCGAGTTCGAGTCATCTTTAGAAAGTAACCTCTTGGTCGGCTGGGTGTACAGGGGGTTTTGAGATCGGTGAGAGGGGTACCGCTGTTTTAAAAATGGGGCTGTAATGTGTTCGTGCACGTAAATTGTCAACGTACACGAGTGCGTCAAAAATAAACGGCGTCCCGTTCCCAGCCCTCGGATGTGGAAATCAACCCTCGCCAAACTTTCGGAATCATCTGAGAATACGGCTCTATGAATTTGGTCTCTCGATTTAGTCGTTTGGTTCTCCGTCTCATACCTCTCTTCGTGCTCGGCTACGCACTCGTGTACGCCCTCGGCTGGATTCAGCTCTACCTCCAGCCGCACCCGTATCGAGTGGCGTCCGAGTGGATATTCGCCAACATTCCCAAGGGGAGTGTGTTGGTGGGACCCCACTGGGATGATCGCTTGCCGATCACCATCCCCGGAAAAGAACCCAATCGGACCTTCGTTATGGAGGGAAGAGAGGCTGAGCTTCCTTTCTATGAGCGGGATACCAAAGATAAAGTTAGTGTGGTTCTTCGGCGGATGGCCAAAGCTGACTACATTATATTTCCAACCGCTCGGATCTCTGATTCGATTCCGAGAATTCCTGGGGAGTATCCCTATACGACGCCGTTGATTCAGCTTTTATGGGCGGAGAAGTTGGGGTTTACCCTCGAAAAGACCTTTAAGGATCGCCCATCTTTCCTTGGGTTAACCTTCAACGATGACCTGGCGGATGAGAGCTTCTCTGTGTACGACCACCCAAAGGTTGTTGTCTTCAAGAACACTGGTCGCCTCTCTGAAGAGCAGATGATGGAGCGGGTGATGAACCCGAATTCCTACCAGCCACTCCCGACGATGGATCAGATCCTTTTGATGGACGAGGGGGGATGGTCGGCCACCGCCACGGTGTATAACCCCAATCCCACCCGACTTGCGCGGACCTTCGCGTCTCTTCTCCTTTTAGCCGCGAGCTTCTGGGTTTTAATGGGCCCGTTCCTCTCGTTCTTGCCAGACCGCGGCCTTGGGATGAGCTTCTTGGGAGGTATCGCTCTCGGTGGAGGGCTCACCTGGATGTGCTCCGTGTGCAATATCCTTCCCTTTAACGCCTCCTCCGGCCTACTCATCTCAACGCTTATCGTGGTCTCCGCCTCCGTTCGCTTCCTCTCGAACCGAACCGTTCGGAGGAGCTTGGTAGAGGTTTTTTCGGTTCATGGAGCGTACGTGCTTCTCTCGCTCTTTGTCGGGGTGGTAGTGGTTCTTGCTACGAAGGCTATCTTCCCATCGTATTTTTGGGGGGCTGGCGAGTTCCAGCAGTTTGCGCTCTCGTTTTTCGCGCGTAATGAAACGATACCACCGACCGCTGGATGGAATCCGCTGCCAGAGTCAGGCTCTTGGTACGGCCCGTATCTTTTTTCCGGCTGGCTCGTGAAGCTCGTGGGAGCAACCGGTTCGTTTGTCTATGAGGTCTGCTTTGTGATGTTGGGCGGCGCTGTTGGAGGTTTGCTCTACACGGCGTTTAGTTCCGTCATTCGGCGTCCCTTGTCGGCCGTGCTCCTCACGCTGATCTGCATCGTCCCAGCCATCCGGGGGATGCATGGGCTGTATACCGGATATTCGGGTGTAGATGTCGCTCAGGATCAGGGGGGCGTTGCTGAACAGCACGATCACCTTCTTGAGTGGCTTGGCGTTTCCATCAAGGGAGCTCCCCTTGTTGTCGAGCCTTGCGATGGTTCCCGTGGAAGGAGCGTCGCGCTTCGAGCTGGGCTGCCACGCTATAAAGAGCCCTCGGGCGGGGAGGTCGCGTGCTCTCTTAAAGACCCCGACGCGGTGTTTCAATCCATGATGGCTCATGGCGTTTCTCTCCTTATTGTGCCGAGGCAGGAGGGAGAGGGGGGCTCAATCACTGCTCCTCGGGAGCTTGCATCGAAGATAGCCGCTCGGTCGGATCTCTTCGCTGTTCTCTACTCAAAGCAGGGAGATATGGTGTTGGCACCGGCGTTTTCGGATTATTTCCCGCGGGTTTACAACAAGCCGGCCCCCGTAGAGTAGGGTTACCATGACATACCTCCCACTGCGGTTCTTATGGAGTCGTTGCAGACCCATCACCGACAGAGAGACCCCACCGAGAGCCTTAGCCGCGCTAGTGGTATTTTCTCATAATCCCACTACAATACACCCTCATTTACATAAAGGCTCAACAGGAGGTCGGTCGTGCTCGCTGAGGATATCGCTGAGTTTGATAAATCCGTAGTTCCCCTCTCCCAGTCGGTACCTGCACGCGAGAGCTCCAGCGCGGGCGGCTACTCCCGGGTATGGTGGGTGGCCACGACGTTGCTTATATCGATGGCAGCGATCTTTGTAACATGCCAGCTTTTCATGGATGATCATCCGGCGTTGGTACCGGTTCGGGCCTTTGCTGAGGCTGCCCTGGTTGGCGCACTCGCGGATTGGTTCGCGGTGACGGCGCTCTTCCGGCATCCCCTTGGTGTGCCGATCCCTCACACGGCCATTATTCCGCGCAATAAGATTCGTATCGGAAGGAGCCTCGGCCTCTTCGTTCAGAGAAATTTCCTAACGGAGAAGGCGCTCGAAGGGGAGTCGCTCAACATTACCGGCGCCATCGCTCGGTGGCTTGAGACCCGATCGAATCGTAAGACCATCACGAATCGCATCGCGACCCTTCTTCCGAAGATCATCTCTAGCCTTGAGGAACGGGAGGTTAAGGCGTTCGTTGACGACCAAGTAGAGGAGTGTATCCGGCGCGTTGATTTCGCGAAGACCGGCGCAAAGGTGTTCCGTTCACTTACCGCCAACGAGATGCACGAGGTCATGCTCGATGAGATGGTGGGGCACACCCGTGAGTTCTTTCGCTCGAACAAGGAGTGGTTCCGCCGTGAATTGCGCGAGGCGAGTCCGTGGTTCGTTCCCGATTTCATCGACAAACGCATCTTTAACGCCATCGTCGATAAGACTGAGGATACCCTCTCCAAAGCGCTCGCCGATAAGAATCATGAGCTTCGCAAACGGTTGCACGGCTCGGTTCTGATATTCATCGAAAAGCTTGAGAGCTCAGAGGATTTTAGAGTTAAGGGCGAAAAGCTCAAGGAGACCTTGCTCGCGAGTGATGTGTTCCGTGGGTATATCAGCTCGCTCCGAGATTCATTCCTGCACAGCGTAAAATCCGACGCCCAGAGCGATTCATCGCTCATCGCCGCTACTATCGACCGAATTCTCGCAAATTTCGTCAGCACTATGAAGGCGTCTCCCGCGTTGCAGCATCGAATGGACAGATTTATGCGCGGGGTTTTGCGAGCGGCGTTCGGAGAGCAGAGCAGCCACGTGGCTGACCTCATCGCGCGTACTATAGAGGGATGGGATACGAAAACTCTGGTGTCGAAGCTTGAGGAGCAGGTTGGGAATGACCTTCAGTACATTCGCATTAACGGAACCATCGTTGGTGGATTGGTGGGTTTATTGCTCTACGCGATTGAGCGCTTGCTATAAGTCTTGCCGTCGATCAAAGGACGAGCGTTTTAGTTGCGCAACCAAGATTTCGCGCGCCGCAGTGTCAGCCTTATTCTTAAAATCCTGAGCTAAGATTGCTGACATAAAAACAGGCGCTCGAAGGCGCCTGTTTATTCCTACGTGGGTATCCGCTTATCGAGCTTTGTACAGCTCAGCGACAACATCCCAGTTCACAACATTCCACCACGCGTCGAGGTAGTCAGCTCGACGGTTCTGGTAGTTGAGGTAGTAGGCGTGTTCCCACACGTCGCATCCCAGGATGGCGTACTTTCCTTCCATAAGAGGGTTGTCTTGGTTCGGAGTGGAGGTAATCATGAGCGATCCGTCCTTCTGAGCCACAAGCCATGCCCATCCTGAACCGAAGCGACCGAGGCCAGCGGTTTTAAACTTGATCTTGAACTCATCGAAGCTGCCGAACGCAGCGTTTACAGCCTTCGCGAGATCTCCCGATGGAGTATCGTTTCCACCTGGAGTCATCAGCTTCCAGAAGAGGTCGTGGTTCCAGTGTCCTCCACCGTTGTTACGAACGGCTGTACGGATGTTTTCAGGTACCCTCTCAAGGTGCGCGATCAGATCGTTTAATGGAAGGCTCGCGAGCTCCTGCTGGTCTTTGAGCGCGTTGTTGAGGTTCGTTACATAGGTTGCGTGATGCTTACCGTGGTGGATCTCCATGGTGCGAGCGTCGATATGCGGCTCAAGGGCGTCAGATGCATAGGGAAGGGGTTTAAGTTCAAAAGCCATAGTATGCTCCGTGTGTGACGTGATCTTCTTGCTTTTCATAGCCTTTATAGGGGTGTGGCGCAATATAAACGAGATCATGACGCCGTAAGGGCGAGTTTTGCCACGCGCTGCCGCTAGCAGGGTGGTGACGTTAAGGGTTGGAGGACTCCGCCGAAGATGGGGCCGAATGAGTGATTAAGGTGAGGGGATATAAGGCCAAATAGTGAGTTCTGCATCTAGATAGTGGCCCTCGCGAGTTGTCGCGTAACCGCGTGAGCGACCCTCACCGCTTCCTCTCTAAGCTCCCGAACCGCTGTAATCTCCCAAGCTACCTCTCGCTGAAGGGGCCCAATCAGCCACATGAATTCGTTCTGTTCAGGTATTAGTCCACCAAGTTTGAGGGGGCCTGGTAAGAGGAGCTGCCGCTCTAGAAGACGCCGCGCAAGGGGATGTTTTGTGGTTGAGAGATCTCCCTCCGCCCCGGCGCAGATAAAGGCGACCTCAAACGCGCGATTGACAGTTGGTGCGTGAGATCCCCTGGCGCGAAATGAGACCATGCTGTGCCCCTCTTCAGCAACGATCTCGACGAGCCTTCCGGCGATGATCTCCAGACGGTGTGATGTTCGAAGACTCTCGATGACCGAGGCGTGCTCCGCTGGTATTCGATGGCGGTGGGTATCCCAGATCGGGCGAACATGGCGGAGAAAGCGCCTTCGTTCCGTGAGCGAAAAATGTCGCCACATCGATTGTATCTTCGGACGCATGGCATCAAAGACGGGCTGTGAGGACCCAAGACGACGACTCTCGCTTCGAATAGTTTCGATGAGTGCCCGCGTTGAGCCCTGAGTGTCCCAATCCTCTGGAAGGCACGCGGTGCTTGAAGAGGGAAGCGACTCGTGCGCTCTCGGAAGGCGACCGTGACGGGAGAGAACGGTATAGTTCCCGTTAAAACCGCGAGCCTCACACTCAAGGATCACATCGACGGCGGTGAGACTGCTGCCGAGTATAAAGACGCTCCGGCATGAGGAGATCTCCTCGTAGCTCGTAGCGTTGAACGGTTGACGAAACGGGGTGGTTGATCCCTCTGAGTTCGTAGCTGTCTGCATAAAATTTCCTATCGCGAGAACGCAGGCGTCCACGGGCAGGTTCGTGCCGTTCCTAAGGGTGATATTCCATCCTCTTGATGATTCGGTTGGATCGATATCGATCGCCTCATCGTTAATTCGGCGCACCGTGTGTCCGTCGGCTCGCGAGATCGCCTGGTCAAGCAGCTCAGAGAGGTACTCCCCATAGAGGCGTCGGGGAGAGAAGTCGTCCGCCGAGGTGGTGGGGCAGCGCTCTTTGGCCCAGCGATAGAAACCCTCGACGTCATCGGGAAACGCCCCCATGGCCTTGGCTCGAACGTTAAGTTTAAAGCGATCGCTTGGAGGGGAGTACGCGAGACCGGGCCCAAAGGAACCCCTGGGATCAATCAGATAGATATCGAGTTTGGCTTCGGCCGCGGGACGTAGAGCGAGGTGGATAGCGGTGAGTGTTCCGCTGAAGCCGGCGCCGATGATGGCAACAGATTTATGCATGGTGCGCGAATTCTAGCTTTGTTCCTTTCCGTCAAGCAAGGCGCGAAACTCGGCGCGAGTCCCAATCATGCCGAGAGTGTCACCGGGGACGATCTGAAATGTGGGTTTCGGAGTTGGGAGATATTCCCCGTTGCGAATGATGGCGACAATGGAGATCCCAAACCGCTCACGTAGCCGGCAATCCTTACGTGGGAGATTCGCAAACGCGCTCTCTTGGGTAACCTCCATCCAGAGGAACTCAAGGAACTTTGAGGTAGTCGCTAATCGAGGGTCTCGCGCGTGGGGATGTTTTTTTTGGGCTTCATCGGCTCATATCGTTCGGCGCGAAGCTGTCCCAAGAGCGTAAACACACGCGATTCGTCGATGTTGAGAGAGAGGAGGGACTGCCGTACCATCTCAAGACCGACCTCAAGTTGAGGTTGCACGATCTCATCGACCGTAAGTGAGGCAAGGGTATCGATATCCTCGACCTCTTCTACCCGTACGACGATCGGAACATCTCGACGCACAGCCCTAATCTCTCCTACGATTGCGGGAAGTATGCTGTCGTTCGTTGTAGTGACGACTACGAGTCGAGCGTGTTGCAATCCCGCGGCCGCCAGAATTGTCGGTCGGGAGGCGTCGCCAAATAGCACCGCCACGTTGTTGTCACGCATCTGCGTTACCGTTTTGTAGTCTGTCTCTACTACCGTGTGTGGTATCTCGAAGGCTTTGAGCACTCGAGCGACATATTGTCCGACTACCCCGCCGCCAACAATAACGACGTGATCTCTGAGGGGAACGGCGGTGTCTATCACGTGAGATGTCTCTAAGAGGCCCTCATTTTGTAACCCGCGAGAGAAGACCTCTCCAAGCCAAAAAAACGCGGGGGTCGCTACCATCGACAACACGGTGACGGCGATCATAAGGGAGAACGACTCAGAGGAGAGGTTTTGAGAGTGTTCACCTGCCTTAGCGATGACGAAAGCGAACTCTCCGACCTGGGCCAGCCCGAGCCCGACCATCCATGAAAACGCTCGATTGAAGCGAAAAACCCTCATCGTTGAGGAGATAACGATCGCTTTGGAGGCGACGATCGCGACGGTCAGAAGCAGGATCGTCCAGATGTGACCCACAAAGAAGAGGGGATCAAAGAGCATCCCAACAGAGACGAAGAAGATCAGCGCGAAGAGGTCGCGAAGCGCTGATACATCGCTCAACGCTTGATGGTTGAAATCGGTGTCACTGAGGAGCATGCCCGCCACAAACGCTCCGAGGGCGAAGGACAGCCCGAGCTCATGAGAGAGAAATCCGGTACCGAACGCGACTGTGAGGGTTGAAAGGAAGAAGAGCTCCCGAGAGCCCTCTCTGGCGATGAGGTTGAAGAGCCGCGGAAACGCATACACTCCAGCGAAGTACATGATGGTGAGGAAGAGAGCTGACTTTCCTATCGCTGTCGCTATCGGGATAAGGGAGATGGTTTCAGCGGTGAGCTGTGGAAGGAGGAGCATCATCGGCACGATCGCCACATCTTGCGCGATCAAGATCGCGAGCATGATCCGCCCCGCGTTCGATTCCAGAGAGTCGAGCGCGGCGAGGGTTTTCAAAACGATCATCGTGCTTGAGAGCGAGATCGCCGCGCCGATCCAGATCGCGTCACTTGTGCTGAGTCCGATCGCGATAGTGATGAGGTATCCCATCACCGCGCACAGAAGTAGTTGAAGCGGCGTGGCTAGAAATGCGATACGCCACACGCGACGGAGCTCTCCAAAGGAGAACTCAAGACCCAGTGTAAAGAGGAGGAGAGCCACTCCGATCTCGGCCAACATCTCGATGTCGTGGATGTTCTCAACGGTCACACCGCCTGTGTATGGACCGACCGCTACACCAGCCAGGATGTACCCGAAGATCAGGGGCTGGCGGCACAGATGCGCGATGAGCCCCCCGATGAGGGCCGCGATAACGATAAAGACGAGGTCAGAAGCGATTCCCATACCTCTAAGACTTAGCAGGTGATGGGGGAGTTTGGTACCTGTAGTGGCGCTTGAGCGGCGCTTTGCCTCATGGATAAAGGAAAGTGAGGAGCTTCTGAGAATCTGGCAGCTGCCACTCTTCGAAGGAAACCTTAGCCATTGCCCTGATGCGAAGGATCTTCCTGTCGATGTTCTTGCTCAGTTGGAAAGGGTCGAGCGAAGCGAGGTGTTCCTTGAGTTTTTGTTTCTGTTCTTCCTGGATGTAGTCAGACTCCAATACCGTTTCTAGCTAC
>JBDLRS010000009.1:0-6856 GCA_039799965.1 Pseudomonadota bacterium
GCTCTCACCACAGCACAGGAGGCGAATAATCGCTCGATTCGAACCGAGGAGATGGTCAACAGGAGCTTCCGTCACTCTATGCGCAAGTAAGTGAGAGCGCCGCGGACCATGCGAAGAAATCAAGGTGTCGCGCTTTTCGCGACGATATGGTGCGCGGCCTACCCTAGCGTGGGCGAGGAGCTTCCGCTCCCGGTCTCAAAACAAGACAACGTCGTCGGCGAGCTACGCTACACCTTAGTTGGACGGGGGGATTCCCTTCTCGATATCGCGAGAGCTTTCGATATCGGGCACGATGAGATACTGCTCGCGAACCCCCAGCTCAATAGGTGGGTGCCGAAGGTTGGTGCTGAGGTCTTAATCCCCTCCCTCTACGTTCTTCCCGCGGGAGAGCGCAAAGGGATAGTTTTGAACCTCGCCGAGCTGCGCCTCTATTTTTTTCAACCGGGGAAGCAGGTCGTCCACACGTTTCCCGTGAGCATCGGCGACTATGACTGGAGCACACCCCAGGGAACTACGAGAATTATCTCCAAACAGGTCAATCCTCCGTGGTATCCACCCAAGAGCATTCGAGAGGAGCACGCGGAGGATGGGGAGGAGCTTCCACCTATGGTCCCGGGTGGCGACCCGGACAATCCCCTCGGGGAATTTGCCCTCAAACTCGCCATTCCCGGGTACCTCATTCACGGCACGGATCAACGGCGTGCCTCTGGGATAGGAATGCGTGTCAGCCACGGATGTATCCGCCTCTATCCAGAGGATATGGAGAAACTGTTTTCCATGGTACCCGTTGGCACTCCCGTTCGTATCATCGATCAAGCAGTCAAAGCAGGGCTCAGAGACGATCACGTATTCCTTGAGATGCATCAAGCACTTGTTGAAGATGGGGATATCTCGTTTGAACGCCCCAGTGTCGATGAGGTACTGGAGCACCTCCGCCCATACCAGCGAGAGGGCTTCGACATAGAAAAGGACGCCGTTGAGGAGACGTTGCGTCGAAGCGACGGAATACCCATGGCGGTTACCTCTCAAAAAGGGTTCGAGGAGGAATTTTGGGGCGATCCGTATTTCTAGCGCTCCCAGAGGCCGATTAAGGCCCCTTTTCTCTGAGGTGTTAAGACTTGTCAACGAGCTCTCTGAGGGGTAGTTTTCCATCAGCATTTGCTTCGGAGTTCCTATGAAGAAAGCCATCATCGCATCACTTCTTGCGTCCCTTGCCCTCGCTCCTCATGCCTACGGAGAGGACATCAACGAGGTTTTTAAGAAGGTGAACGAGTACGTTCAACAAAAGAACTATCCGAAAGCGATGGAAGAGCTTTCCTGGGCCCAAAAGGAGTTAGAGAAGCTTCATCAAGAGCGACTCTCTGAACTCCTCCCGGCTGAGATCAATGGCTTCAAGGGGGGTGATACCCAAGTTCAGCAGATGATGGGCTTCTCCAACATCGAGCGTGAGTACACCAACGGCGAGAAATCAATCCGTATCGCCATCACCGGTACCGGTGGCACCGACGGCATGGGGGGCCTCGCAGGACTGGCCAAGATGGGGATGATGATGGGAGCGACGCAATCTGGCCGAGATCAATTCCGTATCAACGGAAGGACCGCGACCCTCGACACGACTAACGATTCACCGGAACTCTCTATCTTCCTTGAAAGCGGTGCGCTGATGCAGTTCACAACCGGAGAAGGTGTGAACGGTGACGCTCTCAAGAAATTCGCTGAGTCTCTTAAGATCGCTGAACTTGATACCTATCTCAAGGGCGCGAAAAACCAATAAGAAGCGCGACGCACGCCTCATGACACGCTCACCGTTAACTCCACGGTGATCGCGTTTCTTTTTTCACCGTCCACTTCGCCTCTTAAAGAGGTATCCGCGCCCATACCCTCTCTATCATTGTGTTTTGACCCCAAGTAGTGGACCATCGGAGTTGGTCTACGATATTTTGAAGGTGAATCTATGCGCGCAATGCGCCACTCTATCTACTGCACGATCGCGGTCAGTCTATTCTATATTCCCTCCCCTTCGTACGGAGACGAGCGCCTGAGTGGCATCGCCATCACCGGCGATTGCCTCAAAAAGGTAACTCGCGATCGCGCAGCGGTGACTATCTCTTCATCCATCGTCGCGCCAACCGCGAAGGAGTCATCAAAGAAAGCCACAGACGCGCACGAAGCAATCAAAGCGGACGTACGCGCGCTCAAACACACACTTCTCACGATAGGCACCGCCCACTACTCTGTGGATCAGGAGTGCAATTATAGCGGAAAGAACTCAGGGCGAGTATGCGAGGGATACCGAACTACTATCTCAACTCGATTCGAAACTCCCAACTTCGTCGATCTTGAGGACATTATCGGCATCGCCTCCAAGCGCGGCGCGGAGAACGTGTCGCAACTTGAAGCGTTCGTCTCTCCCGAGTCACTTAAGACCGAGCGAGAGAGCTGCTTAGAGGTAGCCACAAAGAACGCCTACGCCAAGGCTCAAAAGATCGCCGCGGGCGCTGGGGTTCAACTGGGCAAGCTCCTCTCTGTCGCGGAGGGAACGAACGAACATACACCGCCGTTCATGGCCCGAGGCGCGATGGCGATGAGCGCGCGCGATTCCAGCGAGGCGAAGTCCGGACCAACGATCGACGCGGAACCACTCGATCTCCGGGTGTCGGTGAACGCCGTCTATGCTATTCAATAAGTATCGCCGCTTTAAGAGGGTTTTTAATCCCGATCAGACTCTTAGTTGTAGCCGAAGGAGGCTGGGAAAACACCAGAGAAACCTTGCGCCTCACGTGCGACCGGGTCTCGAACTCGTATGCAAAAACTTTGTGAAAGGGACACTCCTATGAGCACCCCAACAACCTGGACAGTCGATCACATCGGCATTGCGGTCTCCGATATCGAAGCCGCGATATCCCTCTACGCTTCTACCGCGGGTACGTCTGTCACACTTCGAGAGAAGTTAGTGGACCGCGGCGTTGAGCTCGCCTTTCTCAACACGGGTGGCACAAAGATTGAGCTTCTTATGCCGCTCCAAAACGATACTCCTATCGCCCGATTTCTCGCGAAACGAGGCCCGGGACTCCACCACATCTGTTACAAGGTTGATAACATCCGAAAGGAGATGGATCGTTTGGGGCAGCTCGGGGCGAAACTTATCGACTCAACGCCCCGCCCAGGCGCCACCGGCACCATCATAGCGTTCCTTGAGCCCGACTCATTTTCAGGGGTCCTTACGGAACTGTGTGAATATACAGGAAGTTAGCCTGCTTTGCGGAGTCAAATAATTTCGCTATCGAATCAACAAGCTGGTAGTATAAGCGCCGTTGTGAGGAGTCTTATGAAACACACGCACTACCTAACACTGACATCGGCACTTATCGCCACGATGCTTCTTTCGATCGATTCCGCCGCGGCTTCGAGCACCTGTGAAGAGCTGATCACGACCTGTTTCGTCTCATCCCCTGCGGATCGAGACGATTGCATGCAAACAGCTTCTGCCACCTCCATATGCAAGACCTCCACCCTTTACCCCCTCGTCTCTAAACGAGCGCAGTTCGCCACCATTCAAGATGTTCCCCAGGATGGCCCGGCGTTCCTGGGTCCACAGATCGTTGATAAAAGATGTCTCTCCCGATTCGATGCCACGTGGTCAGCGGAGCTCGTAAACGGATCGCTTGCAAGGGAATCTCTATCCTCTCTCTCCGCCGCCCTCGACGAATGCGCCAAGGCTGACTCGCCAGCGCTTCCACAGCTATAGCTGTCCCAACCAATTGACGTAACCGGCCAGGAAACGTAGCCTCTCACCATGACGATTTCTACTACTCCCCTGGTCGGTCTCATTATGGGCTCTCAATCTGATTGGGAGACTCTCGCGGCCACAGCAGAGACCCTTGAAACGCTTGGCGTATCGTATGAGACGAAGGTCGTTTCAGCGCACCGCACTCCTGCGCTGCTGGTGGAATACACCACAAAAGCCGCATCGCGAGGACTTGAGGTGATTATCGCGGGGGCGGGTGGCGCTGCGCACCTTCCAGGAATGGCGGCGTCCATGACCCATCTTCCGGTTATAGGAGTTCCGGTTGAATCGAAGATTCTCAAAGGGATCGATTCACTCCTGTCCATCGTGCAGATGCCGAAAGGCGTTCCGGTAGCCACCGTAGCGATCGGGCATGCTGGGGCGGCGAACGCCGCGATCCTCGCGGCGAGCATCCTTGGCATCAAACACCCACACATCTCTAATGCAGTTCAAGGCTATCGCCTTCAACAAACCGAGTCAGTGCTCCAAACACCGTCGCCAACCCTCAAATAAGATATGAAGATAGGAATTCTAGGAGCTGGACAACTGGGAAGGATGTTGGCTCTCGCCGGGTATCCCCTTGGACACTCCGTCGTTTTCTTCGATCAGGCGCCTGCTGAATCGACCACCGGACTAGCAACAACTCACGTTGGCTCGTTCTCCGATCAACGCGCGCTCGCAGCCTTCGCTAAAGAGTGTGACGTTGTGACCTATGAGTTCGAGAACGTTCCGTGCGAGAGCGCTCATTTTCTCGCCACAACGATCCCTGTCTATCCTCCGCCACGCGCACTTGAGGTGTCCCAGGATCGTGTCGTGGAAAAGTCTTTCGTTCAGAGCCTCGGCATAGCCACGCCCCGATTTGAGCCGGCCTCGTCAGAGAGCGAGCTTCTTGAGGGGTGCAAAAAGGTCGGCATGCCATGCATCGCAAAGACTCGTCGGTTCGGGTACGACGGTAAGGGACAGGCCCGGATATCCACGATCGATGATGTTCCCGCTGTGTGGAGGGCCCTCGGAGGCACCCCGCTTATCGTTGAGGGTTTTGTGCAATTTTCGCGAGAGCTCTCCGTCATCGCGGCCCGAGACCTCCATGGAGAGATAGCTGTCTACCCACTCGCTCACAACGATCACATCGACGGCATCTTGCACCGCACCGAGATTCCAGCCCCTGAGCTTTCACCAACCCTCCGGCATGAGGCGCACGCGATAGCGACTAAGATTTTACAGGAATTAGACTATATCGGAGTGGTCGCTATCGAACTTTTCCAAGTCGGCGATCATCTCCTCGTAAACGAGATGGCGCCTCGAGTGCACAACTCCGGACACGCTACTATCGACGGAATGGTAACGAGTCAGTTCGAAAACCACATCCGAGCGATCACGGGAATGCATCTCGGATCAACCGAGGCTCGCGCCCGCTCGGTCATGTACAATCTCGTTGGAGCGCTCCCTGACACCAACGCGATATCGGCGATACCGGATGCCAAGATTCACCTCTACGGCAAGTCACCGCGCGCGGGACGGAAGTTGGGGCACATCACCCTCCTTAACCCTTCAGAGTCGACCGAGAACGAGCTCAGGGCGCGCCTCATCTCCTAACAGGGTGGTGAAAAATGATTTCCTGTTGCGCATTTCGATAGTTTGACTGCAACTTCGTTGGAGCCGCCGAGAAAAATCCTCAGCGTATCTCAGTGGATACGCCTCCGGTTTTTTCGTCGTCTCCGCCTCGTTTCGTCAAAACTCTCAAAATGCTCACGACGGAACCATTTTTCACCACCCTGCTAAACGAGACTACAGCCAACTTGGTATTTGTCCTCTTCTGACCAAGGTTGTACGGTAGGTATATGAGAAGACTACGCCGAGATATCGTGCGCCTATCCCTAACACTGGTTACGCTTGGCCTTTTCGATATCCCGCCAACCTTCGCAGTTCCTATAACCCAAAAGCTCGTACGCCCGTCATCAAGCATTCGATTCGGCGTTGAGTCCCCTTCCCCCGCTCTTCAGATGCATGGGCATCTTCAAACGTTTACCGGCACCATCACCCTAGCCCCTGACGGTTCCGCGATCTCCAATATCGACGTGACGGTACAACTTGATTCAGCGCAACTTCCACCTGACCAGATGCTTCAAGCGATCTTTCTCCAGTCGGTGATCGCTCGATTCAAACAGCGAATCGCTACCTTTCGCGGTTCTGAGATAGAACGAATCCGCGGGGATCAATATCGAGCGACCGGTAGTTATACGTGGCACAATAAAACTCGTTCCGCGACGCTTCCCTTCCATCTCGTCCGCGCCTCTCCGAACCAATCCGAGATACAAATCCTCATGAAGGGAGCGCTTACAGATGCCACAACGCCCAAAGAGCTAACCGCGGCGGCGCCCGCAGCAGCCCAATCTTCCGGCTGGGCCCGGGCGACCCTCCTCTTCGCTCGCCCTGATACGATCGGTTAACGGCCGACTAAGATGGCGCCAAGCGCGAGTAGTCCGCAGCCAAGTACGCGAGCCATAGAGATCTGAATGACGGGCATTCCAAGCAATCCGAAGTGATCCACGACGAGACCGGTCAACGCCTGCCCTACAACGAGGAGGGCGACGGTGTGAGCCGCTCCGATACGAGGAATAAGAAAAGCAGTACCCATCACCAGCAGCACGCCAGCGACACCCGCAAGAAGGGTCCACCGAGGAGCCTGCGAAATACCCTGCAACGAGGTGAGAGTTCCCGTCACAATCATCACCACGAGAAGAAAAAGCGCTCCGATAATGAAGTTAACCAAGGTTGCCGGCCCGGTTCCACCGAGCGCCATCGTCACACGGGAGTTCATCCCTCCTTGAATCACAACCAACGCCCCTACCCCGAGGCCCACCAAGATATTCAGATACGTTCCCATATATAGCTCCCAACACACGACCACTAGTGGCTCTGTGCATGCACCACCCTGCTAGTATTAACCTAAATTCGGCAGTTGCGGGTCTGAAAATGTCGCATCTGACTAAAATCACTTTGTCTTTTGAATTTTCGGTGCTCACCCTGACGGTGCCAGGGTTGCGCCTCCGAAAAGTTCAAAATACT
>JBDLRS010000010.1:0-56224 GCA_039799965.1 Pseudomonadota bacterium
CGCGACCCCCCTTCGTCCCCCCCTTTTTCCTCTGCTTCTCGCCGTTACCTCTTACCCCTCTGGTATCGATTCAGACACATCGCTCATCGTGGCGCACATCGGTATCGGTGCCCTCGTCATAGCAGCGACGTTCCTCCTGATGGCCGGCTCCACCCCCCCACTGCTGTGTGTATTCGCGGCGGGGTTCAGCCTCTACTCGGCGAAACAGGTGGGTTGGGGCATAATGAGCGAGTGGCTTGGAATGTCGTTGCTCTTTCTCGCCGTGACCCTCTACCTTGGGTGGACATCGCGCCCTTCATCCCGACGAGCGTTGGCGGTCTCCATCTGCCTTTCTCTGGCGATGTTCACTCGGGTCGCATTTCTTCCGTGGCTCGCGCTCCCTTTTTTTATCATACTACAAGCTCCCCGAGGGGGACGCAGAGTCACGGCGACCGCGGTCACCGCGGGCTTAGTGCCCCTCTTGATGTGGAGTGCGATTAACCTTCACCGTGTCGGGACGTTCTCCATTCTGCCCCATGAGAGGCTTAATCTCCTCGCAACAGCGCGGTCTCTCGGACCGATCCCATGTGCCTCATCCGACACCGAGGAACAACGATACCTCATCACCCTCATGAACGAGCGCGGCACTACCGTTTCCGATGCAGGCCTTGAGCCGGACAAGGTACATACGTGGGACGGGGAGTTTTATGGGGCGTTTCACGCTAACTTTAACCTGGCTACCGATGCACTTTATGGCCGTGAGAATCCCGCATCAGTGCGGTCAACCGCTCTAGCCGCACGCGCTTTGAGTGCGTACACCGATCGCTATCGAAGATTTTTGAGGGGCGGAATCCATACCCTCCTCATCGAATGTATGCCCCTTGTTCTAAGCTGCATGGTGGTAGCCGGATGGATTATGCGAAGGGATCCAATCCAGGCCCGCCGCGCTCTCGGCGTCATCACCGTGTGCGTAGTGTCTCTTGGCTACCTTGCGGCTATATTTGGAACGATGCTCTGGCTCCGTCGATACTTCGTCCCGATTCAACCGATTCTCCTCTTCTGCCTCACAATATCGGTCGCAACCTTGCTAAAGACCTTCCTGGGACCTATAAAGAATTGAGAAAGTCGAGGATCGCTCGGCGATCCGATTTTGGAAGTGCCTTAAATGCCTTTTGAGAAGCCGCGGCCTCTCCGCCGTGCCACAAAATAGCCTCTTCAATCGATCGAGCCCGTCCATCGTGGAGGTACACAGGCTTGGAGCTACTTAACTGACGACCGAAGCCCAACCCCCATAACGGGGCCGTCCTCCACTCCCGACCGTTGGCTGAAAACTCACTCCAAGTATCGGCGAGTTCCCGCCCCATGTCGTGAAGAAGGAGATCTGTGAATGGATGGATCGTCTGATTGGATAGCTCCTGATCTGAGTGAATCCCCGTCCTCACCGACATCTTGTGGCACGAATCGCATCGCAGACGCCGAAAGATCTGCTGACCCGTTATCGCAGAGGGGACGGCCTGGGTTCGAGCTTTGGGCACCCCCGCGAGGCGCAGATAGACCGCTATTGAATGAAGGGTTTCGAGGGGTGTCTCTGCCGGCGTCTTCTCAGCGCCGAAGAGGGGGTTGGTGATATTCATGTCATGGTAGAGCGCCGATGCGGTCTGCTGAACGACCGTCGGGTGTGTTGCTTTAAACCCAAACCGACCAACCTTGTAGCCACCTTCGGTGAGATCCTTGACCCAATTTACTCGTCCTGAGACTCCATCTCCGTCGGCGTCTTGCGGATCGCTCCAGCGAGCGATAGTCATTGCCGGAATCGCCTCAAGCAACCCCATCCCGATCATCGGGGGTGACATGCGCAATGAGGATATCGTTCCCCGAGGAAGTTTGAACGCCGTCGGAATGTACAACGTGGGTTTGCGTAGCGTGTACTTCGTTCCATCAGGGTAACGACCCGGCACATTCGTCCACGTCACAGAGACCGTACGTTTGATGGGTTTAGATACCGATTGGTCGAGGAGCTGTCCCCCAATGCGAGGAAGCTCAGGTGCGCTCCCATCTGGCAAGAGCCCCCGTGGCTTTACTTTGACGACCATTGAACTACCGTGCCGTGAGGGAACCCCGAAGGTTGCGGGCCCCTTACCGTTGTTTATATGACATCCTGCGCACGATGCGTTTGCAAAGGAGGGTCCCAATCCATCCTTTCGTGTTGTAATCCGATGAAAGAGCGGAAAGCCCGAGGTCTGTGCTGTAACCTTCTCTGAATCGGTCACATTTGGCGCCGTAGCCTGGATTGCATGTCGCCCGGGAAGGTCTGTGGAGAGGGCGCCCCCAAGGTCCGTCAGGTCCTCTGATCGGCATAGTGGTACCATCCCCTCTACACAGAGGAGGGATACTGACAGAAACACACCTAACCACACACCGAGTCTCATACCGTAGTTGTGGGGCCTTTCCCCCCTAGGGTCACATAAAAACCACTTGAAAAATCACCGTTTTGAGCAGGGTGGTGAAAAATGGTTCCGTCGTGAGCATTTTGAGAGCTTTGACGAAACGAGGCGGAGACGACGAAAAAACCGGAGGCGTATCCACTGAGATACGTTGAGGATTTTTTCGGCGACTCCAACGAAGTTGCAGTCAAACTATCGAAATGCGCAACAGGAAATCATTTTTCACCACCCTGTTAGAGGTCTCCCCCCCCTTACCACAAGCGCCGCCGCCTTACTTTATTCTACGCAAGCTTGCGGATGGATAGCAAAAGCAAGTCACTAGCAGGGTAGGTATTATGAGAGTACCCGCGTCAAGGCCGCCAGGGCCAAAAAGCGATGCGACCCCTCAAAGCCTTCGCTGACGAGTTTGCTGATCGGCGTAGAGAACCCTCGAGGAAAAAAGAAATCACCGAACGGAAGGGGCTTAGAGTCTCTCAGGGGCACCACCATTGCTCGCAACTCACCCTCGATAGCGCCATGGGTAACAACTGAACGCCCGGTCGGTTCCACATACGCCATAGCGCATACGAATCGCGCCGGCACACTGCGAACGATTCCAACCTCTGCGATCACCCGCGACAAACCCCACCGAGCGGTGTGAATACCCGGAAGGTCGTTCAGCATCGGGATCTCAAGTCCCGTATCATCCGCCAAACAGGGGCGGCCAAAGTGCTTTGCATACGCTGCGCCCTTGAGGAGCGCGTTTCCAGCATAAGAGCTTGCCACCTCCGGAACGTGAGGCGGCCTCCCGAAGTTACCCAATTCGGGTGCGTCGAGAGCTATGACCGAAAACCCGAGGCGGGTGGAGAAGCGGGTAATCTCAGCGACCTTTCCCCGGTTAGCGCTTCCGAGAAGAAGCGGCGTTACGAGTTCGGGCGGCAACATAGTTTAGAACCCTTTCACCTAGAAACGGGAGTTAAGGCGGAACGAAATGGTGCAGATGGAGAAAAGCACGCGGTATTTTGAACCTCTCGGAGCCGCAGCCCTAGCAGGGCGAGCGTGCGACTGAGCTCACGCCGAAGTCACCGAAAATTCAAAAGACAAAGTAATTTTCGTCAGGTGCCCCATTTTCCAGACCCGCAACTGCCGTTTCAAGGCTTCATGCCATCTTACTCGTCACCCAGTATAGTGATACCATATCCATTATGGAACCCTATATCCTCTCCCCAATCCTGACCCCCTCAACGGTACAGCTTCTCATAGCCGCGCTCTTAGGAATGCTGATAGGTCTTGAGCGCGAGATCGCCGGTAAGGACCCCAGCATCCGAACCTTCTCCCTCATCGCAACCGGAAGTTGCCTCTTTGCTATTCTCTCCCTTGAGGTCTTTCATGAGTACCACGTTGGTGACCCTACCCGAATTGCGGCGCAGATCATTCCAGGCATCGGTTTCCTTGGCGCGGGAACTATCTTTCGTTCGAAGTTTGGGGTCTCAGGCTTTACCACGGCCGCGTTGATGTGGATGACCGCTGGAATCGGCATGGCGGTTGGCCTTGGACGGCTCGATCTCGGTGCGACCGCTACCGTAATAGCTCTGTTTGTTACCCTCTTCCTTCGCTTGGTCCACAACACCGTGCGAAAGTACCGAAAGATCCCGTACAACCACGGCGAAGAGACTCAATAAGCAAGCGTAGTCCGTTAGGCGATCTTCCGATCGCCCCCGTGCACAACCGTCTCGTACATACCAACTTCGTGCGGACTTCCAACGATCATCGCAGATCGCTCGTGAATATCGGTCGGGACAACATCAACGATTCGCTTCTCGCCGTTAATAGCGGCGCCACCCGCTTGCTCCATGATGAAAGCGAGGGGCATACACTCGTAGAGAAGGCGAAGACGCCCTGTCGGTCGCTTACTATCAGCGGGATAGAGAAATATCCCCCCTTTCCGTAAGGTTCGGTCGAAATCAGCCACAAGGGAACCCACGTATCGACCGCTATAGGGCCCCTTCGCCGTGGCGTCCTCGCCCTTCAAGCACCGCACGAAATCGCGAACACCATCGCTCCAATACACGGTATTTCCCTCATTGACGCTGTAGATGCTTCCCGACCGAGGAACCTTGATATTCTCGTCTGTGAGAACAAACTCTCCGATACTCGGGTCGAGGGTGAAGCTGTGCACTCCTCTACCGGTACTGTAGACGAAGGAGGTCTTCGCGCCGTACACGGAGTATCCCGCCGCCACAATCGAGGTACCGGGTTGCCTAAAATCATCTAACACCGCCGCTCGCGTAGGATCCTTTTTCTTGAGGATACAAAAGATAGTACCCGTCGGAATACTCGATCCGATATTCGAAGATCCATCGAGTGGATCAAACGCGAGAACGTATTTACCCTCACTATGAGAAGCGTCAGTTGAAATCACACTATCTCGCTCCTCAGACACGAGAAGCCCGAAATGTCCCGACGAACCAAGCACCTCAACGAGCACCTCATCAGCCTCCTCATCGAGCACCTTAACCTCGTCACCGTGAAGATTAGTCTCGCCGGTATAGCCGTGCAGCCCCTTGATACCAGCGGTGGCGACCATCTGACTGATCAACTTCACCCCCAGTGATATCGATACGAGGAGGTCCGAGAGCTCTCCCGTACTCTCAGGAAACTGACGACGTTGCGCGTGAATAAAGCGACTTAGGGTCTGTGTTGGGATCATGCGAACGAGCCTTCCTTTAAGCACACGATCAGGTAGGTCACGAGAATCGGACTCAACCGGGATCGAATTTGTGCGCCATAAAAAAGCGCAGAGGAAACGCCAGGGCTACCTCTAACAGGGTGGTGAAAAATGATTTCCTATTGCGCATTTCGATAGTTTGACTGCAACTTCGTTGGAGACGCCGAAAAAATCCTCAACGTATCTCAGTGGATACGCCTCCGGTTTTTTCGTCGTCTCCGCCTCGTTTCGTCAAAACTCTCTAAATGCTCACGACGGAACCACTTTTCACCACCCTGCTAGACGATGGCAAGTGTAAGGAGTTGGAGTAGCTTTGTCTGTAATTCGAATTGCGCGTAGAATTCTCATCGAAGTTGGATACCGCGCTCGAGCCAATGATTGTGGGCGGCACAAAGAGGCGGGGAGCGCTCCCTGAATGTGACCTGATTACGGCATTCCGAACTTGGACCGGATCTTCCTGATTCCGGTATCCCTGGCGGATTCGGTTTTCGAGGGCGCAAAGAGTTTCATGCACCCTTGCCGCCCACAATGGTACGTAAGTAGGAGCTGAACCGCTTGATGATGAAGACTCTCGGTGCTCTGCATTTTTTAAGTCAGAAAACCTCTGTTCTAGTGCCACTCGAGCGGTTGCGGCTGCCTCTTGCAGCATCATCAACCGGCGGGTTGCCTCGATCGGCCGCTTGCAAACTGCTCCCTCTTGCAGCCCAGCAACTAAAGGGGCGATTGCGGAGGCTATTGCACGCTGGGTCTCTATCATGGCAGCGTCAACCTCACCGGATGATTGCACACCGTGACGAGTGGCTCGAAGAGAGGATGTGTAAGCAGAGGAACTCATAATTTCCGATACATTCTCAACAGGGGCCCAGCAGTCTAGCCAAGCCTCGTGGATGAAAACAAGGGTTGTAGAACGATTTTTGTCGTATCAACGCCCCATTCATCACAAAGCTCATGGGAGCTCATAGCCTCTTTATTTTTGCGTTACAGCCGAGGCTAATCAAATTTATCTGGTTTTCTCGTCGGCACATCGCTTTTGGAATAGGTAAGCTACTGAAATATATGGGTGTGCACACGAATAGCAGGTGTGCGGCCCGCTCGGTCGTAGGGGCAATTCCCTTCAATGGATCTTAGGCCATCCAGTGGTGTAGACTTACTTCAGCATTCAAAACGGGGAGGCCCTGTATAACTTGTCGAAATCACGATTGAAAAAATCCCAGCACGGGCCAAGGCGCACGACCTCCGTGGGAGAACCGGTGGAGGTTATTGAGGCTGAGGTGTTGCCTATTGAATCTGCGCGGGCCGAGGGGGGAGAGCTTCAAGATGTCATCGATCTTTCGGAAGATCTTTCCACGGATGACGACGAGGATAGCGACGGCTACGCCGCGCACGTCGATGACATATCGTCGAGTTCGCTGGTGCCGTACAGCGCGCTTGATGCCTACCTCGCTGAGATTCGTCGATTCTCCCCTCTCTCACGCGAAGAGGAACACGCTGTTGCGCTTGAGTATCAAAATACAAAGAGCCCAGAGGCGGCTAAAAAGTTGGTGTTCGGTTCGTTGTGGCTCGTTGTGAAGATTGCGCGTGACTATGAGAAGGTTGCTCGCAACGTTCTCGATCTCATTCAAGAGGGAAATATCGGGCTCATGGAAGCGGTTCAAAACTTCGATCCTTATCGTGGGGTTCGCTTCCCCTCCTACGCGGTATGGTGGATTCGGGCATACATTATTCGATATATCATCGCGAATTGGCGCCTGGTTAAGATTGGCACGACCCAGGCGCAACGAAAACTTTTCTTCAATTTGAAAAAGGAGAGCGAGCGGTTGGAGCGAGAGGGGATCTATCCCTCCACGAAGCTCTTGGCCGATCGCCTCAACGTTCGTGAGGGGGATGTGATCGAGATGTCGCAACGTCTCGGTGGTCCTGATATGAGCGTAGATGCGCCAATCCAAGACGATTCTGATTCTAATCTTCTCTCGCTGCTTTCAAGTGGAGAGGAGTCGGCCGAGGAGGCGCTGGCGAAGCGCGAGCTTCACGAGGCGTTGCGGGGAGCGATTGCCAAGTTCAAAGAGACCCTAAATCCCAAGGAAGCTCGGATATTTCAGGGCCGGGTGCTTGAGGAGGAGCGAGTAACCCTTCAGGACCTCTCCGATGACCTTTCAATCAGCAAGGAGCGGGTGCGCCAGATAGAGAATAGGCTGCGTGACAAGCTCAAGGATTTCGTCTCAAGCCGCCTTGGGTCAGAGCTCAGGGAGTGGGTAAGCCGTGAGGACGTGGATTAAAATTCACAAAACTTTAGGACGGTGTGGCGGGCAAGGATGTTTCCCTCCCCTTGCATGGCTAAACCGGGATCCCTGGTATATAGTTCCCAACGGCGCAGTTTGAATTTCAGTTCGTATGGGTAAAGTATTTATTAGCCTCGTGATCGCGTTCATCGTGTGTGGTGGAGCGCTCGTGTACCAAGCTACCAGAGGTACCAGCTCCCTGGTGTTGTCGCCCTCCGAGGTTCTCGTAAAGGGAACCTCGCGTGACCTGAAACGGATTCGTGTAGGTGGACGGGTCGTTGAGCCGATCGCTTATCAGACTGAGCCGCGCATGGTCCTTTCGTTTGGCGTAAAAAATCCCGCTGGTGGAGAAGAGATCGTGCCGGTTGTCTACAACGGTTTAAAGCCTGATATGTTCGCCGCTGGTCGTGACGTCCTCATTGACGGCGATTACATCGGTGGGACCATTCAAGCGGCGAAGCTTCAGACTCAGTGCCCCTCAAAGTATGAGCCAGTGGTTCCCGGAGCGGCCGCCGCTCAGGATGCTCAACCGTCTCAGATGATGGGGCGTCTCAGATGATGGGGCGTCTCAGATGATGGGGCGGTAATATCCGTTCTCGTTTAGTAAGGAGTTCGCGTGATCCAATTTGGCCAATTCGCTTTGTGCTTAGCGTGGTTGCTCTCCGTTGGCGTTGTGGTCGGTGGAGCATTCGTTGGTTCGGGGGCGCGCGCGCTTCCCTCTCGGCTTGAGGCGCTTCGTCGCGGAACGATCCTTATCGCGGTAACCCTTGGCCTCGCGCTTGTCGCGCTCGGGTACGCGTTCGTCACGAATGACTACACGGTTCAATACGTATGGCAGTATTCGAACCGAGATATGCCGTGGATCTACAAGATAACGGCGATATGGGGTGGAATGGACGGCTCCATGTTGTTGTGGTGCTTTCTTGTGGCGCTCTTCGCCGCGTGTGTTGCGCTCCGTTCTGTAGTGTATCCACGAGGCCTTGTCGCGTGGCTCTTTAGTTTCTTGAGCTCCTCAACTCTTTTCTTTACCTCGATTACCCTCTTTCTCACGAACCCCTTTCGTTACCTTAAATCGCCGGTCGCGATGCCTGATGGAAATGGGCTCAATCCGCTCCTTCAAAATGAGTACATGGCGATTCATCCCCCGATGCTCTATTTGGGGTTCACAGGTCTCGCTGTTCCGTACGCCTTCTGCATGGCCGCGCTCGCGTCCGGGCAGATGTCAAACGATTGGATTCGACTGACCCGACGGTGGACGCTGATTGGATGGACATTCCTCACCGCCGGAATCGTGCTTGGTGGTCACTGGGCATATCTTGAGCTTGGATGGGGCGGATTCTGGGCGTGGGATCCGGTCGAGAACGCGTCATTCCTGCCGTGGCTCACAGCGACCGCCTTCCTTCACTCCGTGATGGTGCAGGAACGAAAGGGAATGTTGAAGATCTGGAACGTTTTCCTGGTCGTGCTTACCTACGCGCTGACGGTGTTCGGGACGTTCCTCACTCGATCCGGAATCGTACAGAGCGTTCACGCCTTCGCGTCTACCGACATCGGATGGACATTCCTCGTTTATCTTTCGGTCATTATTATCGGCGCTATCGGTTTGTCGCTCTATCGACGGGTTGAGTTACGTCCGGAACGAACGATCGAGAGCTTCTTTTCGCGAGAGGCTGTATTCCTGCTCAATAATCTCGTTCTGCTTAGTATCTGTTTTGCCGTGTTGTGGGGGGTGATGTTCCCCGTATTCTCCGAGGCTGTGACGGGCGTCAAGCAAACTGTGGGTATCCCATTCTTTAACACCGTGAACGTTCCACTGTTCTTGGCACTTATCTTCCTCATGGGGGTTGGTCCCTCGATCGCGTGGAAGCGCTCGTCGGTGCCGCAGCTGATGCGCCTGTTCGCTCTCCCCTTCATCTCCGCGTTTGTGGTCGCTGTAGCCCTCGTGTTCGCTGGTATCGTGGAGTTCTACCCGGTGTTAGCGTATGCGCTCTCCTTCTTTGGCGTTATGACGATCCTTGGCGAGGTCCAGCGCGGACTCGCCTCCCAAAGGGGCCTCACGCAAGCCAGCACATGGTCTCCATCGAATGTGGCGACCCTATGGCGTCGGCAACGAATTAAGTACGGCGCGCACGTTATTCATTTCGGCGTTCTGCTCATGACGGTCGCAATTACCGCGTCTATGGCGCACAAGACCGAGCGCGAGTTCACCCTTGCCCCTGGCGAGCGCTTGAGCGTTGGTCGGTTCTCCCTGGAGCTGAATGAGTTTCACGAGGAGCGTCAGGCGAATTACGACGCGATTCAGGCTCATGTGACCCTCCGATCGCTCACGGATGAGAAGCCTATCGCTGTGCTCGTTCCGGAGCTGCGGTTCTATCGAAAGAACAAGGAGACGACCACTGAGGTCGCGCTCCGAATGGGCCAACGTGAGGATGTGTATCTCGTTCTCGCGGGGATCGACGAGACGGGAACTAAGGCGTCCATGAAGATATTTATCAACCCGTTCCAAGTATGGCTCTGGTATGGGGCTATCATAATGGTTCTCGGCGGTGTAATCGTTGCGATACCGGCTCCTCGAGGGGCGCGGGTACGTGATTCTCAAACTACGAAGGTTGCGCACTCTGTATGAGCATCGGAATAATCGCCTCTCTCATCCTCTCGTTGCTGGTCGTATGGTATGTCCTGAGCCCTATCTTTGAGGGAGGGGGATTCAACTTCGGCGCGGCCGAGCAGCCAGCAACGGTGGGGCCTTTGCGTGACGCCAAAGAGCGAGCTCTTCGCGCGTTGAAGGACCTTGAGATGGATTTCGCTATGGGTAAGATCTCTCAGGAGGATTTCACGAACTCTAAGGGCTCTATGACGGCGGAGATCGCCTCGATCCTGGCCGAGATAAAGAAGCAAGGTGGCGAGGCGTAGGGTGCTGGAGGTTAAGGACGTTACAAAGACGTTCGGAGAGACCCAGGTCCTTAAGCGGATCTCCCTCTCATGCGTTCCCGGAGATGTAGCGCTTCTTGTTGGAGCGAACGGCACTGGCAAGTCGACGCTGCTGCGCGTTGCAGCCGGTCTCTCCCGTCCCGACGCCGGCACCGTAGGTCGGTCGACAGACCGAATCGGATTTCTCTCTCATCATCTCTTTCTCTACGCGCGTCTCTCCGTTCGAGAGAATCTCAAACTCTTCGCCTCGGCGCGAGGAGCCACCGGTGCAGATGATATGATTGAGAGACTTGAACTCTCCAATGTTGTGGGGCGTCCACTTGGCGAGCTTTCAAAAGGTATGCAGGCGCGCGTGGGTATCGCCCGCGCGTTTCTCGGTCACCCCGACCTCCTTTTATTGGATGAGCCGACCAGTAACCTTGACGAGAAGGGAACCGCAATCCTCTTATCAGAGATTCAACGCCGACAGTTTGAGACCGATGGTCGATGCGTAACTCTCCTCGCGACCCACGACCTTCATCGAGTCTCCTCGATAGCTACCCGAGCGATCGTGCTCGCTGATGGAAAGGTATTCTCGGATTCCGGCTCAGGGGCGCCGCCTGCAACTATCACGCGAGTTCTGGACAGGTATCGAGAGGTTAACCGATGATTCACTGGTTAAGAACGTTCGGGATATTGGTTCGGAAGGAGTGGCGCCTTGAGTGGCGGGGGAAGGAGCTCTTTACCCTTCTCGCCTGCAACGCCGTCCTCTTTTCCGTTCTTGTTGGTGCGGGCGTAAGTTCCGCCGTGCTTGATGAGAGGGCAGTGGAGAAGATCTACCCGATGTTGTTATGGGTTGTGTTCATGCTCTCAACGACGACGTCGGTGACCCGCTTTAATGAGCAGGAGCTTGAGGGGCGCGGATTTGAGGGTTTGCTCTTGAGCGGT
The DNA here is from genome assembly GCA_039799965.1 of Pseudomonadota bacterium. GTDB lineage: Bacteria > Bdellovibrionota_C > UBA2361 > UBA2361 > OMII01 > OMII01. The sequence continues at coordinate 11,268 of JBDLRS010000010.1, forward strand.
GTATCGGGCGCGCAGATGTACCTCTCTAAGATCGTCATCATGACCATATTTTTCTCTTTGAGCTTCGTGTTTCTGGCCCTTCTCCTCTCGCTTGCTCTCGATAAGGATGTAAGTGGAGTTTTCGGATCTTTGTGTTGTGTGGGAGTGGGTGCCTCAAGCGCTCTTGCTGCGCTGTTGGCTCTTCTCGCCGCAGTTGCGAGCACATCAAAGCTCAAAGGCATTCTTCTACCGATAATTTCGATTCCAGTTCTCTTTCCGGTTTTCCTGGGCGGGATGGAGATGACTACGGAGCTGGTTGTCAACGGCGCTCTCGCTGATGGATCTCCGTGGCCCGTAGTGCTGCTCTGCGCGGCAACGCTGTATGTAGTCGCGGGGATAAATCTCTTTGAAATGGCGATTCGGGAGTGAGTTAAGCTTACGGAGTGGGAGGTTCTCAAGACTCCTGGTCGTCCAGTTGTTTCTTGTAGCTAATGGTTGGTATAACCATCCCATAATTATGACTCCAACTCTCTTTCCGCTTATCACGTTGACTACCCTTGTTCTCTTGGGGATCGCGCAGTTTTTCATCTTCATGGTGGTTCCGAATGAGCAGGTCATGGGCGCGGTGCAGCGAGTATTCTACTTTCATGTGGCCGCGGCGCTCGCTTGTTATGCGGCCTTCTTCGTAGTCTTTGTGGCGAGCGTTAGTTATCTAACTTCGCGAAATAAAAAACATGACATCCTGTCGGTCGCTGCTGGTGAGGTTGGTTTTGTCCTGTGCACCATCGTGCTCATCACCGGCATGATCTGGGGGCACAGCGCATGGAACACCTGGTTCCGTTGGGAGGAGCCGCGGCTTGTGACCTTTCTTGTGTTGTGGCTTATCTTCCTCTCCTTTACGGTGCTGAGAAATTTCGGAGAACCCACCAAGACCGCCGTGCACGGTTCTATTCTTGGGATCCTGGGCGCGGCTTCGGTTCCGCTCGTATATCTTTCAATAAAACTTTTACCTCAAAGCGCGCGCCTTCATCCTGAAGTCGTTGAGCACGGAGGGCTTCGTGATGCTTCATACTGGCAAGCCTTCGGCATCTCAGTGGTTGGAATGTTGCTCCTCTGCGCTCTTTTAGTGTGGGTTCGATATCGAATTGGACGCGCAGAGGACCGCGCTCGATTGAGCGCTCGTGAGGACATGACTTATGACGCCTGATACCTTTCCCTCTTTGTTTTGGTCGTATACCGCGGTTTGGGCCATCTTGGCCGTGTATATTGTTACGCTCGGTGTTCGGCTTTCACGACTAGAGAAGCGATTCTCACAGATCGAGGACGCGTCAGATGAGCGAAAGTAGCGATCTCTTACATATAAAAAATGCCGAGTTTCTTTTTGGCGCGCCGACGATGACCGCCATTCGGAGACAGGTTGCTCCCGAGGTCGCCATTATTGGTCGCTCAAACGTAGGGAAATCCACCTTTGTAAACCGACTCTGCGGTCGCAGGATCGCTCGGGTGAGTGGTCGCCCCGGATGTACGCAGCAGCTTAACTTTTATCATGTGGATGGGGTGATCGAAGATATCGCCTTCGACCTCAATCTGGTGGATATGCCAGGGTTTGGATTCGCCCGACTTTCGAAGGAGGAGCGAGAGGAGATCTCGCGCCTTACCGTGGACTACCTTCGCAATCGCACGCAACTCCGCACGGTCATCCTCTTGAATGATTGTCGACGTCGACCGGAACATGATGAGGTGGCGATTCAGCGTATCTGTATAGAAGCGGGCGTTCACTGCCTTGTCGTTGCGACTAAGCTCGACAAGGAGAAGCGTAGCCAACATGAGCGGCTTCTTAAGGATGTCGCTCATGGATTTGGACTCGAGCGAGGAGATATTTTAGCGACTGGCGAGAGTATCTCTCCGGCTACTATCTGGAGCCGCATCGTTTCGCTCCTGTAAGTGAGGAAGGTATGTTTACTGGAATAGTACAGGCGTTGGCGATCGTTACTACGATTGAGCGAAGGTCCGACATCGTCACGATTACCGTGAAGTTTCCCGCGGGTTATCTGGAGGGTATCGCGGTTGGCGCGAGTGTGTCGGTTCACGGGTGTTGCTTGACGGTAACCTCTTTTAACGGAGTCGAGGCGACCTTTGATATGGTGCCCGAAACGATCGCTCGAACCTCTTTTACGAATCTTCATGAGGGCGATTCGTTAAACGTAGAGCGTTCACTCAGGTTTGGTGATGAGGTGGGAGGCCACATCCTCTCTGGGCACGTGGATGTCGTGGCGACAATCGCCAGCGTCGAGAACCTTGAGCATAGTAAAGTTATGACATTTCAGCTTCCTCCTGAATGGACTAAGTATGTGTTTGAGAAGGGATATATCGCGTTGAATGGCGCAAGCCTCACCATTACGCACGTGGATAGAGATGCCTCTCGCTGCAGAATTTCATTAATTCCAGAGACCCTCGCTAAGACTACGTTTGGTGTCGCCAAGGTAGGAGATTTTGTGAATGTAGAGATAGACCGCTCCACTCAGGCGATCGTCGATACTGTTGAGCGGGTCTTGGCGCAGCAGCGACGCTAGCAGAGTAGTAAAAAATGATTTCCTGTTGCGCATTTCGATTGTTCGATCGCAACTTCGTTTGAGCCGCCTAAAAAATCCTCAACGTATCTTTGCGGATACGCCTCCGTTTTTTTCGTCGTCTTCACATCGTTTCGTCAGAGCTCTCAAAATGCTGACGACGGGACCTTCTTCACCACCCTGTTAGATCTCTTCAAAGATAGGAATTGGTCGATTATTGCTATCGACAGCGACCATAACGACTTCGGCCGTTGTAACTCGCGACGTGTGAAGTTGATCTATTCCCCGCGTGGCCTCCACCTCAACCTGGATCGTTATCGAGGTGCGTCCTGTTTTGGTGGTGGAGCAGTAGAAGCTCACGGAGTCGCCCACGTAGACCGGCGCGATGAACTGAACCTCTCTCATAATCTTAGTGACATATTTTTTGGGTGCCACCGATCGAGCATGTTGAGCGGCCGCTAAGTCGATGAGGCTCAAGATGTGTCCTCCAAAGATGCTTCCCAACGCGTTCGTATCGCGGGGCATCATGATGGATCGGATAGCGGGGTTTCGTTCAGTTGACATAGTTGGCCTGTAAAACTTCTGAGAATGACCCTTTTGTAGCTGAGAAACGCGCACGAGAAAACATCAAATAGGCCGAGAGGTATGGCGAAGAGAGATTCTATAGGGCAGCACGAGTAATCCTTGTGCGATCGACCGCCACCTTTGTGGCGGAAGCGTGATATTGTCTCCGTGGATAGATAGTTAGTCTGGGTTTAGATTTCGAGCACTTTGAGATGGCGAACTCAACTGGCCTCCGACAGTAACATATTCAGCTCTCCCCTTTTATCTCACGATCCTCTCGCGAGCTCGACAATCCTAAGGTCCGTGACGATCCTCATGGAGGGGCTTGCGTCTCAGCGGTACGGTCGTCGCTACACAATAGTTACAGTGACGTAACGTAGGGAGGAGTGGTCCATGACACAGCAAAGCGAAATGAATCAAGCAGAGAGCAGGTCAACGATGGCGCGTGGCGATGAGGAGTGCAGCGCAGAGCCGCGGCGTAACGAGGCGCGACAGACCTACGTTAACTCCGCGGTTGAGCAAACTGGAAAATTGCTGCGTAACTTAAGTCAGAAAGTCCGCGCAGCGGCGGAGTCCCTTCGTGAGGAACAAGGACCTCAGCAGCGTGTTGGGCGTACAGTAGAGCGAGTGGCGAAGAAGCTTGAAACGAGTGCGGATTATCTTTCCGGAACCTCGTCTACCGAGATTCGCGAGGATATGAGGAGTGTGGTGCGGCGATATCCAATCCGCTCACTTGGTGTTCTGTTTGGTGTTGGCCTCGTGCTTGGTGCGGGGCTCCGTCGTCGAGGAGTGTAGGTATGATTGAGGACTTTCGAAGGGAGTTCGAGTCGACCATGATCCCGCTGCTGCGGGGGATCGTGGATGACACGCAAAAGCTCCTTCGGCAGGAGATCGCATTAGCCCGGGTGGAGGTCACTGAGGACGCGCTGCGAGCGAGAGACGCCGTCGTGGGTATCTCGGTGGGCGCCCTGATGGGGTATATGGCCTTCATCTTTGTGTGTTTTGCCGCGGTGTACCTGTTGGTTGCATATCAGCCGGGGCTCCCGGTGTGGGGCGCCTATGGGATCGTCGCTGTCATTCTGGCGGTCATGAGTTGGATCTTCACCTCACGAGGTGTGCGTAGAGCGAGGGAGATTCGCGGTATCCCAGAACAAACAGTTGATTCAATACAGCAAGGGTTCCAATGGATGCAGAGACGGGCTTAGGGCTAGGGGCTTCTTCCGAACTACGGGAGCAGATTCAACAAACACAATCGGATTTGGGCTCCAAGATAGGAGCGTTAGAAGGGGAGTTTAGGAACGTGGTGATACAAGCAAAAGAGAGGGTGCGAGAGAGTGTGAACGCGGTTCAGGAGGTTGTTGATGTGCGCCGCTATGTCGGGAGGCGCCCGATCCTGGCGAGCGCCATCGCGCTCGGCGCTGGGATACTTGTTGGAGCAAGGCGCCCCCGCATGGAGCGCCACCGACGGATGGGTCGCATGGTCTCTGTGAGGGGTCCGCGAGGCGGGCGATTATGGAGCACCATCTCACCTGAGATAGCGACCCTAAGGGCGCTGATGGTGGGACGAGCCCTCGGTTTTGTGGGTGAGATGGTTCGTGACCGTATAAGGGGAGGGTATCATCCAGAGGGACGCCAATCTGAGGCGGGGTCCTCGGCTCCCATACAATAGGCTTTTTAGGCGCTTATCGGGGCCCCTGGGGACGGCGTGTTGTTGAGCCGTTGCCAGGGGCCTTTTCATGGCTTACTTGAAGGGGGCGAGGTCGGACGGAGGTGTTTGGTGGGGAAAAAGGCGAGTGTTCCTCTGTTATTGAATGGCACTTTGGCCTAATCTATTCTCGCTCTTTTTATCACTTCGTGGAATAGTCTGAGCTTCTTACGTTGTATCCACGAGCGGCCAGAATGTCGCCAGGACGCCAAAGCGAACTATGTTAGTGTACCTCGCCAAAAAGATTTTCGGGACCCGAAACGACCGCATCCTCAAAGCTCTTCGACCAATCGTGATGAGGATTAATGATCTTGAAGCTCGCTATCAGGCGATGTCGGACGCCGACCTTTGTGATCAGACCGCTCGCTTCAAGGAACGCATACAGCTTGGCGAGTCCCTTGATAGTATTCTTCCTGAAGCTTTCGCCGTGGTTCGCGAGGCAGGTAAGCGCGTCGTTGGGATGCGGCACTTCGATGTGCAGCTCATCGGTGGATCGATCCTTCATAACAAGATGATCGCGGAGATGCGAACCGGAGAGGGAAAGACCCTCGTTGCCACCCTTCCTTCTTACCTTAACGCTCTCACCGGAAAAGGTGTTCACGTCGTGACGGTAAATGACTACCTGGCGCGCCGTGACGCCGAGTGGATGGGACGAATCCACACATTTCTTGGCCTTTCCGTGGGATGTGTCTATCACGGCGTAACTGAGGAGGTTCGTCGCGCCGCATATCAGGCTGATATTACGTACGGACAGAACAACGAGTTCGGATTCGATTATCTCCGTGATAACATGAAGTTCTCGGCCGGAGAGATGGTCCAGCGAGGACACTACTTTGCTATCGTTGACGAGGTTGACTCCATTCTTATCGACGAAGCTCGTACGCCGCTCATTATCTCAGGGCCCGCCGAGGAGTCGACCGACAAGTACCTTGTCATCAATAAAATAATCCCACACCTGCAGCGTGAAAAGGATTTTGAGGTAGATCTCAAGTCCAAGCAGCCGGCGCTCACCGATATCGGTATTAAACGGGTAGAGTCGCTTCTTAACGTTGAGAACCTCTTCGACCCGGGAAATATCGAGCTCGTACATCATGTGCAGCAGGCGCTTCGAGCGCACACCACCTTTGAGCGAGACGTTGATTACGTCGTACAAGGTGGACAGGTCGTCATCGTCGATGAGTTTACCGGACGCCTTATGCCGGGGCGTCGGTGGTCTAATGGATTACATCAGGCTATTGAGGCGAAGGAGGGTGTTACGGTCGCTCGGGAGAATCAAACCCTCGCTTCGATTACCTTCCAGAACTATTTCCGTATGTACGAAAAGCTCGGTGGTATGACCGGTACGGCCGATACTGAGGCTTCGGAGTTCAAACAGATCTACGGACTTGAGGTCGCGCTCATTCCAACGAACAACCCGATGGTCAGAAAAGATAACGTTGATCTGGTCTATCGCACGAGGCGCGAGAAGTACGACGCGGTTGTTCGGGATATCGAGGAGATTCACGCCAACGGACAGCCTGTTCTCGTTGGAACGATCAGTATCGATCAGAGTGAGCATCTCTCCCGGTTGCTGAAAGAACGGGGCGTGCCGCATAACGTACTGAACGCGAAGCATCATGAGCGAGAGGCGGAGATCATCGCTCAGGCGGGTCGGATGGGAGCGGTAACCATCTCGACAAATATGGCGGGCCGTGGAACTGATATCTTGCTCGGCGGAAATGCTGAGTTCCTCGCGGCGGCAGAGTCCGACACTCGCGATTCACAAGATCCGAAGTTCCAAGCTGCGCTCGCAAAGTACAAGGCTGAGTGTGCAGAGGAGCATGCGAAGGTCGTGGAGGCCGGTGGTCTCTACGTGATGGGCACGGAGCGACATGAATCTCGTCGTATCGACAATCAGCTTCGAGGGCGAGCCGGTCGGCAAGGAGACCCAGGACAGTCCCGATTCTATATCTCACTGGAGGATGATCTTATGGTTCGCTTCCAGGGCGAGCGACTTCAGGTCATTATGCAGCGCATGGGGTGGGAAGAGGGGATGGCTCTCGACAATCCTATGATGAGCCGCACCATCGAGAGCGCGCAAAAGCGCGTTGAAGCGATGCACTTTGAGAGTCGTAAGCACGTCACTGAGTACGACGACGTGATGAACAAACAGCGACAGGTTATCTATAACCTTCGCTCTCGAATCCTAAGGAACGAAAGGATTCGGGAGGAGGTTTTCGATATTATCGACGATATCTTCGAGTCCGCCATAACCGCGGTGTGTGACGAGAAGGTTAAGCCGATCGAATGGGATCTCGTCAAGCTGATCGAGAAGTTCACCTATGTCACCGGTCGAGAGTTCTCCTTTCCAGAGAACATGCAGCTCGACCATCAAGAGATCTTCGACGCCCTCCGGAATTCGGCTCGCGCCATGTACACGGCGCACGCTGATGAGCAGAGCGTTAAGCTGATTGGTCTCAAGGAGATAGGAGTATCGCCTCAACTTAACCGAGGCTTCCTCGGCGAGGGTGCTCCGGTTGGTTTTGAGTTGATCGAGCAGGATGCGATGCTTGAGGCGGTTGATTATTTCTGGCGCCACCACCTTCAAGAGATGGATTATCTCCGTGAAGGTATCGGACTACGAGGATACGCGCAGAAGAATCCGCTCTATGAGTACCAACGTGAGGGATTCATCCTTTTCCAGCAGATGCTTGAGGACATGAAGGAGAGCGTGCTTCGTCGGCTCTTCTATCACGCGGTTCCATCGCCTGAAGAGATCGTCAAGCACATCGAAGAGGAGCGTCGCCGGCACGCTGAGCTTGAGCGACAGATGCAGCTTACGCACGGCGATGAGATTGAGGGGTTCTCTGAGGAGGAGTCCTCTGGAGATAAGAGCCTCAGCGATGAGCGATCTCGCTTAGAGGCCCAAAAGAAGGCGCGGCGCAAAGCAGCTAAGCGATGACCCTCGATCCATTCGCGCTTTATCTTCACGTTCCTTTTTGTTCGCAGAAGTGTCCGTACTGTGATTTCAACACGTACGCTATGCCGAAGGTCCCGGAGGCTGAGTACGTCGAAGCTCTGATCCGCGAGCTTCGGTGGTACGGGCTTGATTCACGCTTCGCCGGGCGAAAGATATCCTCGGTGTTCTGGGGAGGCGGTACTCCGTCATTACTCTCCCCGCATGCTGTCGCCGCCGTGCATCGCGAAGTGGAGAGCGTCTTCGGAGTTGAGGCCGGAGCCGAACTAGCCCTTGAGGCAAATCCTTCGGCGCCCTCCAAGGAACGGTATCTTGGTTATCGCGACGCTGGCGTAAATCGAGTGAGCTTTGGAGTACAGTCGTTCTCGCCAAAGCGCCTCCAGGTACTCGGACGAGACCACACAGGGGATGACGCGAGGCGCGCGGTGGATCTCTGTGTTGAGGCGGGGATCTCAAACGTGAGCGTCGACATCATCTTCGGCGTTACCGATCAGACGATTGAGGATCTTGAGCGCGATCTCCAGGCCGCAAGCGCATTACCGATTAAGCACATCTCGACATACGCTCTGACGATTGAGCCTGGTACTCCTTTTTTTCAACGCAGGGAGCGAGGCCTTCTTCCGATGCCCGATGACGATCTCGTCGCATCGATGTTGCAGTATATCCCCGCCTACCTCGCCCCTCATGGCTTCGCGCGCTACGAGATCAGCAACTATGCGAGGGAGGGAGCCCGGAGTCGTCATAATGAGGCCTACTGGATCGGGAGCGATTATCTTGGAATTGGAGCGGGAGCGCATAGCTATATCGGTCACTACGACGGCGGGCAACGAATTGGCGGTTCTCGGTGGAGCACCTTGGCCCAGCCAGCAGCCTACATGAAGGCGGCCGGCTCTGCGCGCTCCGTATCGTGGCGTGAAGATCTTTCAGTTAATTCAGCTCAATTCGAGTTTTTTTACCTTGGCTTGCGGCGCATCGAGGGGATCTCGTTGGCGGAGTTTGATCGTCTGTTCGGAGATGGCGCACAAAATCGCTACAGCGGTCCCCTCCACGAACTCTCCATCGAGGGGTTCGTGGAGGTATCTGGTGATCGGGTTGCTCTCACTTCGGCCGGTATCGCTGTGGCTGATTCGGTCTACGAACGATTCATAGCCTAACAGGGTGGTTAAAAATGAGTTCCTGTTGCGCATTTCGGTAGTTCGACTGCAACTTCGTTGGAGCTGCCGAAAAAATCCTCAACGTATCTCCGTGGATACGCCTCCGGTCCCTTCGTCATGTCTACCTCGGCCGAAACTATCGGCAGCCGTCCGCTCACTAACACTCAGCTCAATGGTGGTCAAGAAAATGAACCGCGCGCTCCTCGGTCCATACCGATGCAAGATTGAGTGAGCGCATGAATCCTACGTGTCCTCCGTGTTTCGACACCTCAAGGTGAAGGTGCTCATGTGTCTTAGCGATCTCGACTGGGATACACGATGATGAGAGGAAGGGATCATCGATCGCCGTGAGGGCGAGGGTTGGAATACGGAGGTTATGAAGATAGCGAAGCGAGCTACTTGAATGCCAATACTCCCCCACCGAGGAGAAACCGTGGAAAGGCGCAGTGAAGCGTCGGTCGAATTCGTGAAAGGTGGTGATTCGTGAAAGTCCCCTTGTATCAAACAACCCGGGGAACCGAGTCGCCTTCTCGCGTATCCTGCGGCGCAGAGGTCGCAACAGATACTGCATATAGATGGCGTTGCGCCGCTTGGCGAGCTGCAAGGCTGAGCCCTCAAGGTCCATCGGCACCGAGATGACGAGGGCAGAACGCACTTTATCGGGAATGCTACCAAGCTCTTCGCCAAGGTATTTAAGGGTTATGTTTCCTCCGACACTAAAACCGACCAGGGATACCGATGCGTATGGGAGGGAGCATGCGAACCGGACTATAGAGGCGAGGTCGTCACTCTTTCCGCTGTGATGCCATGTCACGAGGCGGTTCGGCATATCTCCACAACCCCGCATATTCCAGGTAAGCACGTCCCATCCAGATGTTACCAGGGCACGAGTCATTCCTCGGACGTAGGAACTGTCAAACGATCCCTCAAGCCCGTGAGAGATGACCGCGAGGCGGGGATTGCTGTGTTGATGAAGTCGATAGAGAAGAATGTCGTTGTCTGAGGTCTCAAGGGTTTGAGTTTGAGGGGGCGTGACATGGGGATTACGAAGTAGGGCGGGCACAATTGTCTGCGTATGCGGAGAGCGCAGACTTATGGCGGGGGCGAATGATGAGTGGATCAGAGGCATGGAGAGGAGTATGACCGGGCTCTCGCCCGTTGGCTACGTGCGCAGGGTAATGAAAAAAGGCTCCATCGTGAGCATTCTGAGAGTTTTGACGAAACGAGGCAGAGATGACGAAGGAGCCGGAGGCGTATCCACCGAGATACGTTTAGGATTCTGGGTCTTCGTGAAATCGAGTGGGTAGGGCTCGGTGTTATTCCGACGTGAACGTGCTCGTGCACGTAAACGTGGAAAGGCGCTATTTATAGGCAAAAACAATGACTTACGTTACCTCTGTGCTCGTTGGCACCCACTCCATTCCACGATCAGCCAGGATTCTTTAGGTAGCTCCAACAAAGTTGGAGTCGAACTATCGAAATGCGCAACAGAAAATCATTTTTCACCACCCTGCTAGGTTAAACTCCTTTGCAATTGGCTCGCTTTCCGTAGCGAATGTGACATTGGCTGCAATAAAACGGCGATTTGATTCTTTTTGTGATGCTTAAACCTACATTCGGCAGTTGCGGGTCTGAAAATGGCGCATCTGACTACAATCACTTTGTCTTTTTGAATGTTCGGTGCTCACCCTAACGGTGCCAGGGTTGGGCCTTTCGAAAAGTTCAAAATACTTCGTGCTTGTAGCCATCTGCGCCGTTTTCATCCTCCTAAACTGCCGAATGTAGGTTTATCTTATTGGATGGGCTAAGTCCGTAGTTCTGAAAACAACTCGTAAGCATCAGACGTTACGTAGTTATAGGAGCAGTTGCGAATACACCGTTTGGAAGTGCTGAGGTGTGACGCACCGCAAGTGATAAGTTCCGCGCCGTTGGGATGTCTCAGGAAAAAGGGGTAGCGCCCTCAAAAGTCCTTCGGTACGAATGAATCACGATAGTCTAGTTTGAGAGCAGTTTAGCCGTGGATTCACTTGGTTTTTTCGACCTCATCATTTGGCTCGTTGTTATCCAATCGTTGAGCTTCGCTGTTTTGCCGTTCACGGCCTGGATCGCCCCAGCCTCTCCGGACCGGGGATACTCCCTCTCAAAGGTCAGTGGATTCTTTCTCTTTGCATCGACGTGCTGGATTCTGACCGTGTGTGGACTCATCACGGAGAGTGAGTCGATTATCAAGGTCGTGTACGGAGCCATCATCGCGCTCGGGTGGTGGGGATACAAAAAATTATTTTCGGTAGCCGAGCTGCGCGCTCTTTTAAAGCGGTATGCGTGGAGCGTTGAGGGGACCTTCTTGGGTCTCACCTTTTTCTATCTTGCGATTCGGTTTCTTAATCCAGAGATATACTGGGGCGAAAAGCCCATGGATCTGACCTTTCTCGGGTTCTTCGTTCGAAATCACGAGCTTCCTCCGCAAGACCCTTGGGCGTCAGGGAGTCCGATGAGCTACTACTATGTCGGCATCTATTACGTAGCGGCAGTTCTCAAATTGACCGGTATCGCAGTGCCAGTTGGGTACAATATCGCCATCGCGATGATAGCTGGGTGGATCGGAGTGTCTCTGTATGGACTCTTCCTCCTTGTGACTCGACGTGTGTGGTTCGCGGTGGCAGCTTCAGTTTTGCTTCTCTTCGCCAACGACCCGGAGCTTCTCCGGCTCGTTTTCTACGAGCGAAAGATCGTCGATTTTAATACGTTCTGGGCGGCGACGCGGGTATTTGTAACACCTTGCTTCTTTGAGTATACGTCGTGGTCACTCCTCTTCGCTGACCTGCACGCGCACGTCATCGCGATTCCCTTCACTATCGTTGTAACGACGCTCGCCGCGTTGCTCTTCATGAAGCCTAATGAGCGTTTTACGGCGCACGGCGCAGGGTTGCGGGTTTTGCTTGGTGCGATGCACGGCTCGCTCTTTGGTATCAACACCTGGGATTTCATCACCTTTGGTGGCGTTGTAGCACTGCTTATTCTCTTCGCTCGAATCAAGCCGTTCTGGGATGCTCCAAAGAACGAGGACGGAAGTGACAATATTGGAGAGATCGCCCTCGTAACCGTATTCACGCGCCTTGTCTCATTCGCATGGGATGTGCTCCTAGTCGGCGCCAGCGCCGGTGTTATGGCTTGGCTATACCAACGCGGGGTGAGCTTTAAGCAGGTCGCTGGATGGGGATGGGTCTACGATCGTGAGTTCAACAAAACGCAGATGTTCGTTAGAACCCTTGGCTATTGGATGATCCCAACGGTTGCGTGTCTCCTGGCTCTTGGTGTTCGCAAGATTCGTATCTTACGGGAGCGATCGATACTTGGTCTCGTTGCTTCGGTGGGTGTGGTAGCGATCGCAGCTCTGCCATACGTCGCGAGTGTATCGCAAGGGATACACCGCCAACCTATCGGGCTCATGATCTACTGCTGTCTCGTGATAGGCACCGCCTATTTTGTGCTTTGGTCCCGTGAAGAATCTGCTGAGCGGCGTATATCAGCGCTCTTCGTTGTCATGCCGGCGTTTCTTATGATGGTTGTCGAGCTCTTCTTCCTGATCGATCGCATGAATACGATCTTCAAGGGATATATGGCGGTGTGGATACTCAGCGCGATCTCCACCATGCTGCTTCTATTCTTCGTCGGCCAACTGGTGTGGAGCGCGGCCGGGAGGAAGACGCGATACGCGTTTGTCTCTGCGATCGCCATCTTTGTGTCGCTCCAGGTTGTGGGAGCGGCCCTTAACATCTACGCGACGGTAACCCTCCAGCGGGTTCCGACGCGCTTCTATACGTTAAACGGCACCGCGTTTCTGCCCGAGCTGCCACAAGCCCGAGAGGACGCCCAGGTAGTCGCGTGGTTGAATAAGAATGTGTCCGGAATGGCGACGATATTAGAGGCGCACGGGGACGCGTATCGGGAATTTACGCGTATCTCGATGAATACGGGCATTCCAACAGTCCTTGGTTGGGAGCATCACACCAGGCAGCGGGGATTGACGGACCAGGCGCTCCTTGAGCGGAAGAGGGCTATTCGGGCGATCTATTCCAGTGATGATCTTGAACTCACGAAGAATCTCCTTGTCGCCCACAAGATTGATTATATCGTGGTTGGGCAGCTTGAGCGGGCCAACAACCGTCCCTTCTATCCTGAGAAGTTCGATAATAATCCGGAGATCTTCACAAAGGTAGCGAGCTTCGGCAATACGCACATCTACGTCACCTATTTTTCTAAGTTTAATCCCAAGTTTAAGGGTGGATCGAAATCATGACACTTTTACTTTTAGTCGCTCTGCTTACGGTGGTAGGTACCGCCATAGCTGTACCTCTGTTCGAGTTCGTTGTTGGAACCCTGCTCCTCGTTCCTGTTGGAAGATACCTTCTTGGGTGGAGCCTTCTTCAGGTTGGATACGATTCGCCTGGTGGGGGAGTGTCACTCTTGCTGTACGTGGCCTCATTGGCGACGTTTGGTGGGTTGGCCTACAAGGTATTCGGCAAAAGAGATGGTCGGGTTGCAACGAGTGAATTCTATCCGCTCGCATTCTTCGCACTTTGCTTTTGCGCAGCGTACGGGATGTGCATGGTATGGCCCGACTTTATCGATCTCGGCGAGCGACTCCGAGACTACTCAATGCTTGCCTCGTCCATCGATTCTCCAGTGGTGCCAAAAGAGCCGTGGATGGAGGGGATCAAGCTCAATTACTACGTGTACTGGTACCGCTTCGGCAACTTGTTAAGCACCGTCCTTGGAATGCAGACATGGGAAGCGTATCACGCGCTTGTGGCGTTCTCTATCTCTCTCTACGCGGCGGTGATGTTTCAGGTCGTTCGTGTGGTTCTGCGTGGTGGAGTCGGAGTCTCGACATTAGCGGGGTTGTGCATTCCATTTGGCGCGAATGTCGCTGGTGTGTTGTTCGTGAAACGAAAAGAGAAGGGGTTCGGGTGGGAACCTGATAACGGATGGTGGGGGCCATCACGAGTGCTTCAGGGCGCTATCGATGAGTTTCCCGCCTGGTCATTCGTCCTCGGTGACGCCCACCCGCACTTCCTGAACATCGCCGCCCTTCCCTTTTTCCTCCTTATTTTGTATCGAGTTCTCACGAGTGGTGGGAGCTCGATGTTTCGGCTCTCACAGGCTGGTTTGTTTGTGATCGGGGCCGCGTTATTTCTGAAAGCGAGCAACGCGTGGGAGGTGCCGATGTGGATAGGCACCGTTGGATGCGTTGCTGTCCTAGGATTCTTCTTCTTCTTTGAGCGAACGATGCTTGGTCGGTTTAATCGACTCCAAAAGCTGAGCCCTTTTGAGATCGTAAAAGCCAGTCTTGGCTTCGCGGTTCTCCTCGCGTCACTATGGGCAATCTATAAATATCGCGATCCCGAGAGTCCGCTCGTCAGTGTGCTGCTCTTGGTTGTGGGCGCCGGATTCTTTGCGCTGAGCTTTCCTCGCGACGCGCTGCCACCTGGCTTGCTATCTCAGCTGTCGAAGATTCGGCCAAACTGGATGTGGACCGCTTTCTGGGTGGTGCTGTTTGCGACCCTGTGGGTTTCTGGGCGGCATATCGTTCCACCGGAAGATATTCCCCCTCGCTTCGTGCGTCAGCCAACACAGGTGACGACCACCGCGGAGCTTTTTATGCACTGGGGAATTCAGCTCAGTTTCCTCGCCCTGGGCTCCCTTCTGTTGTTGCGGTTGTCGACGCAGACCGTTGTGTTGGCGGGGTTCCTTGGGCTCTCCCTCCTCTACGATAAAGCGGCGCTCTTCCTCTACTGTGTGATGGCGTTACAGGTAGTGCGATGTGTGGCTGATAGGGAGACTGTGAAGGGATATCCATGGGGACGGGTGTTCGAGGATGCTCTGATTATTTCAGGATTGGTTTTAATTCTCACCCCTGAGATCGTATTCCTTGATGATTCATACGGCCCTGAGATCGATCGAATGAACACCATCTTCAAGTTGTACACCACGGCGTGGGGTCTTTTGGGGCTTGGAGCGGTGAGTGTCATGCTGAGAGCTTTGAAAAAGTATGAATACCTGGTGGCGGACTATGGCAGAGCGTTCCCGATTGCGGTTGGGGCGGTGGTCGCCGTCGGGTTGGCCTACAGCTTCAGCAAGTTCTACTTTCGCATCATTCCTATGCGGCAAAACGGCACCCTTGATCCAACTTTCGAGGCTCGACTTGAGGGACTGGGAGAGGCTAACCGTTGGCACAAGGGATCGGCTGATGCGATACGAGCGCTTCGAAAGCTTCCCAAGGGACGTGTCCTTGAGGCGCAAGGGCGCGCATACAGCTACACCGGATTCGTCGCGACCCTCTCGTCCCAACCGAGCTTCCTTGGGTGGGCTAATCACATAAACCTCCTTAACAAGGTATATGCAGAGGTTGGGCGTCGCGAGTCAGTAACCAAGGAGATTTACAACGAGAACGATTGTTCTCGCCGAAAGGAGACCGCGCGACGAGAAAAGATTCGGTACGTGGTGGTTGGAACCCTTGAGGAGAAGGCGTATCCAGATGCGAGAGGTAAGGATTATTCCTGCTTCGCTCCCGTGATTAAGAGTGGTGATTACGCCATCTATCAGATTCCGATGGCTGAATAGCACACGCTTTTTAGGATAATAATTGCGAAGATGAGCAATCGCAAGACGAAAGAGATTTGACGTGGGAGCGTTCGACTGAGTTCACTCCGAAGGTGCCAAAAATTCAGGCTCATCGTGGAATGGAGTGGGTGCCAACGAGCACAGAGGTAGCGTAAACCATTGCTTTGGATCATACATAGCGCCCTTTCCACGTGCACGAGCACGAGCACGTGCACGTTCACGTCGGGATAACACCGAGCCCTACCCACTCGATTTCACGAAGACCCCCTACTCTTTGAATCGCCCTCGGTCCTTAGCCGTTAGGAGTGTCGTATAGGTAAATCCTGACGGGCTCCATGGATAATGGTTGATCGAATAGCGCAGGAATTTTTTGAGTGTCATCTGCTTGAATTCAGGAACCCACCATCCACGCAAGTTTACCTTACGAACGCTATATCCCTCAGGAATATCGCCGGGCTCACGTTGATCCTTCCAGTCTATAAAAAGGTAGGTGAACTTGCTCCGCTCCTCCGGCTTGGCGGTGAACTTGTACTCCTCCTTGAGGTGTCGGAAGTACCACGCAAGTGGCCAGGTTGCATCTCCGGTCGCGAACACCATCGGCTTGTAGCCATGGCGCTGATTGCGAACGTCGTCGATGATGCCAAGGACGATCTGTTGCAACTCATCCGTAGTGTGAACCTGCGAGAGGTACTCCGTCTCACGTCCGGCGTACACGAAATTAGTTTGAACCGATGCTCGTAAGGTGAATAGGATAGTACCTATCACGATCCAACGTCCGACGTTAAATGTCCCCAAGTATCGACCGAAGGAGTCAAGGAGGGCGATAGCGATGATGAGAGCTCCGGTGCAAAGAAACAGGACATCCTCAAGCGTTTTGGGATCGTTAGGCTTGCGCTCAACGATAAAGACGAGTGCGAGAACGGCGAGCAGGGACCCAGCGTACAGAAGTGCCCGTTTGACCGGATAGTGCGTGTATTCGACGGGATACTTTTTGAAGTAGTCCTCATAGAAGAGCGTGAGGTATGGCAACATGAAAATCAGCGGATACACGGAGAGCCACGGCACCTTCTCTCCGAGGTAGCTGTATACGAAGAAGGTGGCGGTGCCGAAGTATCCGGTCGCTGCAAGACCGTCCTCTCGCTTGAGGAGATGGTGCATAGTCACAAGTGGGGAGTGGAGGAGCAGAACAAGGAGCCCCACGATATCGAGGTTGTCCTTCAGCTTGAAAGTTTTCCACAGGGTGTTCTTCTCGATTGTAGCCGGATCGGTCATAAAACATGCCAAAACGATCGCGGAGAGTACAAAGAGCCCAGCGTACCGTATCTCACTCGTTGTTCGACGATAGAAGATCACGATGTGTGTAAGGAACGCCACAAAGACGGGAAGCTCATACCAACCAAGCACGTAGATATGGAAATTGAACGGTCCCTTGATACGCTCCATGGCGTGGTGGGCCGACCAGTAGTCGTAGGCTTTCCATCCGAGCCCTTCCCAGATCCCTTTCGGATAGCGGAATCCGGCGCCGTAGAACCATGCGTACATGTAGGCGCATACCACAATCGCTAAGGCGGTATTCCATGGATAGGTTTTGATGTAGTTCCAGATTCGCTCCGCCAGAGTGTTCCACTCCTTGAGAACGAAGATCCTAAAAAACGCCTCAAAGACGAGGTAGCCGATAAGCACGGCGAGGGAGACGATGGCGCTCTCCTTTGTGCACCATTGAATAGTGAATCCGAAGAGGACGAAGAACGCGCGCCACGGATTGGAGGAGATTGTGAATCCGATCAAGGTGAATAGAAGTCCCGATATTAC
The DNA here is from genome assembly GCA_039799965.1 of Pseudomonadota bacterium. GTDB lineage: Bacteria > Bdellovibrionota_C > UBA2361 > UBA2361 > OMII01 > OMII01. The sequence continues at coordinate 28,632 of JBDLRS010000010.1, forward strand.
CCACGAGTCTTCGCGAAGAAATCGCGCCCAGTAGACAAGGGTAGGAGAGAGAGCTACGGCCGCCGTAAGAATGAGGACGGAGGACTTCAGGAAGTAGCGGCGAAATAAGAACGGCATCAACATAAAGAGCGTTCCCATCATGGCGGTGGGGGTTCGGGCCGCCCACAAGGAGTCGCCGAACCAGGCGTAAATAAATCGCATGCTGTTGTACAGCATAGGCCCGTGAAGCATCGGGTCGTACTTGTAGAAATTGCTCTCTGGAAAATCGTAGAAGTAGCGACCGTACATCCCGTGCAGCGACTCATCGTGATGGTAGGGCCGAGCGTCGAGAAGGATCCAGCGAAGGAGTATTCCAACTATGATGAGGGTGCCGTAGGCCAGCCATTGTGGTGCTGTGAAGAAAGACTTCCAACATTCCCGCTCCTGGCAGGTTGTTGAGCATGCCTCTGTAGTTACTTCTTTCTGTGTCATACGTAGCTCCATCATCGGCGGACTATAAAGCGCCCTCCGACGTAGTTATACAAAGTGAGCGTCCCCTCGCGGTTTCGCGAAAGAGGTGCGCTCAAGTTACTCTGATACCGCGTTTCCGACGACCCGTCGCAACGGCTCAGGTTCACCTTGTTTGGCGGAAAGTGTCGCGAGGATCTCGCTTGCTACCTTACGCCCATACCGAACCGCATAGTTAGTCCCTCTATCTTCTGGATAGATCTGAGCCATGGTGTTTAGCCACAACGATTTGATCGGGGTCTGGAAGCTTGGGATGTTCTTTGAATAGTGTTTCGTGATGACCGGCTGGCTGTAGCGAGCCTTCCAGACATGGAAGCCGTTTACCCAGGAGCGATTAAAGTCAGGGAAGATCCGCTGGATGAATGGCTCGCAATACTGATATGTCTCCTCGGCGTTCATTGAGAAGAGCGCCTCTGAGGTGGGCAGATACTTGGAGAGATAGACGATGTGCTCACCGTTGTAGTTCTCTGTAGAGTCGAGATTAGTGTGCTCGATGATGCCGACGAACGGGAATGATGGATCAGCGACGTTTAGCCAATAGGTGCTGGAGAGTGAGCGATTTAATCGTAGCACGAGACATGTGTTGCCGAGGAAACGTATCTGCTGACATTGGTCGACGTAGGAGGCTGGAAGTCCAGGCGTCATCTCAAGGAACTGAGGGAGAGGGGTGGTGCAGAGCACGACATCAGCGGCGTGCCGTCCACTCGATGTGTCAATCCCGACCGCCCGGCCATTATCCACTACGATCGATTTTACGGTGGTCGATGTCTTGATAGTAACGCCCTCTTTTTCAAGCGCGGCGCGAATGCCTTCGCTAAGGGCGCCGAAGCTGCCGCCGAAATAGACCAGACTCTCTCCGCCCTGCTTGTTACGACTTGAGCCGCGTAGCTTCAATTTATTCCATATCCAGACCGCGGACACATTCTTCGCCTCCGCTCCGAATTTGCCCTGCATGAGCGGAGACCACATCACGTCGTAGGCCTTCTTACCTCCGTACTTGATGAGCCAATCCTCGGCGGAGATATCTTCCAGCTCTCGCCATGAGTTGATTCGTCTCGCGATAAGCGCCATGAAGCCAGTGCGGATACGGTCAAGGAGTGGTATCGCCCGGAACTTTAAAAGATCGAGGGGACTGGCGAGTCTGAATATGGAGTTAGCGTAGTAGAGCCCTGTGTTTGAGGAGACGTATCGTTTTAGATGCGAGAGCCCGAGTTCATCTATCAGGTTGAGAACATCAACGTCGGAGGTGAACCAATGGTGGTAGAACTTCTCGACCCGAGTTCCGGGGGTAAGCTCAAACGTTCCGGCGAGCCCTCCGATATCAGCGTCATGCTCGAATATCGTCACGTCACACCCTGCCTTGCAAAGATCGTACGCCGCGGCGAGTCCAGTGAATCCTCCTCCAACTATTGCTACTCTGGTTTTAGCCATAACGTCCCCTTTTGCTGAAGTGATGCTTCCCAATCTATCCGTGCGCGTGTCGTGATGGTGGGCTCGTATGCGCGAGCGGCTCACCTTGAACTTGATCTATTAAGTAAAGTGGGCGTTGTTGCCCCTGCTCGAATATCCGGCCTACGTATTCCCCCAGTATGCCCAGTACCGTAAGTTGTACTCCGCCGAGCAAGAGGATCGCGGCCATGATCGAGGTGTAACCAGGGAAGCTGATGCCGACGAGCTTGAGCGCGACAACGACCAGGATGTAGAGGAACGCCAGGGCTGAGGTCGCGAGTCCAAGATAAGACGCAAGTCGCAGTGGCGCGTAGGTAAACGACGTGATCGCATCGATCGCCAAAAAGAGAGATTTCCGAAAGGGGTACTTGGTCACTCCTGCGAATCTCTCCGGTCTATCGTATTGGACCGCTTTCTGGTGGTACCCGATCCATGACACCATGCCACGCACAAAGCGGTGGCGCTCGCGAAGTGATTGAAGAGCCTCCACCGCGCGTCTATCCATGAGGCGGAAATCGCCGGTGTCGCGTGGAACTTTAAGTCCAGCGATCTTCTCAAAGATTCGATAGAACGCGAACGCGAAGAACTTCTTTGAGGTTGACTCGCCTGCTCGTTTGCGACGCTGTCCGTATACCACGTCATATCCCTCGCGCCACTCCTGAAGCATCTCGGGGATAAGCTCTGGCGGATCTTGAAGGTCGGCGTCGAGGATCACGACAGCCTCCCCACGAGTTTGATCGAGGCCGCACGTGATAGCGGTTTGATGTCCGAAGTTTCTCGCTAAACGAACGGCTTTAATATAGCCGTCCTCTTGCGCGTAACTGTTAATCATCGGCCAGGTGTTGTCCTTGCTGCCGTCGTCAATGAGAACTACTTCAATTGGGAATGAGTACTTCGAGACGAGTTCCTTAAGGCGCCGACGAAGCTCTGGGAGCACATCCTCTTCGTTGTAGCAGGGTATAACCAAAGACATGCTCACAGGAGCGCGATTTCGGGGTGTTCTGACGGTGTACTGGGGGGTCGCGTTGCTCACATCAATCCTTGAAAAACCTGGCCAAGGCCTAACTATCACGGGATATTTCGGCCGACAATTGACTAACCGCCCGAGCGTCCGTCCGAGATGGCGGTGTTTGCTCCACTCGCAAGTACCTCGCCGCAACGCGCTTCCCGCACGTCTGGTTCTCCGGTCATTCAGATCCGAAAAACTCTACCGATCTTCTTACCTTACTTACTAACTGATGCGTCCTCTAACCTTCCAGGTGCAAAGCTGGATCTTTGGCTCGAGATAGTTGATCATGGAATCCGTAACCGTTGGAGAAAACAGATGAGTTTGAATATAACAGTGTGTTTGAGGTGTAGCGGTCCTTTGACCGAGGCGATGCGTTTTTGCCCCTCCTGCGGAAAGCGCCTCACGAGGCGTGGTGGGCGGTTTCCTCTAGCGCTCGGTATTTCGGCTGCGGCGCTGTTTGGAATAGCGTTTGGGCTCCAGAGTTATGTCATCCCACCAAAGAATGAACCCACCAGCAAACAACATTCTGAACCAACGCTGCAAGAGAAGCCTGAAGATTCTCAGGTGACTATTTTGAGGGAGCAATTAGAGAGGGACCCTCAAAACCTTGATACGCTGAAGCTCATGGCGGGCATCCTCGGTGACAAGTTGCGGAACGACCCACATAGCTCGAACACGACGGTGTTCGAGGTGATCGACGTGCTGAGTCGCATCCTCGCAACGGTTCCGAACGATCCGGCGGCGTTGGTGATGATGGCCGACGTGTCCTTTGATCAAAAGGCTTTCACAAAGGCCCAGGAGTTCTACGAGCGGTATCTCAAGATTGAACCTGATAATCATGGAGCCCGAGCGCGGTACGCCAGCACGCTGACCTTTCTCGGTCAATACGACAAATCGATCACGGAGCTGAATGCCGTTCTCAAGAAAGACCCAAGGAATTTCCCAGCGATGGCATATCTCTCGATTACCTATGCTCAGCAAGGTGATCTTACTAAGGCGAAAGAGACCGGTAGCGCCGCTCTGAATATCGCTCCATCGGATGAAGCACGCGCGAGGTTCTCGGCGTTCATGACTACGCTTGACGCGCAAGGGATCTCGTCCCCGGTTCGTGGCAATGCGCCATCCGCGGAGATCTCGCCCTCCGTCGTTCCGGCCCCTTCAGGCATCGCTGGATTTGTTGCTCAAGTGAAGGCAAATCCGGTCGCGGGTCCGAAGTTAGTTGGACATGAGGAGATCAAGGACGATCTTCGTTTGACCTTCAAGGATTTCCCGATGAGCCAGATGCCTCCTTTCGCGAAGGAGAAGTTCTTCGGCTCGCTCAAGAACGCAGCTCGTGAGGCGAATATTTCACACGTGAAGACTATATCCTTTATAGATCTCGCTTCCGGTACGATCATGGAACAAATGCCGCTGACAAAGTAGGGGTCGGTGAGATACGCTGTTCCTGCGAAAGGATTTCGTGGGGAAGGGTGATGAAGAGCTTGATTTTGGTTGGATGGTTCGCGGCGTTGTTAGTCGCTTTTTCTGGAAGCGTTCATGCGGAGAGCTCTTTATACGACCTCTCCGCGACTCGTATTGATGGCACGAAAGTGAGCCTATCGGATTTTAAGGGCAAGGTCTCCTTGGTGGTAAACACCGCCTCCGAGTGCGGCTTTACGTCGCAGTACGCTGAGCTTCAAGAATTGTATAATCGCTTTAAGGAACGGGGCTTTGTAGTGCTGGGATTCCCGAGCAACGATTTCGGAGGACAGGAACCCGGATCGAACTCAGACATTCAAAACTTTTGCTCCTCGAAGTTTGGAGTCTCGTTCCCTCTCTTCTCTAAGATAAAGGTGGTCGGTCCGGATAGTGATCCGGTGTATCGATTCTTAACATCAAGCACCGGTGGACAGGAGGTGGGCTGGAACTTCGAGAAGTTTCTCGTTGGAAAGGATGGTCTCGTTATCGAGCGCTATCGATCTGCTGTGAGGCCGCTCAGTTCTCAGGTGACCAACGCGATTGAACGAGCGTTGTCCAAATAGGGAGCCTTTCTCCCGTTGCATGCTGTAACAAGTTGAGCTTGCTAAAAAAGGGGCGCACTGGATGTCGGGTAGCCTCTCACCACGTTGCGCGCAATGCTCTTAAAATGACGTTCTGAAGCATAATTTCCTGGCCGGTAACCTTAAAATAGTGGTAAATAAGTATAAAATTAACCTTACTTACCTTAAGGGCTTATGGAGATACAATTACGCAACTTCCTCGAAATTCCTTATGACGAACTTGAGCAGCTCAATTTAGAAGCCAAGGAGCGCGTAGCGAAACGCTCATCGGAAGATGAGCTCCGCGAGCACTATCTCCGGTACCTTCATGAGGAGAAGCGGATCAAGGCGGTGACCGTTTGCTTCACCGATATCGAGGGTCGGCTCCATATGTTGGACTACGACAAGAAGTTCCTCATTAAGTCATACGACAATCTCACGTTCGACGGCTCCTCGATCCGCGGTTTCTCGGTTGTTAAGGAGTCCGATCTCCGTCTCGCAATCGACTGGGGTTCTTTCCGTTGGTTGCCCAGCGACGTGTTCGGCCCTGGAAAGGTGCTCGTATTCGGTCTCATTAAGGATCGTGATGGGCGTGGATACAGCTCCGATATGCGTGGTCGTTTAAAGGAATTCGTTGATGAGCTTTATCTGCGAGAGAAGATTACCGCCCAGATATCCGTAGAGTGTGAAGGTTTCTTGTTCGAGGGACGGGACGCCGAGCAGACATTCTCGGACAGCGTTGGGTTCAAGTTGGTGTCGAGCGGCGGATACTACAATTCTCTGCCTAAAGATCCCCTTAAGGTCTTTATCGACTCCCTCGCTGAGGCGCAACGAGCGATGGCTTTTGAGAATGAGAAGGACCATCCTGAAGTGGCTCCCTCTCAGTTTGAGTTAAACTACACCTACTGTGATGCGCTCCTCGCCGCTGATCAGGTGCAGCTCTATAAATTAACCGCGCGACAGATTGCGGCCAATTCTGGGCTTACGGCGTGCTTCCTCCCGAAGCCGATCGCTGGCATCAACGGAAGCGGTATGCACACGAATCTGTCGTTGTCGAAGGGAGGTAAAAACCTCTTCTACGACGCTTCGGGTGAGGACGGATTGTCGTCAGCCGCGTGGGACTTCATCGATCGGTTGCTGAACAACGCCAACGATATGTGCTTGTTGATCAACTCCAGCGTCAACTCGTACCGACGACTCGATCCGCATTTCGAGGCGCCGAATCAGATCCGATCCTCGGCCGTTGACCGTACGTCGATGGTGCGAATTCCGCTCGGGAATGAGAAATCCGCTCGCATTGAGGTGCGAACGGTAGCACCCGACGCGAACCCATACCTTACCTTCCTTTCAATTCTCTATACCGGATTGCAAGGTCCAAAGAACGAGCAGCAGGTGACGGAGAATCGTCGCTCTCGCACCCGTGTTCTTCCTGGAAATATCTACGACGCGATCCGCTTGTGCAAGTCGAGTGAGTTCGTAGCGGAGATGCTTGGGGAGCTTGCGAAGGAGAAGTTCATTGAGCGTAAGCTCGCTGCCGCTGATAGGTGTCCACGTGAGCTTGGAACGACCGTTAAGACGGGCGAAGTTCGCTTCCACCATGAGGTGACCAATCAGTACATCTGGAACAATTTTTAGGTAGTGTATTCCTGACACTTTTTCTCCTGGGCCGGAGCGGGTGACCGCTCCGGCTTTTTTGTTAGGGGGGCGGTACGGCGCGCGGTAATGTGCGCCCTTCGATGCCTGGGGTCGCCCCCCCCCAAGGTGCGGTTCGCGATGTGTGCGGCGACCCAATCCCCGTGTCCCCCTCCTCCTACCTATGACATACTGGCCCCATACGCCCCTGATAATGCCCTCTGTATGACCACCCCCGCGAATCAACCGTCCCCCGAAAACCCACGAAAGAACATTCCGTGGGTCGTCACCACCTATTTCGCCGAGGGGCTCCCGTACATGATCGTGCGGATACTTTCCGGCGTTTTCTTTACGCAACTTGGGGTAAAGGAGCGCTACCTCGGCTATCTGAACTACCTCGGACTACCATGGAATATTAAGTTTCTGTGGGCGCCCCTGGTGGATGGATGGGGAACAAAACGGGGATGGCAGATAGCGTTGCAGGGGTCGCTCGCGGCGCTTACGGGTCTCGTTGCCCTGCTGTCTCATTTCGCTGCATCCGCGGAAGGGGGAACATACCTCGAATTAATAGCCGCGGTCTTTGTAGTGATGGCCTTCCTCGCCGCGACGAACGACATCGCTATCGACGGGTATTACCTTGAGGCTATTCCCAAGCGAGAGGATCAGGCTCTTCTCTCTGGGTACCGGGTGCTCGCGTATCGCATGGCGATGGTATTCGCTCGCAGTGGCCTCGTCGCGTTCGCCGCGTGGGCGATGAGCGCGGTAACCATGGGTACACCGTATCATGCGTGGGCGCTCGCCTTTTCCGTCGCGGCGGCAGTGCTCGCCACCCTCTCGCTTGGGCATATGTTCCTCCTTCCGAAGGCTGGATCGCCCGCGGTGGATGTTGAAACCCAGTTTGCGAAAGCTCGACGTGTATTTGTTGAGGGATTTTTCAGCTATTTGGCCCAGCCAAAAGTTGGACTCGTTTTAGCGTTCATCGTCCTCTACAAGATGGGTGACGAGTTGCTCTTCTCGATGGTGACTCCATTTATGCTTCGAGAGCTTAAAATCACTGGTGCCCAGTACGCATGGATCGCAGGAATCGTGGGCGCGGCTGGCACCATTATTGGCGCGATGTGGGGGGGATATCTGATCAAGAAGATGGGGCTCCGAAAGGCGATGTGGCCCCTTACCATCGCGATGAACCTCAATATCTGGCTCTACGTATGGCTTTCTGTTGCAATGCCGGATCCCTCGACATTCGGTGGCATATCCATCATTGCAGTGATACACGGCATCGAACAGATCGCCGCTGGCTTAGGGAGCGCCGCTCTCTTGGTCTTCCTTCTTACGACGTGCTCCCAACAGTATAAGGCGACCCACTATGCGGTTGGAAGCGCGATTATGTCGATCCCTGGTACCCTCGTTGGCGGTCAAGCGGGTGCGATAGTAGAGACGATTGGATACACGAATCTGTATATCATCGCTTTTATCGCCGCTCTTCCGGGGATGGCGCTCATTCCACTTGTACCGATGCGGGAGGAGTAGGTAATCGATCGCGTATGAAGAGTTCCCGCCCGTTTCTCAACACCATGCGTCTGGAGAGAGGTGGCACGCGCGTTGAACGGGCACCACACTCCATGACGGACCCTCGGATCGTTGAGAAATAGCACCGTTTATCGGCGTGTTTGAGCTTGCCTGTCTTTTCCCCATGCGAGGATTATCCCGGACTTGGAGAATGTGCGCGATTGTTTATCTTTCTCCTGGGTCCCAAACCGACAGATCGCGCTCGGTGCGCCAGCTAAAACTGAGGTCTGGTATGTGGGAGGCGGTGGTGCATTATCGACAGCTATCTTCACATAACGCTTTCGATATACACATCCACGAGTTGACCCACAAAGATCGGCATCTCCTTCTTATCGAATGAGTATATAACCTGCAATACGCGTGTATCCACTCGTTCGGTGCTTTCGCCGGTAAGGGATCGCTTGGGCACTACATAGGGTTCAAATCGAACGAATGTGAGTGGAAAGGTCACCTGTGTGTTCCCGCGAAGGATGCCCTGGGCGGGCTTGCCAGCTTTAACGCGCCATGCGTCGTTTTCGTCCACATCGACCCGCACCGCGAGGGGAGTCGTTGTGCCGACAATCATGAGGGGGCTGGTCATCACTTGTGCTGGAGCAAACTCTCCAACTCTGGCTTTAGATTGAAGCACTGTGCCGTCGATGGGAGCGCGAATTGTCATTCGGTCGAGCGTTGTCTGAGTTGCGTTTGCTTGAGATTCGGCTTCGGTGAGTGCCGCTTTAGCGATAGCGAGAACGCTTTCTCGCTTCAAGAGTTCACCGCGCATAATCGCTCGGGGATCTGTGACACTTTTGTAGAGTGAGAGTTGTGTCTCTGCATCGAAGTGTTGTGCGCGAGCGCGTTCGACCTGTGCGTGACGAACCTGAAGCTCAGCGAGCGTATCCCGGTCGTCGAGGCTAAAGAGAGCTTGTCCCTTGGTAACTGTGTCCCCCGCCTTCACGAATACCTGTTTGATGACGCCGGCCAGGGGAGAGGCGATGGCGATATTCTCTGAGATCGATTCAATGATACCGGACCCCGCAACGAACGCGGTGTAGGGTGGACGGGCAGGCTCAACCACGGGAGGAGCCACGGGAGGGGGAACGCTTCCTGCGATAACGGTTCGAATAACGAAGAGAATGCCGACGAGCGCCGCGACCGGAAGGATGTAGAATCTCACGGTCGAGAGTTTCGGAAAGGGGATATTCGCTGGGAGTTGTAGCTTCATAGTTCACTCGGGGAGTTTACGATTCGTGTAATTCGTCCATCATCCATAACGCCGATGCGGTCCGCGTACTGAAAGATGCGGGCGTCGTGCGTAACGATAACGAGGGTTCGCCCACCCTTCAACGCCTCCTGGCGAAAGAGCTCCATAATCTCGGCGCCCGTGGTGTGGTCGAGAGCGCTGGTTGGCTCATCGCATACGATCAGTCTCGGATTGTGCACGAGCGCCCGCGCGATAGCCACACGCTGCTGCTGACCTCCTGAAAGCTCTGTGGGGAGCGTGTCGAGTTTTGCTCCCAACCCCACCTGTTTGAGCATCTCGCGGGATCGCTCATTTGCTTCGGCACGAGGCACTCCGTTCAGGATGAGTGGAATACTCGTGTTCTCGGTGGTGTTCAGTGTCGGAATGAGGTTGTATGCCTGAAATACGAAGCCAACGTTCCTTCCCCGAAATTCGGTCCTATCACCATCCTCCATCGCGTCGAGATCGTGAGAGAATATCCGACACGAGCCTTCGTCGTGGTTGAGGATTCCGGCGATTACCGAGATTAGGGTCGTCTTTCCACATCCAGAGGGCCCAACGAGCATGAAGAGCTCGCCGGTCTTTACCTCAAGGTCGATGCCGCGAAGCGCATGCGTCAGGTTTCCCTTCGTCCCATAACTCTTGGTGAGGTTGGAGCACACGATAGCTGGTTCCATGCGCCTTATCCTCTGAAAACGATACCAGGCTCAAGTCGAATAACCTTCCACAGACTGAAGATAGTGGTGAGGAGGGTTATTACGGTGGTTGCTAAAACGGTGACAACTGGGATCTGCCACGGCATATAGAAAGCGAGCTCGGAGTTCTTCGAGATGATACTCGTAAGCGATGCTATACCCATGCCGATCCCGCTCCCAAGAGCGCCGACCAGAAACGTTTGAAGAACGATCATAGTGAATAGTATGTTGTTCTTTGCGCCCATCGCTTTGAGGATCCCAAGGTAGCGCATGTTGTCGGTTATAAAGCTATAGAAGGTCTGACCAACGATAGCGACCCCCACCAAAAACCCGAGACCAACCGCGATACCGAAGTTAATCGGGATACCGGTATTCTTCATGAAGTAGCGGATGGTCAGCCCTTTGAGCTGAGGTCCGGTATAGGCCGCGAGTCCGGTCTGCGCGTTAATGCGACGGGCGACCTCGCTGAAATCCTCGCCGGCTTTCACTTTGGCGAGGATGAAAGAGAGAAGTTTTCGCTCTCGAGGCGCGAACCGTGTAGCGCGAGAATAGGTGGTATAGACCACCGGCTGAGATTGGAAGGTGCGGGTTGTTCGCGCGATGCCGACGACGATGGCGCGATTGTCGTTGAGCTCAAGAAGGTCGCCGACTTTAAGTGGCGTCTTTGGGCTTTGGGGGGTTAGCCCCGGCTTCGCGAGTTTGCCGTTGGCCGCCGCCTCGTCGACGATAACGGAATCGGCGAGTCGCAAATCTGAGACCCGTCCGACTAGCATCGTGGGTGGGCCACCCACGAGGGTTGCGTCATCCAGACCGATAACGTTGCACGTTTGGAATGTACCGTTCGCTAAGCGGGCCCGTATTGACCCCTTATACAGGGGCACCGCCCATTCAACTCCCTGCACCCCTCGCACCTGAAGGAGCTTCGTGTCCTGCATCGGCTTGATGTCATCCACGAACTGTACCTTCGGATCCATGACCCAAAGGTCGGGTAAAGGTGTGTCGAAGATGAACCCAACCGTACGGGACATCAGCCCCACAAAGATAGAGGACTGCTGGGTGATGATCAGGGAGGTGAGTGCAACGCCGAAGATCATGGCGAAGAACTTCCCCTTGTTTCCAACCAACATTTTGAGCGCGATGAGGTACACAGGGGAAGTGTACTTGGTAATGAGGGGGAGGGGAACCCGGGGATAGGGAGTTACGAGCACCCTTATGAGCCCTCTTTGGGGAGGAAGGGAGTTTTACTCCGGCCGGATCATACCGTGGGCAAGTAGGTCTTGAATATCTATCAAGCCGACGGGAATCTTTCGCTCATTAACGACTATGAGCTGGTCGATCTTTCGCTCCTGAATGATGCGAGCGGCTTCGGTCGCGAGTTTATCGGATGTGATCGTGATAGGGGTTCGGGAGCAGAGCGTTCCGATGGGTTTGCTGAGAAAGTCGACATCGTGCTCAAGGCACCGTCGGAGGTTTCCATCGGTAAATACCCCAACGATAACGCCGGAATTATCGACGATGCTCGCTGCACCGGGGCGTCCCTTGGTCTCTGTGATGAGGTGGAGAGCGTTCTTGGTTTCCACCGACTCATGGACAACGCAGCAGCTCTCACCCGTTCTCATGATATCTGAAACGAGCATGAGGGAACGTCCGAGGTCGCCACCTGGATGGAACGCGGCGAAGTCCTCCTTGGTGAACCCTCGACGTTGTACGAGGGTCATTGCGAGAGCGTCCCCAAGCGCCATCATAACGGTGGTGCTTGTGGTTGGCGCGAGTCCGAGAGGTCCCGCTTCACTACATCGCCCCATAGCGATTACGACGTCGCTGTGTCGTCCTAGCGTAGAAGCAGGAGTGCTCGTAATAGCGATGATATGGCTTCCACGTTGCTTGAGTGTCGGAAGAAGGCGAACGAGCTCAGAGGTTTCTCCGGAGTTTGAGAGAAGGAGCGCGAGATCGTTTGAGCTAAAACGCCCGAGGTCTCCGTGTATCGCCTCAGCGGGGTGCAGGTAGAAACTCGGGAATCCGATACTTGAGAGGGTTGCTGAGATCTTCTGCGCGACGAACCCCGCTTTGCCCATTCCTGAGACGACGATGCGAGAACCAGCGGGAAGAGCGAGGATAGTTTCGACGGCGTCAGCGAAGGACTCGTCGAGGAGATCCGTCACCTGCGTAAGCGCGACTATCTCCTCCTTGATGATCGAGCGGCCGTACGCGATGTCCGCCGCTGTGTTCCCTTTTGTTCGAATAGGATCGCCCATAACCTTGATAGTATAGCCTGTTCCTAGCAGGGTGGTGAAAAATGATTTCCTGTTGCGCATTTCGATAGTTTGACTGCAACTTGGTTGGAGCCGCCGAAAAAATCCTCAACGTATCTCAGTGGATACGCCTCCGGTTTTTTCGCCGTCTCCGCCTCGTTTCGTCAAAACTCTCAAAATGCTCACGACGGAACCATTTTTCACCACCCTGCTAGTGAGAGCCTGTGTCGCTGGTACATGGTAGAGGACACATGGCGCGCCCCCCGATTCTCCGCGCCGCGCTTGTCTGGTGCGTTGAGTATATTCGACATGTTGCCGGTGGGGGTGATTTCACTTCAAATATCCAGATATTCAAATATATAATTGTTTGAATCTTACGATAGGTAGATCGTCCAATAGCTTCTTACGGGGAAACTATGCCTCAACAACTGCTGGTCGCTCAAGAACTCGCTGATATCCTCGCGGTCATCGCTCATCCCCACCGTATCCGAATAATCGAGGAGCTCGGTCGTCGGGAGCTCGATGTGCATACGTTGGCAGAAAAACTTAATTTACGGCAGTCGACCCTTAGTCAACATCTCGCACAGTTACGAGCCAAGGGGATAGCGGTTGCGGAACGTGATGGGCGAACGGTACGATACCACCTTACGAATGTTTGGTTGGCGAGCTGGTTAGTCGATGGATTCCAGTTGTTGGAGATGCAGACCCAGAATAGTTCTAAGATTTTAGAGGCGGCCAAAGCCGTCAAAAAGATGTGGCGTCTAAAGGGACGATAGTAGCGGAATAGGGAGAACACGATGGGTAGTCATAGCAACACGAAGCGAAGCGAGTGGCAGTTGGCCATGCGAGTCCTCCGCATGCTGCATGGCGAGTCGCACGACATCGCGGTGGTTTTCTTGTACGCGTTAGCGGTTGGATTGTGCTCGCTCGCTATCCCCGTCGGCGTGCAGTCGGTAGTAAACTCTGTCGCGTTCGGTGTCGTGCTTCAGCCTCTGGTTGTGGTGACATGCCTCGTCGGAGGCGTACTGCTCTTATCGGGAGTGCTCCGTATTTTGCAGCTTGTAGTGGTTGAGATCCTCCAGCGTCGTCTCGTCGTGCGTATCTCGCTCGCGCTCGCTGAGCGCATCCCCCACGTCGAGTTCGAGCAGTTCCGAAATAAGTATGGACCGGAATACGTTCTTCGGTTTTTAGAGGCATTTTCCGCCCAAAAGAACGTCTCGGCGCTCCTACTTGATGGTATTGCACTCTTCTTCCAGGTCGCTGTTGGTTTAGTGCTCGTGTCGTTCTATCATCCATTCTTCCTCGTATTCTCGATCATCTTGACCTTTTTCCTGGTCTTGTTGGTCGCTCCGCTCGGGGTTGGTGCCGTTAGGACCTCGATCAAGGCATCGGACGCGAAGTACGAGGTGGCTACCTGGTTGCAGGACTTGGCGCGAGTTCCGATCCTGTTTAAGTCGAATCGCGGAGATTCATTCGCCCTTGAGCGAGCGGATAAGTTGGTTGGTTACTACCTTACCTGGAGGCAAAAGCATTTTCGTATCTTGCTTCGCCAGATAGTGGGGTCAGTTTCCATTCAGGTTTTAGCGAACACTCTACTTCTTGGCCTGGGAGGATGGTTGGTGATTCGACAGCAGCTGACCCTCGGACAGCTCGTGGCCGCTGAGCTCATTATTGGCGTGATCTTGAGCGGCGTCGCTAAGCTCGGGCGCTACCTGGACAAGTTTTACGAGCTGTGTGCCTCAGTGGCGAAGCTTGACGCCCTCTTTGACGTGCCATACGAAAAGGAATCAGGTTCTTTCTTCTCCCCCGGAGGGGAGCCCGCAAGCCTTGTGATTAGTAACCTGGTCGTTCGCAACGAAAGTTACATGGAGCCCATACTGAGAGACGTATCTCTCACCATCGAGCCCGGTGAGAAGGTAGCGATTTGCGGCCAGAATGGCTCAGGTAAAAGCACGTTGGCGGATTGTATTTACCGTATTTCATCCCCTAAATCAGGTCGTATCGAGATAGACGGACACGATGTCAGGGAGGTGCACCCCCTGGAGTTGAGAAGTGAGATCGCTCTAGTGCGGGGGACTGAGCTCTTTCACGGAACGATAGAGGAGAACCTCACGTTGACCAACGGAGAGGTATCCTCAACGCGGATCCGTGAGGCGTTGCATATGGTGGGGGTTCTAGAGGATATCTACTCTCTGCCGGAGGGTCTGCAAACAACCCTGCAGGGCCAGCCTGAGCCTCTCTCTCGAGGACAGGCCGCGCGCCTTGTGATAGCCCGAGCGATTCTGATGGATCCTCGACTTATCATCATAGACGGGATGCTCGATGGTATCGACGAGAGTACGGTGGCGGGCCTCCTCTCTGAGTTAACAGGACCAAAGGCTCGGTGGTCACTTCTCGTTCTCACGCACGAGCGGAGCGTGGCACAACATTTTGCGAAATCGTATCAACTGCAACAAGGTAAGTTGGTGCCCCTTACTGATTAAGGAGATCTTCGTATGGTTTTTGATGACGGTCGAGTAGGCGACTTTATTGATAGCGCGGATTATCCCACACTCGATGAGGTGGTGGCGGGCGCTCGCATTGATTTGGACTCTCCACCCTTGGTTGCCTCTCATGGTAGCTTACGCTCCGCAGCGATGCTCGTTTTCCTGATGATAATCGTCTCGGTTTTGGCGATGGTGTTCGCTCCGTGGACGCAGAACGTAAAGGGGTTCGGTAAGGTTTCCGCGTACTCGCCTGATGAACGTCAGCAGAGTTTGACCTCGCCGGTTGATGGAATCATTCGCCAATGGTTTGTTTTTGAGGGTACCAGGGTCAAGAAGGGACAGAGTATCGTTGATGTGGCCGATATCGACCCTGACATCATCTCTCGACTCGAGCGGGAGCGCGCCGCTCAGCAGGTGAAACTAGACGCCGCGCAAAACGCGGTAGATACCTCTCGTAAGAACCTAGAGCGTCAGCGGACCCTTGTGACCTCTGGTCTTAGCTCCCAGCGCGCGGCGGAGTTAGCGGAATTAGAGTACGCAAAATACCTCTCAGAGGTCTCCTCCGCTTCGGCCGAGTTGGCACGCATTGAGACCAAGTTGGCTCGGCAAGCATCGCAGTCAATCGTGGCGCCACGCGATGGAATTGTGCATCGGATACTGGCCCCGCAGGGTGGTGTGATGGTAAAGGCTGGGCAGGAGTTGGCCTTGATCGTTCCTGAGACGGCGAGTCGAGCGGTTGAGCTCACTGTGAGTGGCAATGACGCGCCACTTCTCTCCGTTGGACGAAGGGTGAGGTTGCAGTTTGAGGGATGGCCCGCCGTGCAATTCGCTGGATGGCCGTCGGTGGCTGTCGGCACCTTCGGTGGCGTCATCGGTGTTATCGATCCGGGAGCTGCCGAGGATGGAACGATACGGGTCATCGTCTTTCCCGATCAGGGAGAGGAGTGGCCGGATGCGAACTACCTACGACAAGGTGTGCGGGTAATCGGCTGGGTGTTGTTGGACACGGTGAGACTTGGGTGGGAGCTCTGGCGTCAATTTAACGGATTCCCTCCGACCCTCCGTTCGATGAGTCCAAAACCTGGGGACGCGAAGCCCAAGGGAGGGAATTCCGCGCCAAAATCCAAGGATGGGGCCTAACTATGCGGGTTCGACACAGTGTATATCCGTTCATTCTGGCCCTCATAGTGGTCTTAGATGCCACGATCGTCTCTTCGGTATCCGGAGAGGAGCCGAACTCCCCCTCCGCTCTCTCCAAAGCTAAAAAGAGCTCCGCATCGAGCGTTCTCCTCCTCGACGATGTAATCGCAGCAACCCTTGAGCGGCACCCAGCTCTTAATGCTGAAAGGCAGGAGCGTGTAACTGCTGACGCCGATGTTCTCTCGGCTGAAGGAGCGTTCGATCCGAGCATTAAGGGGGATGTGCTTTCGTATGTGACGGGTGGATACTCAGGGAATTACGGCTCCACGTATGTAGAGCAGCCTCTTAAATTTTACGGCAGCAAGGTGATGGGTGGATACCGTATCGGTGATGGTACATTTCCCATCTATGATAATTGGTATGAGACGAATTCAGGGGGCGAGGTTGGGGTCGGTGTTGAGGTTCCGCTTCTGCGGGATGGGCCGATCGACCGTAGACGAGCTACTATCGGCAAGGCTGAGTCTGGCCAACAGATTGCGGATTCCATGATTGAGCAGCGAAAGATAGAGCTTGCTCGAGCGGCTGCGTTGACCTACTGGGATTGGACGGCGGCTCGAAACAAGGTGAAGGTGTTTCGACGATTGCTGCAGGTGGCTGAGGAGCGGGATCGCCAGATCTCCGAGCGTGTCGCGAAGGGAGACTTGCCGGATTTCGACCGGGTGGATAATCAACGCGCGGTGCTTCAACGTCGGTCCCAACTGCTCACCGCGGAGCGAGGCGTTAAAAGCGCGGAGTTCTCCCTCTCCCTCTTTTATCGCAATCACGTGGCGGAGCCGCAGAGCGTTGAGCGGTTTCAGGCTCTCGATAGAATACCTTTGCCGTTATTTGTGCCTGTCCACACAATCGCCGATCCAGTCGCGGAAGCGGCGGAGGCTCGACCGGAATTCAAAAACATTAAGGCCCAGAGGGAGCAGAATAAAATTGAGTTGGAGCTCGCACGAAATCAGGTTTTGCCTCGGTTGGACCTGCGAGTATTTTCATACAACGACTATGGATCAGGTAATCCGAAGCTTGAGGATCCTGAGGTTAAAGCGGGGCTAAGAATTGAGATCCCCCTCGCAACTCGCACTCAGAAGGGACGTATCGATTACTACGAGTCACGTCAGAAAAAGCTGCAATTTACAGAAACCTTCCTCCGTGAACGTATTCGGGCAGATGTTCAGGATGCCCTCAACGCACTTGATATCGCGAGGAGCAAGGTTGAGGTTGCGGCAGCAGAGGTTAAAGCTTCTGACGACCTCGCGCGAGGGGAGCTTAAGCGCTTTGATCTCGGCGACAGCAATCTTATCTTCGTTAATCTCCGAGAGCAGAACGCCGCTGATGCCGAGGTTCGAGAGATTGAGGCCTTGCAAGATTATCAGAAGGCGTTCGTCACCTTTGAGGCCATTCTCGCTCGAATACAGAAGGGACGAGATTCTGACAAAAGGTAGTCGTCCCTCTCCTACGTTCCCTGCCTCAGCAAACTTCGTAGGGGGTGAGGCTGCGCATGTGAAAGGAGACACTTTAAGCCTAAGAGAGGCTATTTCCCTGCAGTTTCGATGGAAATTCGTTCGGAACCTCCACGGTAGGAGAGTGGCGCGCCGGCGCTTTCCTTTGTGGAAAACGCTCGTAGGGAGTTATTTTTACTTGTACCGGGTGTATAGGTCGTCTATCCTTCAGGATTACAAAAAATGTAGGCTCCATATCCGTTAGGGTAGGTAGACCGTCGGAGTGACTTAGAGGACTCCCCTCGATCCGAGCACGCAGGATTCAGTCGCTTGTATGTATCGCAGTAGGTCGTGCGCAGAAGGTGATAGTATGAAAAAGAAAGATCTCGATACCTTGAAGAAGATCCTCGAAGAAGATAAGAAGCGAATCTTCCATCACCTTCAAGAGATTAGCGAAACATCAGTGGCCGATCTTGAGACACCGTCCGGAGACTCCGTCGACCTCGCGTCCCTTGAGATAAATCAAAACTCTCTCGCTAAGATCGGAAAGCGAGAGCAGAACCACCTTAAGAAGATCGATGCCGCTCTCAAGAAGATGGAGGATGGAACCTTTGGTGAATGTGAGAGTTGTGGAGAGCAGATCGCCGTTGCTCGTTTAATGGCTCGACCGGTTGCTCAACTCTGTATCGATTGTAAGACGGAGCAGGAGAACGAGGAACGCCGATACTCTGATCGCGCTGGAGACTCCGATAATGAAGGATTCCCAGAAGAGGGAGAGGAGTTGTAGCTCTCACGAAGAGGGGCGCCTGAGGCGCCCTTTTTTGTATTCGACTGCAACTTGGTTGGAGCTGCCGGAAAAATTCTCAACGTATCTCAGACCTCGGCGAGCTCAGTCGAGTCGTGGATACAACTCCGGTTCTCTTCGTCGTCTCCTGCTCGTTTTGTCAAAACTCTCAAAATTATCACGACGGAACCACCCTGCTAGGTCATGGGGCGCAGGTCGGGCGGGTTCGATTTACACCGCAGCCAACTCCCGCATCACCGCCTCAAATACCCGTGGGGCGGCGACGACGATGTTGTCCATGAAGAGATCGTGCGCGTAGTTCGCGGTCTTCTTTTGTGATTCGTGGTCGTATGGATAGTGCCCCACCTTTGCTCCCGCCTCGCGAGCGATCAGGCAGCCTGCCGCACCGTCCCACGGGCTCAAGCCCTCTTCAAAGAAAGCGTCCAGCCGTCCGCATGCCACCCAGGAGATATCGACCGACGCCGCTCCGATCCTCCGGATATCTCGACAGGTGCGGAGCAGGTGAAGAAGTCGCGCGCAGATGCGGTCGATGTTCCCCCGATCATACGGGAACCCGGTCGCAATGAGGGCGTCTGAAAGGGTCTGCGTTTCGGTGGCCCGGATCGGACCTTTGTTACAGAACGCGCCGCCACCTTTTGTCGCGGTGAAGAGCTCCCCCTGAAACGGCGCGAGAACAGCTCCTGCTTGTACAACCCCATCGACGGCATAGGCGACAGAGACTCCGACCTGATTGTGCCCGTGCGCGTAGTTGGTTGTTCCATCTATGGGATCGATTACCCACACGGGACCGGCGTTGAAGCTCGCTGCAAGCGCGGAATCGGACGATTCC
The DNA here is from genome assembly GCA_039799965.1 of Pseudomonadota bacterium. Taxonomy (GTDB): domain Bacteria; phylum Bdellovibrionota_C; class UBA2361; order UBA2361; family OMII01; genus OMII01. The sequence goes on from JBDLRS010000010.1 coordinate 47,732, forward strand.
TCCGCCAGGATCCTATGGTTGGGGAAGTATCCACGAATCGTTTCGATGATCGCCATCTCTGAGGCGAGGTCCGCGGTAGTGACAAGATTTCGAGCCGCTTTAAAGGTGATAGTGACCGATTGCGAGGCCCGTTGTTGGTGGGCAATCGCGCCTCCCCGTTGAGCTGCTTCTATCGCTACCGCAAGGGCTTCGGCGGGTGATGGTAGGTGTAGTGAGGTCATGGTAGATTCCTAGGGCCGTTTCTGTTTTGCCTCTCTTCATAGTACTGTACCGAACTATGTCAGGTAGCTCATCAATCAGCAAACCACCTCCTCTCGCGGTGTCGCGAGCTGCCGAGGCGTGGTTCGGTCGTGAGGTAACCATCAATGCCCCATCCAAGTTGAATTTACGTCTGAAGGTTGAGGGGCGTAGATCTGATGGGTATCACCTCTTAAGTATGATTAACTGCTCGACATCTCGGCAGGATACGCTTCGGTTGGTGTTTACCGCTGAGGGGGATTGCATCGTCTCCACCAAACCTGATGGGATTATACCTCAGGGGAGGCGAGAGAATCTCGTGACCCTCGCATTCCGAGCGTTTTGGCGTGAGTTCGGTGTTGAGTCGGTGCCGTTCGGATTTCGGTGTCAAATTAAGAAGAACATACCTATCGGCGGGGGACTTGGCGGCGGGAGCGCCGACGCCGCAGCGATGTTGCGCCACCTTGAATCTGTTTTTGGCGCGGCGTTACGTGAATCGTTCGGCGTGACCTCTGAGGAGGTTCGCTCTCGGGTGATGCGGGCCGCGCTCTCGTGCGGGGCGGATGTTCCTTATGCTGTTGAGGGTGGACTGTGTTGGGTCGGTGGTATAGGCGAGGAGATCGTTTCCCTTCGTGCGCGACCACTGCCACGCACCGCTAAGGCGCTTATTATGATTCCGCCGAAGCCGGTTCCGACCGACGCTTTTTATGATCGATTTCGTCGTGAGCGACCCTCGATAGCCGCCACTCCCGACCATATCGGCCGCACCTTTATCACCTCTGGCTCCCTCGATCTCGCCCCCCTTGTTGAGAGCGACTTTGAATCGATCGCGTGCTCGATGGTTCCGGAGATAGGAGAGGGGCTTAGGGTAGCTCGGGAGTTTTTTCCTCGTGGAACGGCCCTTACGGGGTCAGGATCGGTGTTCTTTAGCCTCGTTTCAGAGGGGGAGGAACCTCGGGCCGATGAGTTATCAAGTCGATTGCGGGAGCAGAATATCGAAAGTTACCTATGCTTCCTCATTTTCTCGTAAGATACCACGTATATAGTGTCGTCCCGCACTTGCCAAAGTGCGTTACTTGTTTTACTCAACAGGGACGCATGTGGGGGTGTTCCATCCTCGTACTGCCCGGTAGCCAAGTGGTAAGGCAGTGGATTTTGATTCCACCATACGCAGGTTCGACCCCTGCCCGGGCAACTTTTCCTCTCTAGCAGGGTGGTGAAAAATGGTTCCGTCGTGAGCATTTTGAGAGTTTTGACGAAACGAGGCGGAGACGACGAAAAAACCAGAGGCGTATCCACTAAGATACGTTGAGGATTTTTTCGGCGGCTCCAACGAAGTTGCAGTCAAACTATCGAAATGCGCAACAGGAAATCATTTTTCACCACCCTGCTAGGGTGGCGTGAAGAGAGGTAGTGTTCTCAATCCCGTCTGTGCTCCCTACACAACGTGTTGAGTAAGCAGTTCTAAAAGGGCCATTACTCACTTCCAAGGAGCTTCTGTGTCTGGTCCACTTCTTGTTTTCGGCGGTCGTTCTAATGTTCTCTTCTCCCAAGCTGTTTGTAAGACGCTCAACATAGAGCCTGGTCGCCTCGAAACTGTGCAGTTCGCGGACGGAGAGCTCTCCGTTGAGATCGAAGACAACGTGCGTGGTGGCGATGTTTTCGTATTACAGAGTACGTGTAAGCCGGGTAACGATCACCTGATGGAGCTCCTCATCATCATCGACGCCCTGAAGCGTTCGAGCGCCGGTCGCATTACCGCCGCTATTCCGTACTACGGATACTCACGCCAGGATCGGAAGGTGAGGCCCCGCGTTCCGATCACCGCCAAGTTGATCGCCGATATGCTCACCGCCGCTGGCGCCGATAGAGTTCTGACGATGGATCTCCACGCCGGACAGTTGATGGGGTTCTTTGATATTCCGGTAGATAACCTCTACGCCTTGCCAACGATGATCCCGTACCTCAAGCAGAAGTTTGGGGTCGAGGACGTCACGATCGTATCTCCCGATGTTGGAGGTCTTGAGCGAGCACGCTTCGTCGCTACCCGAATGGATAATAGTCCGTTCGCGGTCATCGATAAGCGACGCTCGGGGGCTAACCGCGTTGATTCGATGACCGTAGTGGGAGATGTGCAGGGACAGACCTGTATCATAGTGGACGATATCGCTGATACCGGTGGAACCCTTGTGAAGGCTGCGGAGACCCTAATTAAGGCTGGCGCTAAGCGGGTGGTCGCTGTATGCGTGCACGCCGTTCTTTCCGGTGAGTCGCGATATAAACTACGCGAGAGCCCAATCGAGGAGCTCGTCGTAACCGATACGATTCCGCACCCGGAGCTCGATGCAACTGACCGAATCTCGGTTATCTCGGTGGCCCCTGTGTTTGCTGAGGCGATTCGGCGTATTCATTTGGATGATTCGGTGAGCAGCCTCTTTAAGTAAGCGGCGTGAATCTCAGGGGGCTCCGGTCTGTCATAGGGTCACCAGTTGATCACTGAGCGCCCAATTTCACGGCATGATCGGGGTGCGTCTGAAGGTGCTCTTGTCAGGATCCGGGTCGCTGTAAGGCAAAAAGGGGGGACGGATTTTCCACCTGGAGGTTACTTTTGTCTCTCAGTCTAACAGGGTGGTCAAAAATGATTTCCTGTTGCGCATTTCGATAGTTTGACTGCAACTTCGTTGGAGCCCCCAAAAAATTCTCAACGTATCTGAGTGGATACGCCTCCGGTTTTTTCGTCGTCTCAGCCTCGTTTCGTCAAAACTCTCAAAATGCTCACGATGGAACCATTTTTCACCACCCTGCTAATGATCTCGTAAATGCAGGTGGTTGCAGAGTTTCTGAGAGATGGGAGCATCAGGCGCATGGCCTGTCTCATAGCGCAATCGACCCCGCCACTTTACCCGAAGTGGCTGTTCTGCTACGTTCCCACAGTGCCTTTGTGGGCTCACAGTGCCTTTGTGGGCTTATAGCTTTTGCAGGCCAAGATTTGTAAAGAGAAAGCTCTCTATTCGAGAGATGTTTTTGAGGAAGTAACGTCGTGGAAAATTTCACAATCGAAGTATCAGAGCGTCCAAATATCGGTAAGTCTTATGCAAACCGGTGCCGCAGAGAGGGATTCATCCCAGCCGTGGCATACCACAAGGCTGAGAAGCCCCTCGCTGTTCAAGTACCTCTGAAGGAGTTCACGTTGCTTGCTGCAAAGGCTCGTCGTTCTCAGGTGTTCACATTTAAGAGCTCCGTGCCATCTCTCAATGGAAAGGCCGCCATCGTAAAGGAAGTTCAGCAGGACTACCTTAAGGGGCGTGTTATCCACGTTGATTTCCAGACCCTAAAGGATGATGAGGAGATCACAGTTGATGTACCAGTGAAGTTCGTTGGCGAGGCTCCTGGCGTCAAGAACCAAGGTGGGATCCTGGCGGTTGTCACCCACGAAGTTTCCGTAAGCTGCTTGCCGAAGTACATCCCTTCGTCTGTGACGGTTGACATATCGGCACTTGCACTTGGTCAATCGATTCATGCTGATCAGCTTCAGCTTGGTGATGGCGTTAGCCTTGTGGATGATGCCTCCGAGACGATAGTGAGCGTGGTAGCTTCCCGCGCTGAGGAGGAGGCTAAGCCGGCTGCTGAGGCTGCTCCGGCAGCAGCCGCTGCTGCGAAGGCTCCAGCTAAGTAATAACTGAGTTCCGATTGTGAGCGCCGGATTTAAAACCGTCGTAGGTCTTGGTAATCCCGGCGCTCGTTACGATTCTACCCGACACAATATCGGCTTCGCCGTCGTTGACGCGCTGCGAGCCGCGTCGATCGCCGCTGATGGTAGTAGTGTTGAGGGCGATTGTCGCGCCCATGCTCGTGCCGCGATCGCCGGCACTCTCGCTAGTTCTGGATGGCTTGAGCGGAATGGTTTCAGCGAAGGGGCCCTTCGAGTAGGTGAGTGGTCTGGGAGTTTGATCAAACCTCAGACCTTTATGAATCGGAGTGGAGAGCCCCTTCAGTCCTACCTTTCATTTCGAAAGATTCCAATCGGTGATGTTATCGTTGTCCACGATGAGATCGATCTCCCTTTCGGGGTAGTTCGGGTCAAGTTTGATGGCGGAGAAGGGGGCCATAACGGTCTCCGGTCCATATCCGAGCGGTGTGGTGGCAGGGGGTACACGCGCGTGCGGGTTGGAGTCGGAAAGCCGCCGCCGGGCTCTCCTCTTTCGACGGCTCCAGATGGTGTCGCTATCTGGGTTCTGGGGCGATTCTCCCAGGAAGAACAGCCTATTGCCGAGGAATTACTCGGAAAGGCGTGTGGAGCGGTCGTGACACTGCTCCTTTCGGGCCTAAGGAAAGCCCAGAATAAATATAACAGTTAGCCTTTCAAGGTGGGTCCGTCAGTTGTGTTTTGCCTCCGATCTGATACACTTCGGCGGCTTTTAGGGTATTGGTCGATCCCGTGTTGCCGCATTCGTCGCGTTCGTCATGGGTCACAAAACATAGTCGTTCGCGTCTCGAAGGCGAGAAGATGGCTAAAATAAAAAGCGATATCGAATAAGATTTAGTTAATGAAATAAAGGTGTTCAATGGAAGCACGCCGGTATGAGTCAGTAGTGGTCTTTAACCCTCGTTTGAGTGACTCGCAGATAAAGGATGAGGTAAAGAAGGTTGAGGCTTTGCTCGCGGCTAAGAACGCGAAGGTGTCGACCGTCGATACGTGGGGCAAAAAAGAGGCTGCGTTCTCTTTTGGTAAGCAAAAGTTCGGCTACTACGTTGTCTTCAACTACGAGACAGCCAATCACCAAGCCGCTAACGAACTCCAGGCTGTTCTTCGAATCAACGAGTCTGTACAGAAGTTCCAGACTCATCTGATCAACTCGAAGACCCGAAAGTTCAAGGGGAATCCTAAGCGTCTCCAAAATCCTCGCACCGAGGGAGACGATGATTTCGGTATGGATTCATTCGACTAGTCTCAACGGGTTGTAGTTGCTGGATAGATTGATAAAAAACCAGGCCATATTGATAGGAATCAGACCATGGAAGTTATTTTGCGAGAAGATTTTCTCCCTCTCGGGTACGTAGGTGACACGGTAAAGGTAAAGCGAGGCTTTGCTAGAAATTTCCTGATCCCACGGGGTGTAGCTATCGAGGCATCCTCTCAGAACGAGAGAGCTCTCAAGCATAAGCTCAGCGCTATCGTTGCTAAGCGAATCAAGAAGAAGGCTGAAGCTGAGGCGTTTGGAAATACCCTCTCTCAGATCATCGTTGAGTTCACGCTCAAGATCGGAGCTGGTGGAAAGAGCTTCGGCGCCATAACCGCTCGTGACGTAGAGGGTGCCCTTAAGAATCTTGGGTACGGTGTTGATCGCCGCCAGATTCGCCTCCTTGAGGTGATCAAGACCCCAGGTCAGCATAAGGCTGAAGTTAAGCTTCACTCTGAGGTTTCCGTTCCTCTTCAGATCAAGGTAATCGCCGCTCAGATCGTCGCTCCTCCAGCAGAGGGTGCCGCAAAGGGTAAAGGCAAGAAGGGCGCTAAGAAGAGGTCCGAAGAGGGTGAGGAGGGTGTTGAGACCGCTCCTGAGTCCTCGGACGGGACCACTGAGACCGCTGAGTAGTCGAGTCTTGGTGTGATCGCCCACGGCGCCGCTCTTCTGAATAAGGGGAGCGGCGCTTTGCGTTTTACAGGAGCTATCTTGTTCTCCTGCCGCTCGGCGTAGGATGATCGAGGGTACTAACTGGCTCCCTCGGAGCTGATCAAGGGAGAGATTTTTTGGTGCCCACTGAAAGAGTGATGAACAGATCTACCGGCCCTCGATTGATCTACCTGGTCGCCGCCTTTTTCGCCGCTTTTGGGGTCTCTTGGCTTGCGGTTGTGGCCGTGTTTTTCTCCTTCAAATCCCCTCAATCCAGCTCAATCGCCACGTTGCCAGGTTCAGATAGCGCGTTTGCTGACGCCGTGGCGATCACCCATAGCGGTAATGTTCTTACCGTTGCCCATCATCCTCTCCTCAATCCCAGTGGATCCGATTTCATGCTGTTCGTGTGGTTCAAGTTGAAATCATCTCTGGATCTGAAGGAGCGATCGGCATTCCTGGGAAAATATGACCCTCGCAGTCAAAACCCCGAGGGATATGCGGTGGCTCTGGTCGGAGGAGCTGATGGTGTTCGCCCACACATCTATTGGCAGAATACCGCGGGGAATGGTCGGTGGTTTGCGTTCGCCTCGACCACGATTGAACCGGGCAAGTGGTACGTTATGGGAGTTACCTTCAGAGCGCAACGCTACCTCGGGGTTCACTTAGCGCCGTATGGCCCTGAGGCAAGCACGGAGGTTCTTGGCGGGTACGACCTAGACGGCGCGATTATTCCCGTAAGCACCGCCAATCTCTCGATAGGGCAGTTCAAGAGGAGCAAGTTCAAGGGCCATGTCGGGCCATTTGGAATCTTCCGAGATATCGACATTTCAAAGGACGCCGCTCGGATACTTAAGCGAATAGCTCGAAGCCCCGCGTTCGACTCAGTTCCGGTTGAGGAGTCACAGATCTCTTTGTGGGCCGACCCGACCGTTGATCGTGGGCCGTTGCATCTGCCGATCACAGAGGATGGTGAAGGGGAGCAGCGCTAGCAGATCGATCGGATTTGCTTTCGCGCACCCTTCCAGGCGAGGGGAGTAAAGGCAGAAGCGAGATCCCTGCGATAGCGTATCTACATGCCAACCGCCGTAAGCGCCGCACAGCTCTTGTGTATCTGAGCAACTTCGCGCTTAAAGCCTCGATAGGAGGGCGAGTCCTCGTTTTTGCCGATATATCTTTTCACGGGCGAGGCGCTTTGTGACGTCTATGTTTTTCCGATCGTCATTGCGTCGATATCTCGCACGGGTAAGGGCTTCCGTACCGGCGCTGCTTTTCACCGCAGGGGTTTGCGCTGGGGAGGTGGTGGCGTGGTTTACCTCTCTGGGATTCATTGTGGCGACCGTCAGCGCTCTCGGTGTGGTGATGATGGTACGAGGTGTCCGCCGTGCGTGCGCCTTCGTTGGGATACTTGTGGGGTTAGTGATAGGCGGGGCAGAGATCCTCACCCATCCCTCCGCAGTCGCCGGGAGTGACGTTCAGATCTTGCTCCAGGTTAAGGATCCTCCGCGTCGCCGTGTACCTGGCGAGGTAGTATTTGTTGGGCGTGAGATAACGGGGGGAGAGGGAAGGTTAGTCCGTGTTCGCGCCGTTGACCTTCCGTGGCGATCCCTTTCGTCGGTTGAAGCTCGTGATCTGGTATGGGTTCGAGGGGCGCTCCTCCCCATAGCGCGCCCGCGCAATCCCTTTTCATGGGATGGTTGGCTATGGAGGCGGGGCGTATCCGGAGAGATGAAGGCTCTCTTCGGTTCCAAACCCGTCGCACGACAGCACACGTTGCTGGAGCGGGTGCGTGAATGGATTGTCGATTCGGTTGAGAGCGCCACAAAGGCGAGTCGAGGTGGAACGCTCTTTCTCTCTATGGCGTTCGGCGTACAAGACGTGCTCAGTCCCCCGGTGGAGGGACTTTTTACCGGCTTGGGATTGTCGCATCTGCTTGTCGTATCGGGCTATCAGGTGAGCTTGGTGTTTGGACTGGCGCTCTCCGCGCTTCTTGGTGTTGGCCGTGCGATGCATGCGTCACTTTGGATGCGACGACTTGCTATCGGTCTGTCGCTCGTGTGCGCCACCCTCTATGTGGTAGCCATCGGGGCGGAGATGTCCTCGGTACGAGCGCTGCTCGCCGCGGTCTGTCTCTGTCTCTCGCTGCTGACACAGAGAAGACATCGGTTCGCGCAGAGATTAGTCGTTACCTTTTTGTGTATGCATATCCTTTGGCCCTGGGCGCTCTTTGAGATCGGAGTCGTTCTGACCTTTGCGGCGCTTGCGGGGATCGGGATCGGTTCCGTTCTGGGAGCTGGAAGCCGTTTGCGCACGTTGGTGTGGGTGACGCTAGCGGTGTGGTGCCTCACATCCGCTGTTACCATGGTGTGGAACGGGAGGCTCTCTCTGTGTGGACTGGTTCTCAACCTCGCGCTTGCTGCGCCATGGTCGGTGCTCAATTGCACGGTAGGCGTTGGAGGTCTAGTGCTTTTGGCGAGTGGTGTTCCAGGAGCAGAGGTCGTTGTAAGGATTGTGGGATATATCAACCTAAATTCGGCAGTTGAAAATCGTTGCATCTTCGCAAGTAGGTGATAATAATTGCGAATATGAGTGATTTCGAGACGAAAGAGAGTCACCCTGTGGGTGAGGCGCAAAGTGGTACTTC
>JBDLRS010000011.1:0-77008 GCA_039799965.1 Pseudomonadota bacterium
TGAGGTATCTTAGCGCCTAGGAGATCGTACCAAAGTTGTACCAAAGCTGATGACGAGACCTCGTTTAACCCCGATTTCGGTAGCGGAAACCCCTACCATGAGGCTTTACGTTGTTTGATCGCTTCCCGGCATACTAATCCTCCACCGGCATGCCGGACACTGCAAAATTAGGAGCTCTGTTTTCCTCAAAGGCCTACTCAGCGCGACGCGCTTCTGAAGGGCGCTATTCCGTGTTCAGGGATAGGCGCATCGCACTGCTTGTAACGGCGTGCGGAGATCCCTTGCAGGTGCAGGATCCTCAGGAGAATAAAGATGAAGACCCTCTCCAACTCTGGAGGTTAGCGCTCGCCCATGCTAAGTTTGCCTCATGTTCTGCTTCCGTTTTCGACAGTCTATCTCCTTGATGATGGCCGTAGTGCTGTTGTCCTTGGCTGTCGTATCGCGCGCTCCGCAAAGCAAGTGCCGATGTCATGAGCGAAAGAGTACCTCTCGCTCACAGAAGCAGGAGCAGAAGCCGTGCGTGTTTGGACAGATGCGATCGCTCACCGCGAGCTACGTGCTCCCAGCCTCGGTTGAGGCCGAGGGGAACAAGCGGATCTCTTTTATTCCTGTTATCCATTCCGCTCGCGACGGTGTCTCCTTACGAGCTAGAATCTATGATCGACCGCGGGCTCGATCGCCCCCCGCCATCTCCTAACTCGAATTCATTTCCAGCCGCCTGCTTAGTGTTCAACGCTGAAGCGAGCGCGTAAGCGGATTGTACCGCACAAACGATTACTATGTGTCTTATCCTATGAGAAATCTCTTCATACGGCGCGCACTTGCCGTTGCATCACTAGTGCTTTTCACCTCTAAGCTTGCGAACGCGTGTGACGTGTGCGCGCTCTATTCGGCTGTTCAAAACGAGAGTCCGGTCGCGAACGCGTTTCGTCTCAGTCTTGCCGAACAGTTCACCGCACTGGATCGAATCAAGACGGATGGTCACTACACGGAGAACACCTACAACCAGTTCCTTAAAAGCTCGGTGACCCAGGTTTCCGGTCAATACGATGTGAGTAACTCAACATCACTTCAATTGGTCGTGCCGGTCGTGAGCCGAACCTGGCGTCGTATCGAGGATGAAAAGGTTCAACGAGGAAGTGATGCGGGAATAGGGGATATCACCTTGTTGGCCCACTACGTTCCTGTGAACTACGCGAACGGTGACACTCTTGCTCGACTTCGCGTGTTCGGTGGCGTTGAGCTTCCGACCGGGGACGCACACTACCTTGGTGAGGAGAGCGCCCCTGGACATCACGGTGAGGAAGATGATTCTCACGGTGGTGAGGAGGGAGACTCTCACGGGGATTCCCACCAGGAGATGGGGCACCACTCCTTCACCCAGAAGCACAACGGAACGGTACACGGTCCTCAATCCGCGAACGCGATTCATGGTCACGATATTACCCTTGGATCCGGTTCGTGGGACTTTCCCCTTGGAGCGGGTCTCTACACCCAATGGAAGGGCTTCATCTGGCAGACCGACGCTCAGTATACGATCCGCACCGAAGGAGCGTTTGATTATACCTTTGCCAATGACTGGGCGTGGGCAACCGCAGTTGGTCACTACCTCTACCTTGAGGATGACGCGCAGGTATCGCTTCGAGCCCGTTTGTCGGGGCAGTACAAGGGATACGATACCGGAAGTGGAGGAGTTCGATACAACGATACCGCGTTCAACGGTACCTTTATTGGCCCTGAGCTTACAGCGATCGCAACCAATACGTGGCTGGGCGTTCTTGGATACGACCTGCCGATCGAGGTGCACAACTCGGATACGCAGATTACCCCAAGCTGGCGCATTCGAGCAGCTCTAACCTATCGGTTTTAGGGCAAAATCTTCCTCTCCCGGCTCTTGACGGAGCCGGGGGAAGCCGCAAGTATACGAAGGTATTCGTTTCAGCGGCGTACAGGGAGATAAGGAATGTCAGAGCAGGTGCGAAAGCTGCCTCAGCAGGAAGCAGCTCAGGACGAGGCAACGGTGCGAGAGCTGCCGATGAAAGATATTCGTTCCCTGATGGCGGAGATCCGTGAGCGGATCAAAGCTGACGTAGAGGGGAATCGCGACAAGAACCGCGAGCTCTGCCGCACCGCTCCTAAGTTCGCAAAAGACGGCAACGTACGGGTAGGGGACCTTCAGCACTCGGAAGAGCTCCGGTACGTAAATCAGAACTACGCCTTTGATTCCCAACTTACTCCAGCCGTCATCCCAAGCCACCGACGCGGCCCCCTCGGTAAGCTCGTCCCACTCTTCAAGCGAATCTCTCGCAAGGTTATTCGTAAACTCTTTCTCGCTGATTACCTGAACGCTGAGCGTTCGTTCTCTGAGCACCTCGTTCGACACCTGAATGAGATCGGTCGATATATCGACGCTCGAGACAACGACGTCATGCGAAAGATCGATCGCATCGACGATGAGAAGAGCGCCGCCATCCTGGCCTTGCAGCAGGATATGCAGTCTCTGATGAGGGATCGTATAGGCGCCCTCGATGGGATGATTCGAGGCTTAGAGGGGATCGTAAACAACTTCCCTCGGTATACCGATCCAAATCCTCCACGGGTTCAAGAGAGCGCGGACTCCCTCGCGGTTCCCGATCCATCATATCTTCTCCTTGAGAATCGGTATCGGGGAGGGGAGGCTGAGATCGAGCGAAGGCTTTCTATCTATCCTGAGCTATTCAAAACAGCTCCCGCTCCTGTGCTTGAGATGGGCTCCGGTCGGGGAGAACTTCAACGCCTCTTCAAGAAAGCTGGGGTTCCATCGTACGGTGTCGATCTCGATACGGTGATGGTCAACGTCGCGAACGCTGCCGGGTGCGACACGAAATTCGGAGATTGCATCGCGCATCTCCGCTCCCTTCCCGACGGGTCGCTCGGTGGGCTTATCGCGATTCAGGTCGTTGAGCATCTGACCCGCTCGCAGCTCATGGAGTTGTGTGAGCTCTCCAAGCGCAAGTTGAAGCCGGGGTCAAAGATCGTCTTCGAAACGATCAATCCCCAATCGCTCCTCGCGCTCTCCTCCAATTACTTCCGAGATCCAACCCATATCTGGCCGATGCATCCGGACACCCTTGGATACACAGCGACGCTGGCTGGTTTGAAGATCATTGAGACCCGCTACCTCTCGCCGGTTGCCCCAAATCATCTCCTGAAAGAGATCCCGGTCGATCCGAATCATCCACCAACGGTGGTTGATACGGTTAACCGCATTAACCAGAACATCGAGCAGTTGAATCGCTTGATCTACGGCTTCCAGGACTACGCCTTGATCCTTGAGGTAGTGTAACGATGGCGCGTATTCTCGTCCTTGGAGCTAAGGTTCCCTTTACGCACGGCGGGCAAGAGATCCTCGTCGCTACTTTGATTAAGCACCTCAAAGCGCGAGGGCACGAAGCGGATGTGATCGAACTTCCATTTAATCCACTTCCGAAGCAGAACCTGCTGATGCAGGCGGCGATCTGGCGCTCCTTGGATCTCGCTGAGTTCGCGGGTGGCAAGGTTGATCTCATTATCGCGACGAAGTTCCCCACCTACTTTGCGCGTCATCCGAAGAAGAGCGTGTGGCTCGTACACCAGCTCCGCTCATTCTACGACCTTCACGGAGGGCAATACTCCGATATGGGTGATGATCCGCGAGACGAGGTGCTGCGCCGAATGATAACCGACGGTGACGCGATCACGCTCGGTGAGTGTTCGTACCGCTCCGCAATCTCCAAGAACGTAGCGGAACGATTGCAGTCCTATAACGGCTTATCCTCAACCGTACTCTACCCGCCACTTCCGCTTGGAGACCGATATCAGAACCGCGGTGCGAAGCCGTACGTTCTCTCTGTGGGACGGCTCTGTCGTATTAAGCGGCTCGACCTGATGCTGAACGCAATGAAGCATATCTCTCCTGAGGTAACGCTGAAGGTGGTCGGAACCGCCGATGAGCCAGGGGTAATGGAGTATTTCAAAAACATCATCAAGGCGCACGATATCGGCCATCGCGTGCAGCTCTTAGGACGAGTAAGCGATGAGGCGCTCGTTGCTCTCTACGCCGAGGCGATGGGTGTGTTCTACGCGCCGTTCGATGAGGATTACGGATATGTCACCCTTGAGGCGATGGCGAGCGGGCGACCCGTCGTGACCGCCACCGATAGCGGTGGAACGCTAGAGTTTGTGAAGGATCGTGAAAATGGGCGAGTGGCGACACCCGATGCCATCGCTATGGCGGAGGCTTTCAACGAACTCGCCCGAGACCCGGAGGCCGCGAAGCGCATGGGAGCGAACGGGAGAGCGTTCATCGAGAGCTCAGGGATGTTGTCGCAGGGTTGGGACACCTTGATTAACGCGCTTCTCTCTCCACTCACGCACGGGGACGGTTCACAGGCGAGCAAGGCTGCGTGATGGCTGACACCAAGCTTCGCATCGCGTGGGTTACCCATCTCGCTCGGTCGAATGAGCCGGTTGCCTCGATATCGCAGTACTGCTCGGATCTGCTCCTTCCTCAGATGAAGGATGAGTTCGAGATCGAGGTGTTCTCGGGGCTGCCGTTTGGAAGCCACCTCGGCCTGCCACGGTACAACACCCTAAACGTGTATCAACGTCACCGCGCGAAACCCTTCGATATCTTCTTCTATCAAGTCGAGGATGGACCTCTTGGAAGGATCGTTCGAACACAGGTCGGAATGATGCCGGGAATATCGTGGATGCACGACACATTTCTTTCAGACCCCGGCGCGGAGGGTATTCATACCAGTCCGTGGGAGCGGTCCGTTCAGCAGATGCTCGACCTCTCTCTGCCATTCCTTGAGCGAGGCGATCTTCCCCTTCAGCCACAGCCGCAAGGGTATCGAGAAACCTCGATCTCACCGATCGTACTCTATAACTCTACATGGGCTGAAGGTACCCTTCGCCGATTCCTCTCGGGGCGATACGAGTACGCGCCGTGTGGTCACCGTTCGGACACACTGCCGGTGCCGGTGACCGTGATCGAGGACGCCCGCTCTGCAGATACGATGAGGCCTTTTGAGATCGTCGCGGTGAGCTCAACCGGTCTGGAGGGCCGAGCCCATAAGTTCCTTCCCGCTCTCGCGGATTGTTCGCATTCCGTTCATCTCACCTGGGTCATCGAACCATCGGAGCGAGCAGATGCGGAGCGGATGATCGGTGAATTCGGTGTGCGCGATCGTGTGACCCTTAGTGAGGGCAATGCGCCGGATCGATGGCGATCCCTCGTTGCGAAGAGCGATCTCGCGCTTCATCTCTCCTCGAATCCTCATACCCGTCTAAGCCCCTATCTGGAGCTCTCAATGGCGGCCGGTGTCGCGACCGTTGTGATGCGTGTCGGGCGAGGGGAGACGATCTCAGACGATGTCGCGTTCGTAATTGAGCCAGGGCTCCACGAGACCTCGCAGCTTGTCGGACTTTTTGAGGCGGTGCGTCAGGGGGATAGTCGTCTGTTCGGACGCGCGGGGCAGGCTCTCGTTAAAGATAGCAACGATCCTGCGCGAATCGCTGCGCGACTCTCCTCGATGTTTCGGGAGAGCGCTCCGCTGCTTGCTGATGTTATGCGCGCATGGCAAAGGCTTTACTCACGCGCTGAGGAGGCGCTTCTTGAGGAGATTCGAGAGCTCGTGGACGCGCCGACGGGTGGAATGCCGGGGGCCTATGAGATGATTGTTAGGCCGTTCGTTGAGGAGATGCGGCGCGGGGTGAAAGGCTAGAAAGCGCCATAGTTCTCTGTTAAAAGCGGAATCCACGGGGCCTTTTTGTTGCAAAACCCCGATCCATCAATTACATTCCTGACATGATGAACCCCCGAATAGCCTCCATGCGCACCTACACCGCGGCGCGAAAAATGCAGCTATTCGCGTCGCTTGGACGCCCGATCGTCGCTGACCTCACCATCGGAGAACCACAACATGAGCCTGATCCGAAGGTTATTGAGATATTAAATTCATACGCGTATGAGTCAGTGAGTCGATACCCGAAAACCAAGCAAGAGGCGTATCTGACCGAGGCGATCATCGCAGCTAATCTTCACTCTAAGAAGCTTAAGGGAACCATCCACGATACGCAGGTTTTGGCGGGGCTCGGAAGTGGTGAGTTGTTGTACTCCTTTGCCACCGCGGGCCTTGATCCGGCGAAACCCTACGTCCTGATTCCGAATCCAGCGTATCAGGTGTATTCCTCAGCGACCCAGCTCGCTGGTGGTATTCCGTACTACTTCAATCTGACCAAGGAGAATAATTTCCAACCCGACCTGGCTCGCATTCCCCGCGCGATCCTTGAGCGAACGAGTTTGTGCTATCTGAACAGCCCCAACAATCCGTGCGCCGTCTCATACACCGAGGAAACTCTGCGGGGGATCGTGCTTCTCGCCCGTGAGCACGGATTCGCGGTCGCGTCCGATGAGTGCTACAGCGAGATTTATTTCGATCAAAAGCCTGTTAGTATGCTTGAGGTATGCGCAAACCTCGATGGCGACAACCTATTCAAGAATGTCGTCGCCTTCGACACCCTCTCGAAGCGAAGCAGTCTTCCAGGACTTCGCTCCGGCTCGATAGTCGGTGACGCTGAACTTGTTTCGAACTATCTTAAGATACGATTGAGTGAGCGCAAGGTGCTCCCGAATAACGTGCAACGAGCGTCGGCCTACGCATGGACGAACTACGAGGACGTCGCAAGAAGTCGAGAGCTCTATCGACAAAAATTCGAGATCGTTCGTAGCGCGTTTGAGAGCATCAATCGCCCCATCACCTTGCCTGATGGCTCCTTCTATTGTTGGCTCGACATCTCGTCGCTCAATCAAAACGATGAGACCTTCGCGCTCGAACTCGCCAAGGAGACAGGGATCCTCACGTTCCCAGGAAGTTACTTCTCGGTCGTTAGCGACGGTGTTAATCCCGGAGCCGGATTTATTCGCATCGCGCTCATCGATACCGTTGAAGCGACCAAGACAACCATTAAAACGTTAATGCAGTATATTTAAAACTACAGGTAGTAACTATGTCAGAAGAGTGGGCGCGCGCCCAATTCGCGGAAAATATTCAACGGATTACAACTCCAATCCCTAACGTCGGGCTGGTAAAGCTCTCCCTTGATGGAAAATTGATTCGGGTTGTCGCTAACATTCCAGGACAGTCTGGCTCTCTCCGGGTTCTCTCGCACTTTCAAAAGAATGGTGAGCTCACGACGGAAGGGGTCGCGGGGTGTCTTGAAGTTTTTGCGCCACTCGTCGAGGAGGCTAAGGCGTCTCCCGGTGCTCACCCGAATATCGACCTTCTGTTGGGTCTCCGATCCGATCAGGCGTTGCGAGTCGAGATGGTACAAACCTCCTCCGATCTCTTCGCCAAGCTCGCTGATAGCTCCGCGAATCAAATTGAGAAGCAGGGCGCAGTGGATCTTCTCGATAAAGGTCTCGTTCGGTGTGCGGAAAAGCTCAGCAACTACACGGTCGGCGCTAACGGGGTAGAGCTTACGGGCGAAGGAACATGGGTAACGCAGAGCTACGCAGTCGCCTGCATGAATGCCGGATTCTCAGCGTTTCCGATGGTGAAGATGGGAGAGCACTTCTACGACAAGGTTCCTCTCAAGACAGAAGGATGGAGCGCCGAAGATTTTGAGAAAGCGGGCGTGCGATTAATTCCGGGATGCTTTGCTAGACGTGGCGCATACATCGGCGCCGGAACGACGATTATGCCCGGTGGGATCGTCAACATTGGCGCGTACGTTGAGGGCAGTGGTGTGATGATCGATGGTGGCGCGCGTGTCGCGACCGGCGCTCAGGTTGGTAAAGGGGTGAAGCTCGGCGCCGGCTCCGGAATCGAGGGGATCCTTGAACCAGCGGGACGCCTCCCGTCTATCATTGAAGACAACGTGCGTATCGGCGCAAATTGCGAGGTGTGCGGTATTGTGGAGGAGGGCGCCGTTGTCGCAAGCGGTGTCGTCATGGCATCCGGTAAAAAGATCTTCGATCTCCGCACCAACGCTGAGGTTGAGCCTCGGTATATGGCGATCGGCGAAAAGTTCTACGAGATACCCGTTATCCCACGCAATAGAGTCGCCGTTTCGGGCGTGTACGCTAAGACCGAGCATCTCGGGATCGACTGCATCGTGCTGTTAGACAAGGACGCATCGGATACCAGTTTGGCTCAGATGCCAAAGAACGCTTCGCTCTATGTGAAGCTGTAATCGGGATTATTACTGATGAAGATTGAGAGCTCGGTGCAACTTACTCGGATGCTGCTCCAGGAGAACACCTGCACAGGTTCGTTCGACTCCCAGCTGTCGCTCCAAATCGCCGGCTGGCTTGAGTCGATGGGATTCGATGTGGAGTTGGTTGAGGTCGATGGGATCGTTCATCTCTGTGGCTCAATCGGCCCCAAAGATGCGCCAACGCGACTTGCGTTTGTCGGACACTACGATACGGTGGGCGCTGGAGAGGGATGGACGCATCCTCCCTTTGGCGCGGCTGAGGACAACGGAATCCTCTATGGTCGTGGCGCCAGCGATATGAAGAGTGGCGACGCCGCTATGATATTCGCGGCGGTAAAGCTCGCTACGCTCGGCGTTCGCTCCACCGTATTCCTACCAGGCGATGAGGAGACAACCTCCCGTGGTATGCCGGCGTTGCTCGGACGAGTGGGAAGCGAATTCGATTACTGTATCTGTGGTGAGCCAACCTCAAAGAAGAGGCTCGGTGACTGCGTGAAGGTTGGCCGTCGGGGCGCTATCGGCGCACAGGTATCGCTCAAAGGGCAACGGGGACACACGGCGTATGCTGATATCACGCCAAACGTGGCCCATGCGCTGCCAGCGGTGATAACGGAGCTTGCGAAGCCATGGAACGATGCGTGCTACGGTATCGCTACAACGCTCTCCATTACAACTCTTTCCACCGACAGCACCGCGTTGAACGTGATACCCGGTGTTGTCTCGTTCAAGTTTGATATGCGGTTCGCTCCTAATCGCTCAATTGAGGAGATGCAACGTGCGATTCTCGCGCGTCTCGACGCGCTTGGTGTGGCCTATGAAGTGGAGTGGCGGCAGGGGACCCCTCCGTATGTCACCGGCGTTGGCGCTGAGCCGACCTCTCCTCAAGGTAAGCTCATATCCATAACTCAATCCGTCATCGAGGAGATGCTTGGCATGACCCCTGCGCTCACCTGTGACGGCGGTACCAGCGATGCCCGTTTCTTGGCGTGGCGAGGTGTTCCGACGATAGAGTTCGGAGTGCCGCACGGGAATATGCACGGCTCCGACGAGTTCGTTGAAGTGAGGAACATCGAGCTGCTTGAGCAGGTGTTGGTGGAAATAGGGAAGAGGTTGCTAAAGACAAAGTCACAGCTCTAACCGATGTGTGAGCCCAGCTAGGGAGGGAGGGCGACCGTCCTCGGTCGCCGTGATCGTAACGCGCAGCTGATGTCTTTGTTGCGATATTGTGGCGAGCGAGGACCCAACTTTGCCACGCTACGGCGTGCGACCTGGTAGCTCTCCGGATGTGCGATCCCTGAGAGGGTAAACTGAAGATCTAAGTCTCATGTGTTGTTTTTTGCCCTATAACGACCGCAAAAACGTGATCAGTGCCCCCCGTTCTACCGCCGCACTCTCCTTGAACCTCGACTGCGCGCCACTCGCTTCTCCCCCATGCCACAGGATCGCCTCTTCCAAACTTCGCGCTCGTCCATCGTGAAGGTATGTTGCGGCTCTTCCGTTGAGCACTTGTTCGGTGAGACCGATTCCCCAGAGCGGCGTAGTTCTCCATTCCGACCCGGTCGCCGTAAAATCTGGTCGGTGATCGGCTAGTCCCTCTCCCATGTCGTGAAGGAGAAGGTCTGTGAAGGGATGGATGGTTTGTTGCGAGAGTGCGGGGTGGCTACCGCTGCCCGTTGTGAGCGTCGGCGTATGACACGAGTGACACCCGAACTGTGAAAACAGTGTGCGACCACGCATGACCGTCGGGTCGTTTTGGTCGCGCGCCATCGGTACTCCGAGGGTCGCGGAGTAAAATGTGGTCGCGTCGAGGATTGCGGCGGATATATCGGGAGCTTTGGAGCCCCTCTTGAACAGGGGATTTGTAATTCCCATATCGGTCGCGTAGGCCGCGGCGACTTGTTGTCGCAGGGTGGGTGAGGAAGCTTTGAACCCGAAGCGTCCGATGGTCATTGATCTAGTTTGTAGGTTCCAAACCACATTCGCTCGTCCTGAGATCCCATCACCGTTCGTGTCTGCAGGGTCCGCTCTACTCAGGATCTCCGTGTCGGATACCGCGTCGAGGAGCCCGGAGCCAAAGACAGGTGGTGCTCGTCGAAGTGAGGTGAGTGTACCACGAGGGATAACGGGTTGAGGTTTTGTGAGCTTCACCGTTGGAGCGCGAAGGGTGTAAGGCGTGCCATCATTGTAGGCCTCGGCCTCGTTTCTCCATAGCAATCGAACGACCGCTTCTGGGTGATGTGGCGCTACTCCGTGATCCCGAATCTGGAGGCCGATGCCAGGGACCGGTATCGGACCCCCATGTGGTGAGGCTTTCCCTCTTGGAAGGCTCACCTTCACCACGGTGTCGCTCCCGATGGCACGGCGAGTAACCCGTAACGCTCCTCGTCCGTTACCTCCGTGACAGCTCACGCACGATGGCGCGTTGAAGGTTGGACCGAGGCGTAGCGCTCCGCGGATCTTTACGCGACCGAAGTTCCTTAAAAATCCGGTTTGTCCCACCTCGTGAAGGGCAACTGCGGCAGCGTCGTTGAGGTTGGGCGCAATACGATCATAAGCCCTCGGCGAAGAGTCACTGACGGTAGTGTCGCCTCCTTGCATCGTTACATCGTCATCGAGCGCGAAAGAAGCCGGAGCCGCATATGCCAAAAGCGCCACAATGAGCGCAGAGCGCGCGGGATGTATCGGCCTCATAGCATCCTCCGTCTTATCGAATCAGGTTTATATTGATACCGTCAGCGGCGATCCCTGCGGGCCCAGAGGTCTCAATTACACGGGCAGTGATCGGATTGATGATAAAGAATCTTCCCTCGGCGCTTACCGCGATCTCTTCCCCGGCTCCAGGTCCGTAATTCCCCACGATGACCGTTCCAGAGATAGGTACGTCCGTTGAGTACACCGTTTGTCCTCGTAGATTTTTCACAACGATGTTCGTGGTGTTGCCTGACACCGCCCAGAATAGGAGGTGATCGCTCCCGTCATCCTGCTGGAGGGGGATAGGGGGATGAGTGCCATCCGCGATGGAGCCAACTTCAATCGTTCGAGTCTCACGAGTAAATGGCTGTGTCATGAGAATAGTGTAGGCACCTCCGGATCTGCGGAGGACCGCGAACCAGTCACTTTTGCCAGTAGGGTTAAGATAGAAGGGGATATCCTTTCCGCGTACCCCGAAATCAAAGTAGGATCAAGGGCACCACACTCAATGACGGACCCTCGGGCTATTGAGAAATAGCGCCGTTTATCGGCTTGTTTGAGCTTGCCTGTCTTTTCCCCATGCGAGGAGTATACCGGACTTGGAGAATGTGCGCGATCCTTTATCTTCAAAACTGTCCCATGTATGTACCTAACGGGCTATAAATATCGATCGCTGGGGCAGAAAGTTGCTAGATCGGGTACGTTTACGCGGAAATACGCGATTCATCACTGAAACAATGGGTTATGCACCATCAGCAGTCATGTGGTGCCCACTCGATTCCAGGATGAGCCCTCTTCATTCACTCGTTCTGGCCGGAAGCGCTGCGCTCACCGGGTGCCTCTTTAAGCCTGACCTCGGAAGACCCTATACCCGCGAAAATTTCGTTCATTCCGGGCCTGTTGGGAAACGGGCACTATCAGATTGCGTGCGTATGTTCTGATCCCCCTCACACGCACACCCGTCTCGCCGCGCTATACTTTGAGATCTATGCCATACTTCACCGCCGTTCGCGCCCTCGCCGTTTCCCTCTCAGGAGCGATCTTCATGCTCGCAGCTCCGAGCGTCTATGCCGAATCCGCCCAAGAGCTTCAACGTTCCTCTCGGCAGGCGCTACAGGAGCTCTATCGCACGACTCCAGCAGCAGCCGCTCTCGGTGAAAAAGCCGCTGGTGTTCTCGTGTTCCCGGAGATTATTAAGGGTGGTTTCGTCGTCGCGGCGCAGTATGGAAACGGAGCGCTCTTCAAACGGGGCGAGGTCGCTGGATACTACAACACAACCTCAGCTTCGTTTGGTTTCCAGGCCGGAGTGCAGAAATTTGGTTATGCCCTCTTCTTCATGACCGAGAATGATCTGAGGTACCTTACTCGATCGGACGGGTGGGAGATCGGAGCTCTTCCGAGTCTCACTATCGTTGACACCGGTGTGGCGCGCTCCCTTTCAACGACAACCTTACAAAAGGGGATGTACGCGTTCTTCTTTGGTCAGAAGGGTTTGATGGGCGGGCTCTCTCTTCAGGGAACAAAGATCACCCGTATTCATCCTAATACGTAGGGATGCTTCTTAACCAAGATTCTCATCTCCCCTCATACATTTGCAATTCACTGTGGTAACTATACAAAGAAGCTGACGGAGGATCGCCAAGTGCGTGTATCTCCACACCCTGAGAGCAAACTGAGGCGAGTGTCCTAACCACAACAGCGGGAATTACGACGCTGCCGTGGGGTTGGTAAGGATACCGGCTCATCCCATGAGGGTCGATAGGCTTGTGGTGCTCTGGAGACGGTGACAGTCTCAGTTCATCGGGGATTTAGGCCTGACTTTCAAGGCCGGATTGGGTAAGGTGATTGGCGTGATATCAGAGATTGTGACGCCGAGATACCAGGGGAAGGTACGGTCGTGAGTGTAGATACGAGCGCCTTTCATTTTAAACGAAGCAGAGATTCCGTTTCGCGTTCGGAGGTCATCGATTCCCTCGGGAGCGATGGCGTCTTTGATATCGTTGTTGTGGGAGGAGGCATTCACGGCGCCTCCGTTGCTCGACTCGCCGCAGGTGTCGGATTTAAGACAGCCCTTCTTGAAAAATACGATTACGCCGCCGCGACCTCAAGTCGTAGCTCTAAGATGGCGCACGGTGGACTCCGTTACCTTGAGCTGCTTGATTTTGAGCAGGTGTTCGAGGGGATTAAAGCGCGTGAGGAGATGTTCGAACACGTCGGCAACCTTGTAAGACCCTGCGAATTCCTTATTCCGGTTCCGAAAGGGGCATGGTTCTTCAAATTGAAGCTTGGGATCGGTCTCTTCCTCTATGACCTGTTGGTTAAAAAGCGGGAGCGTCGCCATCGATGGATTCCGCGAGCCAAACTAACCTTTCCGGGATTTCACAGTGGTCGCGATGACCTGATGGGATGCTTCGTCTATACCGACGGTATCATGAGCGACGCGCGGCTGGTGATCGATAACGTTATCGCGGCTCGTCGATACGGAGCGACCTGCCTTAACTATTGCGAAGTAACTGGCAGGAAGGAGGTGGAGGCGGGCAACTATGAGATCTCAGCGCTCGACACAAAGGGGGGCGCAAACCTTACGCTCAAGACCCGTCTTGTCATCAATTGTGCGGGGCCGTGGGCCTCAACGGTAGCGGGCGAGTTAGGGGGAGAGCCGCGCCCTCTCAAGTTCAGTCGCGGCTCTCATATTGTCTTTACTACACCGTGGAGGGGCCCGAGCCTCTTTCTGCCGATGCCGGGTAAGGCCCGATACTACTTCGTCTGGCCCCACCATGCGGGTGCGATGGTGGGTACCACAGAGCGGGAGGTTTCAAGCGTTGAACTCGATCCTCTTCCTTCAAAGGATGAGATTGAGGAGATCATGAGCCGTTTAGAGCGGGATATTCCGGACGCAGGTCTCAATCGCTCCTCCGCGTGCTATGCATTCGCTGGTATTCGGACCCTTCCGATTCGGGGAGGGAACGCTCAGTCCACCGTTCTTTCACGGAAGCATATCTGGACCCATAGCAAGGGTGTGCTCACCCTATTAGGGGGAAAGTACACAACGGCTTCATGGACAGCGATGGAGGGGATTAAGGAGGCCGCGCGAATTCTCGGCGCACCGCTGAAGCCGGAGGTTATGAGAGATAGGGCGGACCTTAGGGATCTGCCCGGGAGCCTCTCGGTTGTGGAATATGAGGAATTGTCACGATCCCTGGCAGGCCACGGAGTAGGGCCAGAGGATCGGGCCCGACTTTTGAGTCGATACGGAAAGCGCCTGGGGGATGCCTATCTTGAATTCGTGGATGCCGCGCCGAAGAAGTTGATCGAACTAGAGACCATGATCGCTCTGGATACTGAGCAAGCGGAAAGCCTTGAGGATCTTATGCGTCGACGACTTGAACTTGAGTACACTTCGGGGCACGGAGAGGAGTACCTCGCCATGATTGGGGAGGTGTATACACGAATGCGGCCTAACGTTGATGTCGAGCTTGAGAAACAACGCTACCGTGAGCGGATGAGAGAGATTGACTCCCTTCTGGGTGCCGCTAGCGGCCTCTAATCCCGCTAAAAAAGAATGGCTATTCGTGAAATCGAGTGGGTAGGGCTCGGTGTGATCCCAACGTGCACGTGGAAAGGCGCTATGTATAGGCCAAAGCAAGGGGTTACGTTACACCTATGCTCGTTGGCATCCAGTCGATTCCACGAAGAGCCACAAAAAAATCAACAGGTGCTGCGAGCCTTTTGTCGTAAAACGAGTGTAGCATTATTTTCCTTACGGACTATGGAGTAGCTCGGGTACAGCGGTCTGACCAAAAGTAGCCCCGCTACGGAGTAAAGGGAAATACGGAGCAAAGGGAAAAGGATGTTGCGCCACAATAGCGATCGCAGCATGGTAAGGGTGCCGTACCGGATCAGAGGACGAACAGCGTAAGGGGCATATGCATGGAACCTAGCGGGGTGATGAAACGAAACGTGTTGTGTAAATCTATCGAGGCTGTAGTTTCGATATCAGCTTCATTTATTCAATTAGCTATCATCGCTCGCTCATTTGATCCTGTTGTTGTTGGCCACTATCAGTTCGCGCTTGCGTGGCTCTTCTTAGTCTCTGCGCTTTCATGCTTCGGCGGGATAGCCATGGTAGCTACACGAGAGCTTTCACAGAGGGGGGAAACTTCGCGCGGCTCACTTTTCTCCAACGCTGTCGCTCTCCAATCGTTGATCGCTGTTCCACTCTGCGTTGGCTGTCTCTCGATATTCTTCAACTCAGCTTATTTTAGGCCCCTTGCTCTACCACTCAGTATCGGTACCATCACGCTTTGTTGCGCGATGATTCTTCAACTATCTCAGGCGTTGCTGGTGAGCGAGGAGAGGATACCGAACGTAGTAATCGCATCAATCATCGGACACGGTGTAGCCACCTGCGCCATTATAGGTGCTGCATCCTATGGACTTTCAGTCACCGCTCTTGTAGCGGGATGGGCCACGTATAACGCCATCAACGGCATCGTACTTGTATTCCAGGCGAGCGCGTGGCGGTTGCTTCCACTGCGGTATGTTGCAATGGCCGATTTGCGGGGCTTAACCCTCGAAATGCTGCCGGTTTTAGTCATGATTCTGGCCACCCATTTGTATGTTCGCGTTGACGTCATTATGCTCGATCACTACACAAACAAAGGGGAAGTAGCGACGTATAGTGCGGGATATGTGTTCCTTGATCAGCTCATGATCCTTTCACAGGCGATGATGGGTGCCGTATTTCCTAATTTCGCTCGCGCCTGTGTGACCCGAGGCCCGGATTTTCAGGTTCTTTACCGCGGAACAGTGGTGTTGTTTTTGAAATACCTGGTTCCCCTCGCCCTCCTCATAGCTCTTTTCTCTCAATCCTTGCTCGGAGTACTATTTGGAGCGGAATATTCGACCGCCTGGCTCTCGTTGTCGGTGCTCATGATCGCTGCTGTGTTCGCCTGGCTGAACGGCCCCTCAGGTACGATCTTTATCTCGCTCAAAAAGCAGCACATCTACATGTGCGCAACCCTCCTCAGCCTGGGCATCAATATCGTTGGGAACGTCCTCTTTATTCCCTATCTTGGTGGTGTTGGGGCGGCGGTCTCAACTGTTTTAACTGAGATGACTATTTGTGGATTTTGCTTGTGGTGGATTTATCGAGAGACGGGATACCTCCCCTGGATGCGTCCACGATTGTGATGGGATATCGCTCCGGCACATCTCTCAATCGACCCAGAGTGCCTGCCCCGTCCTGTAATGGGGCCGCATCCAGCGCGGGGAAAACAGGGGGGCCTTTCCTGGAATCACGTGGGTAAAATAAGTAGGGACTTCGTGAAATCGAGTGGGTAGGGCTCGGTGTTATCCCGACGTGCACGTGCACGTTCACGTTCACGTGGAAAGGGAGCTATGCCTGAGCCAAAGCAAGGGTTTACGTTACCTCTGTGCTCGTTGGCACCCACTCCATTCCTCGATAAGCCAATAAGTAACTCATTGGAGCCTGGTCGCAGGTTTAAGTAAAAAGATAGGCCGTTGAATCTTTTGAAGTCACCATAACTCGTATGGCGACCCTGCAAGAAGCAGTTCATCGATACGAGAGCAAATGACTAAGGCATCGTTTAAACATAGAAATGCCCAATCAGAGTCCCTGTATCCTCACGGAGTTTCTGACCTACGTGCGACATCCTTTACTCAACGGGATGCACAAGCGTTTGCGCGCGACCTTCCACAAGGGTTACGTCGTGTGCGGGCAACCCACAACAGCGCTCTACGGCGTCACGAGCAGGGGGATATCAGCCGTAAGGAGCTGGTGAGCATAGCGATGGAATTTCGGAACTATGCTGACGAGATCCGCCAAGGTGGACGCGGATCCTTTGTAAAGGTCAGCCGCAAAATTGAGAGTATGGCATCCGCCTTGGAGAGGCTCTCTCGGGCAGATCTCGGGCCAAGCTCCGTGCGACCGTTGTCTGAGATCCTGACCCCGGAGATAGACTTATTGCTACGCAAAGTGGCCGCGAGTGAAGCCGTTCAAAAGGCTTTGAATACCGGAAATGCTGGAATTGCCCACCAGCACCTGAGGCGCTCTTCTCGCTACGCAAAAACGCCTTCGGGGAGCACGGTTATCTTTTTAGCGAGTCTCGAAAGTGGAAGACGGGCGCTCGTTGATTACTCAAAAGAGACCAGATGCGAAGCGAAGGCGATGGTTGTGGCCATGACCCCACCGAATGGACCCACCCTCCTTACTCATTACTTGCCCCGACCGCCCGGGTTGCATATAGCCCTTGATGCCGGGGGGCTTAAAGTTCGTGTGGAGCAGGTCAAATCTCAGCTTGAGTTCCTTGCTGCTTATCATGAAGCTCGCGAGGGGTATGTTGCCCAAAATCGCGAACAGTTACAGACGATCGCTCGTAGGGAGGGGCGAGAGGACCTGGCATGCTCTCCAGAGTCGATTGATGCGATTATTCGATCTGCGTTTGGCCTCTCTGAAGGATACTTGAGCCTTTGGAGCTATGCCAACATCGTGGGGTATTACCCCTTAGTTTCGGAGGAAGTTAAGGATCTGATAGAAGCCGTCTCACCTAGAGGCTTGGACTATCTCTCGAAACACACCATTGCTGCATTAGCTCAAGGTAGGTCCCCCGATCTTGAGGATCCCGAATCACGACAAGCACTCACGAAGCAACTCCTGACTCAGCCTTGGAGCAGCATCTCAACCCCGTTGTCAACTTACCATCTTTGGAAACTAGAGGACCATATCGATACCAGCGTAGCTCCCGACTCGACATGGTCCGTGGCGACCGTGTGGGCACATGTACATCCGTTTTTGAGCACAGTAGTCCCGCAGAGCTTTGAAGATGTTGTCCCCGATGGATACAACATCTTCAGCGCCACTGACGTTTTGAGAGCTATCGGTGCGCAAGGCCTACCTAGTTTCATTTCGAATGCCATCAGTGACGTGACAGGTTGGCTGAAGCGTTATGAACAAAAAAATAAAGCTCACTCGAAGAGTATAGATATGGCGCGCACCCTGCTCGAGGAGGGGGAAAACCGCGAGGGATTTGCCACCCTCGATCGAGCCGTCCAAGATGTTCTCGAGTTTCGCTCGGCGATACAGACTAAACGCCAATTCGCTAGCTCTGAATCTGCGCGGTTGTCTTTTGAGATTGACAAACATGAACTGCTACTCTCCCGCACTCGCGATGAGATACAGCAAGGTAAGGTCGTACTGCGATTATTACAAGAAGCCAAGAATGCAGAGGATATTATCGGTGCACTTTTTCATGGGTTATGGCCAGGTGGAACTTTCGGAGAGAGCCAGCGCGACATGTTTAATCGCCGATGGTACCATGCTCAGTACCAAAGCGGCTCGCAGAAGCCATCGATCTCCATAATCGAGAACCCGTTTGGATCTTTTTATGCCCTCGGAGACGGCGATAGCGGCTTAACGAACCAACGCTACGAGGGACCGGGTGAAAGTCGCACGCCAACTGTGCGGGAAACTATGTGGCTCCATGGCGATCGATTGTCGGCCGTGGAGATAGTTATGTCGCATGACGCCAAGATGCAAAAGATTCCTCAATCTATCTGCGACATGGTGATCCTCGATCAGGTGTCCGGTAGTAGACGTTTCGCTGTTCGTCCCCCCAGCTCTTTGGAGTGGCTCATAACCAAGCGCACCTCAGCCGTAGAAGCGGCGCTGGGGCACCAGATTCCAATCAGCACGCGAATGGTTGGAGATGTCCCGTACACCTTTGTGGAGTGGCCAAATTCCGGGACACTTCAACCTGAGAGCATCCGAAAGATACTAAAGCTCTCGGAGGAATTCGCCATCGATTCGTGGAAATTGCTTACGAAATTCGACCGCTTCTATCGGGCCGCCCCTCATTACGAGAAGATCAATCCTCTCCACGTACATATGCCGCGTGTCTGCATTAAAGACCCGAAACTTATGGAGGAGTATCTCGGTGCAGCGAGCGCCATCTCGGATCAAGCGCAGGATCTGCCCAAAGCGCTAGCTTCGCTGTTGAGGATAAGCGAGAACAGGGGTGAGACCTCGGTGGAAGTACGGTGTGCAGTCTGCTTCATTACACATGCACTCGCCCTCTTCTCGTCACATGCCGAAGAGGGTAATCGCACCGCAATCATCCTGCGTCTGATGCTCAACTCAGAGGAGTTTCTCTGTTCCTTGAAAGAGGCTATCGCGTCCGAATCTTTTTATTTTCGGACTTTTGAAGCGTGGGAAAAAAAACTCACGTCCTTCTTCCTTGAGGAGTACGCAGGTTGCCTCGAAACAAAGCTGCACGAAGCAGGGGTATTCGACGGCATCCTGGTGGTCAAGGCTGCGGAGGTAGCATGTCAAGGCTCTGGTGAAGATGGCGCTACGTTCATCACAGCCGTGCAACAGGAGCCGCCTACACGGGTGACTGTTTCGGTCGATATAGACCGATTTTTGCGTGCTTTTAACGATGCATACCCCATATTCGCGGACGCATTGCGTCGTTTTAGCCCAGTTGTTGATAAGAGCGATACCTTTCCCCGTGCAAGGCAAGGTGACACTTCGTATCTTCAGATAAGAGAGGAGCTTTTTGCCACTCTTAATAACCACGACTTCGAGACCGAGCTGCCGAACCGGTTGACCACTCTGCGTCAGAGAGGTTTGAGCTTGCGATTTTGGGATCTGGCTATCGGCCCGGGGGATGACCATGCGGCAGTAGCCAAGTTCAATCAAGCACTTCTCAAGTCGCTTGGCCTCCTCTGTTACTCGACTGATGAGCGCCCCTTCCGCTGCCGATGAAGTGGCGTACCCCGCAAGATCTCATGTTTCTGTTTCTCAACCGCCAGAGATCCTCTGTAGGGCTGAGTAAGTTCCTCGTATAAGGGCGATCCTTATCTGCGGGTTGCAATTTCTCCGCCCTGCTAGGGTGTCACTCTATTGACTCTTTAAAATAATTGTCACAGGCACTAAAGCATTCTTTATGCCACTTGTTAGCGATTTGCTTCTCTTGTTCCGTAGATGCCTCAGCTGAAAACTCATTCGCATACTGAGTACAGAGAGCATAACAAAGTTCGTACTTGTTCATGCCAGTTGCAACTGTCACGAGTACTTCGTAAGCCAAGTTCATATCCCTAAATACCATTTGAGCCACCGTCCAGGGCCTGGATATACTTTTATGGACTGCCTCAACCGGCTCAAAGCTACATTCACACCCTGTAGTTCTTTCCTTACTGGTTGCTGTAGGTCCGCATCCTTCAGGTGGCATGGTTTTCTTGCCATCATCAAGTTCTGAACAAGGGAATGGGGGGCCAAACACAAAGTCTTGCGTGCTCGTCGGATTCGCTACTATACACCGACCTCCATCTAATCGAACTACGACTACAGCATGACCAGCACCTTCACAATACATCTTGTATATCTGACAATTGAGTCCCCATTCGCCGCACCTTCTCTTAAATCCATTGGCATAATCTCCACAAATATTATACGCATTGTATGGACCCAGCTCTCTATGAACTTCATTCGTTAAGCTATAAATCAAGCAGTTGCTGGGTTCCGCCGCTGCAGTACCCGTATCTGCATGTGCCACGATAGGGGGGCAAAGTAATGCTATGCACAGGAGCCTCAAGTTATTAAGCATTGTATGTTTAATCATCGTAGCCTGACCTATTCTCTGACGTTGCTCCGGCAGGTGCATGTCTATTTGAAAACCTAGCCCTGAGTTACATGAACGTCATTTCGATCGCCGAGCTTTAGCCCTTTTATTCGAAAGGAAACTTTTTTGGTCCAGGATCTTAAGTTCACAAGCGCCAAGGCCGACTCTCCTTGTGAGGAGAAGAAAGGTATGGTGCCACAAAACGTAGGACCGGCGGAGATGCTCACGTTCGGAATATTAGTCGGAGCCATGGGCCTCGGTCTCGTTGTTGGGATCGTGTACAAGCTTTTTGCGGGAGCTCGGAGCCCAGGTTTTGTGTCCGGGGAACGAGGTCGAGCTGAGGCTTTGTTGAACGATTTCTCCGGCAGGATATCACTGATCGAGCATAAGCAACGCGTCCTGAGTGTCTACACTAACGAATACTTTACAACCTTCCATGAAGCGGGGTGGGGAGAGCTCCAAGCGCTCATAGAAAATCTTAGGACGATTGAAACATCGCTTCGAGTTATGTGTGAGCAGCGTCGTTTCAGACAAGTGGTTCAGGTGTGTCAGTATCTGTTGGGTTCGTGCTCTCCGGAGTCAGCTCGTGCGATTGTTACCGCGTACGAGGGGCTCTCCTTGGTCGCGAATTGGCGCGAGGAATCGAGGGTTATTCTTCTTCGACTCATTCAGGCTACAACTACTTCGGCCGAGAAAACCGCGGAGTTTGGTGTCACACGAAAGCGCATGACTCGCAGGCCAACCCTGCTGTCCCTTGCAGAGCTTAGAGATTCGCTCGGTGATTTTTAAAAAACCGAACGCTGGCCTTGAGCAGTGCTTGTACGCACAGGTGAGCTTAGCACGGATAGTAGAGCATCCGAGCCGGAGTTAAAGGGTTTCGCTCCGGTATAGGAGAGCGATCAAGAGCAGCGCCGTAGCGCGTCCACTGTTTGCATTAGTCGCGCTCAAAAAGCATCTGCTGTCGCTTGGGCTTAATCTGCACAGGCGTGCCGGCTGGATAGTTTCCGGAGAAGCATGCGTCGCAGTATCTCCCTTGGTTCGACTCAACGGCGCGATAGAGCCCCTCGGTAGAGAGGTAGGCTAGGGAATCAACACCGATATACTCGGCTATCTCCTGAATCGAGTGTTTAGAGGCGATCAGCTCGTGTTTATCGGGGGTGTCGATACCGTAGTAACACGGACTAGTTGTTGGGGGGGACGAGATGCGGAGGTGAATCTCTCGTGCTCCAGCTTGCCTGAGCATAGCAACGAGCTTCCTGCTCGTGGTTCCTCGAACGATAGAGTCGTCGACCACTACGATCGACTTACCCGCAAGAACGTCACGATTCGGGTTAAGCTTAATCTTTACTCCGAAATCCCGGATAGATTGCTTCGGCTCGATAAAGGTTCTACCCACATAGTGGTTTCTGACGAGCCCCATCTCATAGGGGAGTTTCGCCGCTTCGGCGTAACCGATAGCTGCCGCCACGCCGGAGTCGGGAACAGCGGTTACAAGGTCTGCCACTACTGGTTTCTCAAGAGCGAGCTCTCGACCCATGTTCTTGCGGAGCTGGTACACGTTCTTGCCGAATACCTTCGAGTCTGGACGAGCAAAGTACACGAACTCAAAGATACACGGAGCAGGACGTGAAAAACCAAAGGGGAAATAGCTCTTCATCGATCCATCGCGGAACACTTCAATGAGCTCACCCGGTTCTACCTCACGGAGGTAGGTCGCGCCGATAAGGTCAAATGCGCATGTTTCTGAAGCAAATACCTTCGCGCCGTTAAGCTCTCCGATCGCGAGGGGCCGGAGGCCGTGCATATCGCGACACACCATTAGGCGGTCCTCAAAGAGCATAAGCAGCGAAAACGCCCCCTTAATCTTTTGGAGCGCAGCGATGACGGACTCTACGAGGGGCTGATCTTTATCGCCGTGGGCGAGAAGATGCAGAATGGTCTCGGTGTCTGAGGTCGAGGCGAAGATAGAGCCCTGCTCAATCAGTTCACGGCGAAGATCGTCGGCGTTGGTGAGGTTGCCGTTGTGTGCGACCGCGGTGTGTCCAAGTGCAATATCGGCGACGAACGGTTGAACGTTCGCGAGGCGATTTCCACCCGCGGTGGTGTATCGAACGTGCCCGATAGCTATGGCTCCCTGAAGTTTCGTGAAGTCAAAGCTGCCAAAGACATCAGCGACCAGGCCGAGACCCTTGTGAACATAGAAGTGGGGCAGGTCATCTCCATTTCGGTCAACGGAGACAACGCCGGCGCCTTCTTGGCCGCGATGTTGTTGCGCGTAGAGGCCAAGATAGGTCAGGTTCGCTGCCTCAGGGTGGTTCCATACCGCCATGAGACCACATTCGTCGTGAAACTTATCTTCGCTGAACATAACCCTATGCCTCAAAGATCTGATCTAGCCCCGTAAACCACGTCTTGAACGCCTTCGCCGCGTCTATTTCCGCCAGTCCCTCTATCTTGATAGTGGCACCGCCTACCTTTCCTTCGCCGCTCACCGCAAGCCCGAGAGAGGCCAACTTGGTTTTAACCGTTAAGGTATGTTCAGGTGCGCAACTTAGGATGAACCGCGCTCCCGTTTCCGCGAAGAGAAGCCCATCCGGCCGACCCGCGCTGCTCGCGAGGGAGAGGTGAGCGCCGAGAGGAGTCTCGTAGTCTTTGAAGCAACACTCAGCTAGCGCGATACCGAGCCCACCCTCAGAGATATCGTGACATGAAGCGAGAAGCTTCGCGTCTATTAAGGCGCGGATCCCGTCACATGTCTTTCGCTCAAGGGTGTAATCGATCTTGGGGAGCGCACCACGCTCGATGCCGTGCACGGTTGCGAGGTAGGCGCTACCACCTACCTCATTTGGATCTGTCGTCCCCACGAGGAGGATTGTATCACCTGAACGCCTAAAGTGGGATGATACCGCCTTGTGAACGTCCTCGAGTAATCCAACGACCGCAAGGGTAGGGGTGGGTTGAATCCCTTGTCCCTGGGTCTGGTTGTAGAGGCTCACGTTACCACTCACGACCGGAACATCGAACGCGCGGGCTGCTTCGCCGAGGCCCTTAATACAGTGCGCGATCTGGTACATCGTCTTCGGATCTTCCGGACTCGGCATATTGAGGCAGTCAGAGATGCCGAGCGGTGTGGCACCGGTCGCGGCGAGATTGCGGCACGCCTCAGCCAGCGAGTGGGCGGTGCCGTTGTGCGCGTCGATCGAGCAGTAGCGAGAGTTACAGTCGAGGGTGATTGCGATACCTTTCTCTTTTCCGCTCGCCGAGCGAACGCGAACAACCCCGGCGTCACTTCCGGGATGCACGACGGTATCCGCGCGAACGGTTGAGTCGTATTGGCTATACAGAGGATGTCGTGAGCACAGGTTCGGAGAACCCAAGAGTGATAGCCAGGTCGCTCCGAGATCCTTTGGAAGTGGAACTGAATCGAGATCTATCGGAGCTGTGATTGAGGTCTCAGCGGGGGGCGTCATCGGCCAGTTGTACTTCGGTACCGCGCTGGTAAGAAGTTTCGCTGGGATCGATGAGACGAGTTCCCCGTGCCAGAAGAGCTCGACGTCACCTCCGGCGATGACCTCGCCGATAGCGACCGCGTCGAGTTCCCATCGAGTGAAGATCTCGATGAGCTTGTCCTCTTGTCCCGCCTGGACGATGAACAGCATCCGCTCTTGGGATTCGGAGAGCATGATCTCATATGGATTCATGCCATCTTCTCGTTGTGGCACCCGGTCGAGGTGCATACGCACTCCGTTGTCTCCGCGGTCCGCCATCTCAAACGCTGAGCTCGTGAGACCGGCAGCTCCCATGTCCTGGACGCCGACAACACATCCACTCTTGAACGCCTCAAGGCACGCCTCAAGGAGAAGCTTCTCTTGGAACGGGTCGCCGACCTGAACCGTTGGCCGCTTTGCCTCGGAGTTATCATCGAACTCCTCCGAAGACATGCTCGCCCCGTGGATTCCATCTCGTCCCGTCTTCGATCCAACGTAGAGAACGGTATTGCCGATACCCGCTGCTGTGCCTAGAAATACTTCGTCTTGCTTAACCACTCCGAGAGCAAACGCGTTCACAAGGCAGTTACCGTTGAAGGAGGAATGGAACGAGAGCTCGCCCCCTACGGTTGGGATCCCCATACAGTTGCCGTAGAACCCAATTCCGTTTACCGCACGCCGAAGAAGGTAGCGGCTCTTTGGAAGGTCGGTGTCTCCGAAGCGGAGCGAGTTGAGCAACGCGATCGGACGAGCACCCATGGTGAATACGTCACGGAGGATG
Organism: Pseudomonadota bacterium; assembly: GCA_039799965.1. GTDB lineage: Bacteria > Bdellovibrionota_C > UBA2361 > UBA2361 > OMII01 > OMII01. The sequence continues at coordinate 24,843 of JBDLRS010000011.1, forward strand.
CCGCCGACGCCTGTCGCCGCACCTTGGAATGGCTCGATGAACGATGGGTGGTTGTGACTCTCAACTTTGAAGACAATCGCCTCGTTGTCGCCGATGTCCACGACGCAGGCGTTCTCGCCTGGTCCGATGATTACGTTGGGCCCTGTCGTTGGAAGGGTAGCGAGGTGAACCTTGGTGCTCTTGTAGGAACAGTGTTCCGAAAAAAGGGCGGAGCAGATGCCTAGCTCCACCATATTTATTTCACGCCCGAGTGCGGATTTCACCGCGTTGTATTCTGAATCTCGAAGACCGTGTTCTGTAGCGTCCTGGATGGTAGCGGTTCGTCGCCAGGGGGGTGTGTTGGTCATAGGAATTTCCTTCTGAGCGCGTTTCGCCGGGAGTGTATACCGGAAAACGGGATTCCTCAATCTTTACCTACAAATAGAGGCGTATTTCGATAGGGAACCTGGCCCCTGACCGGCTGTTTAACGGGCTGGAATTGGAGCGAGAAGGAGTTCGGAGGCTTCGGCAATGGTCCCCCGCATGGTCGCTCTGGTCTTTGGAGGGTAGAAGGACTCATATCGCACAAACCGGACCGGTTACACGGTGCCCCACGCCCTGTTTCACGGCGTAGTACGATGTTCTCCTAGCAGGGTGGTGAAAAATATTCAAAAAAGGCGCGATGAAGCCAATCGATTTTGGGGGTGTGACATCAAATAATTAACGGCTAAGTGCGCGAAGGGCAGGGACGCTCGACAGTAATGGGTTTTCGGTCTCTTCGGAGATTGTTTACCGTAAGAGAAACGAGATTCCTCATATAGTTTGCCGTACGAGCCGATTGAAGTTGTTGATGTCTTTAGTAGCGGGTCGTTTCCCGAGGTGGGTTTTTGAGCTGTGGCTTCACAGGTCAGATGGCTCAATTTCCGGAGGCGATTAAGAGCAGACCCTGACCATCACGGCGGCGCGTGAGGAGGATCTCAAGCATGCTCTTTGCAATGTGTGGTTGGTGGTTCTGCGAACGTAAGGAGAAGGTTCCATGTCGAAGGAAAATAAATTCCAAAAATTGATTCAAGAGGATCGTGAGACCCGTAAAAAATCTTCTTGGAAAGGTACGATGCTTGAGTACCTTGAGAAAGTTCGCGAGAACCCTGGGGCGGTCAAACTTGCGCACAAGCGGCTCTACGACATGATCGCTGATAAGGGAACCGTCGAGGTGGACCTCGAACAGGATCCCCGCCTGAAGCGTATCTTCAAGGGCGAGAAGCTCAAAGTCTTTAACTTCTTCGCCGACGAGTTCTTCGGTATGGAGAAAACGCTCAATCAGATCGTGCGATATTTCCACTCAGCGTCGCTGCGAGGAGAGGAGAGTCGGCAGGTTCTCTACCTCGTAGGTCCCGTAGGTTCCGGAAAGAGCTCTCTTGTGGAGCGCCTCAAGAAGGGACTTGAGGAGCTTCAGTTTTTCTACTCCATTGAGGGATGTCCGATGAATGAGGAGCCGCTGCACCTCGTTCCTCGACACCTTCGCAAGGAGTTCTCCAAGATGCTCGGCGTGGAGATCGAGGGAGATCTCTGTCCGGTTTGTCGATACCGCCTCAAAGAGGAGTTCAAGGGTAAGTGGGAGGACGTTCCCGTCAAGACCCAGGAGTTCTCCATTCGCGCCAAGCGTGGCGTGGGCGTTGTTCCCCCGGTAGATCCGAACAACCAAGATACCAGCGTTCTGATCGGTGGGGAGGATATCTCAAAACTCGACCTCTACTCAGAGGGCGATCCGCGAGTGCTTGACCTTACTGGCGCGCTGAATGTGGGTAACCGCGGAATGGTTGAGTTCATCGAGGTGTTCAAGAACGAGACCGAGTATCTTCACGCGATGATCACCGCGACTCAGGAGAAGTCGATTCCAGCTCCCGGGCGTCACGGAATGATTTACGTCGATACCTGCATCGTGGCGCATTCCAACGAAGCGGAGTGGAAGAAGTTCAAGAGCGACCACACCAACGAGGCGATCCTTGACCGTATCGTGACGGTAAAGGTCCCCTACAATTTGCGACTCTCTGAGGAGGTGAAGATCTACAAGAAGATCATTCGTCAATCGCAGTTCACGGCCGATATCGCTCCGCACACGATCGAGATCGCCTCGATGTTCGCGATCCTCTCCCGACTTGAGCCAACCAATAAGTGCGACCTGGTAACCAAACTCAAGCTCTATAACGGAGAAGAGGTTGTGGAGAAGGGCAAGACGAAGCGCATCGATGTGGTAGAGCTTCGTGAAGAGGCGAAGAGCGAGGGAATGAACGGTATTTCTACTCGTTTCATCATGAAGGCGCTCGATAATGCGCTCTCTGATAACGTCGAGATGAACGCTATCAATCCTATCTCGGTACGAGAGGCGCTCGTGCAGATGGTTAAGGAGGCGGACTTCGCGGATGACGTGAAGAAGCGCTACCTTGAGTTCCTCCAGGATACCCTCCACAAGGAGTTTCTTGAGGTGCTTGAGAAAGAGATCACCAAGGCGTTCGTCTACTCCTACCAGGAGCAGGCGGAGTCACTCTTCCAAAACTACCTTGATCACGCTGAGTCATACGTGACGAAGAAGAAGTTCAAGGATCGTAGCACCGGTGAGGTGCTCGAGCCGGACGAGGGATTCATGAAGTCTATTGAGGAACAGATCGCTATCATCGGCACCGCGTGTGATGGATTCCGTCAGGAGGTCATCGCGTACCTCTGGTCAGCGGGACGCCGCGGCGAGAAGGTCACATACGAGAGCTACGAGCCGCTTAAAGAGGCGATCGAGAAGAAGCTGATGGCGAGCGTTCGCGATGTATCGCGAATTATTACCAAGGCGCGCACTCGAGATGACGACCAGCACAAAAAGTACAACAAGATGGTTGAGCAGCTTATTCGGAACGGATATCCGGCGAGTTGCGTGGATGTAATCCTGAAGTACGCCGCCAACAATCTTTGGAAGGACTAAACGTTCCCCGCTTCGGTGAGGTGTAATGTCGACCATATTTCGTCCCTACACTCCTAGCTCGCAGCGCTCTGACCGGAGCGCGCGAGATAGGATGCGACATCGCCAAAAGATCAAAGACTCTATTCGCGATAACATCGGTGATATCCTTGCAGAGGAATCTATCATCGGTCGGGATCGGGATAAGATCATCAAGGTGCCAATCCGCTCCGTCAAGGAGTATCGCTTCATCTACGGCGAAAACTCGCCGGGCGTGGCTCAGGGCGACGGCCAGCAGAAGCCAGGAGATGTAGTTCAACAGGGCGATCAAGAGGGTAAGGGACAGGGCGGTAAGGGTGGAGACCAACCTGGTGTCGATGCTTTTGAGACCGACATCACCCTAGAGGAGCTCATCGCGATTATGTTTGATGACCTCGAGCTTCCGGAGCTTGAGAAGAAGGCCCTGAAGGAGGTCGTGTCAGAGGATGCCCGCAAACGCAAAGGTCATCGCCGAGCCGGTATTCGGCCCCGACTCGATAAGCGAGCAACCGCGCGTAATCGAGCCCGAAGGTGGATGTCGGTACGTCGAAGTCGAGAGGTTGGTCCAGATGGCGAGAAGCCGCGCTTCCCATTCCACGAGGATGATATGCGGTACTACCACATCGTCCCTACAACGAAAGAGGCTTCGAACGCCGTGATCTTCTGTATCATGGATACCTCAGGATCTATGGGTACGGTGAAGAAGTACCTCGCGCGGAGCTTTTACTTCCTATTGTATCAATTCGTTCGCCAAAAATACGCTAACGTTGAGGTGGTCTTTATCGCTCACCATACCGAAGCGAAGGAGGTGAGTGAGGAGGATTTCTTCCACAAGGTGGAATCGGGAGGTACCTACATCTCCTCAGGCTATAAGAAGGCGCTCGAGATTATCGAGGACCGGTATCATCCATCGCTATGGAACGTGTACGCGTTTCATTGTTCCGATGGTGATAACTTCTACTCAGATAATGAGCGCGCCCTGCAGGCGGCTGAGGATCTGTGTAAGGTGTGCAATCTCTTTGGCTATGGTGAGATTAAGCCATCGGGGAGCGCCTACTACAGCGGTACTATGTTAGAGGTGTTCGGCGCAATTAAAGCCGACAACTTCCACATGATTACGATCGAGAAGAAAGAGGATCTCTGGGAAGGCTTCAGAAGCTTCCTACTGAAGGATAAGGGGAGCGGCGTTTCGGCTCACGGAAAAGTGTTTGGTGGGAGCGAGGGGGCGGCTTCGGCCGCACCGTAGAAAGCTATGTCACATAACATCGACGAACTTGCTGATTGGGATAAACGGATACTGGAGCTCGTTCACACGTACGGGCTCAACTGCTATCCCCAAGAGTTTGAGATCTGCGATCACAACGAGATGTTGGGATATATGGCGTACACCGGCATGCCATCGCACTATCCACACTGGTCATACGGTAAATCGTTCGAACGTCAAAAGACCATGTATGACTACGGTGTGTCGGGTCTTCCGTACGAGATGGTGATCAATTCAAATCCCTGTCTTGCGTACTTAATGCGTGATAATTCACTCCTGTTACAGGTGCTCACTATAGCCCACGTATACGGCCATAACGACTTTTTCGCAAACAACTTCACCTTTACCTCGGGAACCAAAGCGGAGCACGTTCTTCAGTCCTTTAAGAGCCACGGACAGAGAATTAGCTCGTACCAAGAGGATCCCTCGATCGGTGTCGAGGCTGTCGAGAACATGATCGATCACGCGCACGCGATCTGTTACCAACGGTCTCGAAATCTCGCTATTACACAACTCTCTCAGGATGAGCAGGTTCTTCGGGCGTGGGAGCGATCGCAGCCAGCGGCGGACCCGTGGCGAGAAATTCATCCGGCGAAGGAGTATAAGCCACCTAATCTTACACGGGTTCCAGCGGAGCCGCAGGAGAATATCCTGCAGTTTATCGCCAAGTATAATCCGTACCTCCCTGAGTGGAAGAGGGACATCCTGTTGATCGTTGACGCGCAGACGCAGTACTTCATGCCGCAGATGGACACCAAGATCATGAACGAGGGATGGGCGAGCTACTGGCATCATAAGATCCTTAACGAGCTTAAGCTCCCGCAAGGGATGCACCTTGAGTTCCTCGTACGGCACAACCAGGTGTTGCGCCCCCACCCAGGTGGGCTCAATCCATATCACCTCGGATTCGTTCTGTGGCACGATATCGAGCGTCGCTGGAATCAGGGAGACATTGGTAGAGAGTGGTCGGACGATGAGCCGCCAACCGCTGAAGGGATCAAAGACGAGAACGAAACCCCGGGTCGTAAAAAGATCTTTGAGGTACGCGAAGCGGACCGTGACCAGTCCTTCCTTCGCCGATTTCTTACACGCGAGATAATGGAGGAGCTGCACCTCTTCCAGCACGAGCGCCGGGGAAAAGATCGCGTTATCACCAAGGTCGCCAGCGAAGAGGGGTGGCGCGAGGTCAAAGAGAACCTTATCAGGAACGTTGGTACCGGCTCTATTCCGGTTATAAAGATCGAGGATGCGGATTTTGGGAAGAGCCGCATACTCTATATGAAGCACTACCATGACGGTCGAGATCTTCAGCTTGAGTACGCGGAGCACACGCTTAAGCACGTGGCGGCTCTGTGGGAGCGTGAGGTAGTGCTCGAGACCTCGATTAACGGCAAGGAGTCGCTTCTTAAGTTGGTTGGCGATTCCCTCAAAATTGAGCGACTCTAGCAGGGTGGTGAAAAATGGTTCCGTCGTGAGCATTTTGAAAGTTTTGACGAAACAAGGCGGAGATGACGAAAAAACCGGAGGCGTATCCACCGAGATACGTTGAGGATTTTTTCGGCAGCTCCAACGAAGTTGCAGTCACACTATCGAAATGCGCAACAGGAAATCATTTTTCACCACCCTGCTAGTTGGCTTTGAGGCAGTTTACCAGCCCCTCGCACACCTTCTTCGCGTCTCCGAAGATCAGCGAGCAGTTATCGAGGTAGAACAGGTCGTTTTCGACACCTGAATAGCCTGGGTTCATGGAGCGTTTGATGACATAGACCATCTTCGATTTGTACGCCTCAAGGATGGGCATGCCGTAGAGTGGGCTCGACGTATTGGTACGTGCCGCTGGATTAACCACGTCATTGGCTCCGATGACGAGAACCGCATCGGCGCGAGCGAAGTCAGGGTTAATCTCCTCAAGTTCGAGAACTGAATCGTAGGGGATCTCCGATTCAGCCAGGAGCACGTTCATGTGTCCAGGCATACGGCCAGCAACCGGGTGAATCGCGAATTTAACCTCAACTCCTCGCGATTGAAGTTGCTCAAAGAGCTCTTTGACTGCGTGCTGCGCTTGCGCGACCGCCATACCGTACCCAGGCACGACGATGACGCTCGAGGCGTTTTCGAACATGAACGCGGCATCCTCAGTGCTTGCCGACCGACATGATCTCTTCGACGCGTCTGCGGCGGCTGCCTCTGCTGTTGTTCCAAATCCACCGAGAATAACATTCATGAGAGAACGGTTCATCGCCTTACACATGATGTAGGAGAGGATAGCTCCGCTGGAACCAACGAGAGCGCCCGTAGCGATGAGCAGTTGATTGTTGAGTGTGAATCCGGTGGCTGACGCAGCCCAGCCCGAGTAGGAGTTAAGCATCGATACAACCACCGGCATATCCGAGCCTCCAATCGGGAGTACAAGAAGGAATCCAAGTAGGAGGGCAATAGCCGTTACCGCCACGAAGAGTGTGATAGTGTGGTCGTACGCGAAGAGCGCCGATAGCACCACGACAGCCCCGATCAGGAGCGCGTTGAGCGCATGCTGTCCCTTGAAAATGAGCGGGGCCGACCCGAGCAGTGCTTGGAGTTTTCCAAACGCGATGAGCGACCCGGTAAAGGTTATAGCGCCGATTGCGCTTCCGACCACAAGCTCAGTGAGAAGCACAGCGTTGGTGTGTCCATCATGAACGTGCATGAGGTAGGTTCCGGAGGCGACTAACACGGCGGCGAGGCCTACGAAGCTATGCAGAGCTGCGACGAGTTGTGGCATAGCGGTCATCTTGATCCGCATCGCGAGTGGAACTCCGATTACCGCGCCTGCTGCGAGGCCGCCGAAGATGATGCCGTAGTTTGAGACGTTGGGGTGAAAGAGGGTAACGACGATGGCGAAAGCCATGCCGAGCATCGAGAAGAGATTTCCTCGAAGGGCGGTCTTGGGATGACTGAGTCCTTTGAGCCCGAAGATAAACATGATCGATGCGACAAGGTACGCGAAGGCGAAGAAGTCGTGAGGTAGATTCATATAGGGGCTCTCAGCTATTTCTTTTTGAACATCGCTAAAATGCGATTAGTCACCACAAAACCACCGAAGATATTGATTGCGGCCAACATGACCGCGAAGAATCCTAAAACCTGAATCCATACCGATTGATTCGCTTGAGGCGAGCCCGCGACGAGCATCGCGCCGATCACCAGGATGGCGCTGATGGCGTTGGTTACCGCCATCAGCGGGGTGTGGAGCGCCGGTGTGACTCCCCAGATAACGTGGTATCCCACGAAACAGGCGAGGGTAAATACGTATATGGCGGTCATCGTTGGTGACATAGCGCTCCTATTTTCCTTTCAAGCGTAAGATGCCTTGGTGAACGAGCAACGACGCTTCGATGATGTCGTCCTCAAGGTTCACAATAAACGTTGATTCTCCGCTATCGCGGGGTTTAACGAAGAGATCGAAGAGGGAGACGAGGTTCCGAGCGAAGAAGCTGCTTGAGTCGGTCGCCATCATCGCTGGGTAGTTCGTGTGCCCCACGATCTTTACCCCCTTGTAGTCAACGATCTCATCAGGCTTGCTGAGCGGGCAGTTTCCTCCGCTTGGCGTCGCCATATCAACGACCACTGAGCCGCACCGCATAGAGGCAACAACCGACTCAGAAACGAGGAGTGGAGCTTTGCGACCTGGCACGTTCGCGGTGGAGATGATGATGTCGCTTTTTGAGAGCTTCTCATCGAGGGCATCTTGGATCCTCTTTTTTGATTCCTCAGAGAGCTCTTTCGCGTAGCCCCCCTCACCGGAGCCCGATTCCTCAAGCTTTATCTCTATCGGTTTCGCTCCAAGGGAGAGGATCTGTTCGCGCGTCTCCGGACGGACGTCGTACGCTTCGACCGTAGCACCGAGTTTTCTGGCTGTCGCGATCGCTTGAAGTCCCGCAACTCCGGCGCCGAGAACGGTAACCTTCGTGGCCTTCGCGGATCCCGCGGAGGTCATCATCATCGGAAAGAATCGTCCGTAGTGGTGTGCCGCCTCAAGCACCGCGCGATACCCAGCGATACCCGCCTGCGAGGAGAGAACGTCCATCGCCTGAGCGCGAGAGGTTCGTGGAATCGCCTCAAGCGCGAGCGCGTCTACCTTTTCCCTCGCGAACCGTTCCAGGAGATGCGCGTTGCGGTGCGGCTCAAGAAGCGACACGATCATCGCGCCCGATTGAATACGAGAGCTTTCGTGCTCAGTGGGAGGTGCAATCTTGGTTACGAGGTGAGTCGCCCATACCTCTCGCGGAGAGACGATCGTAGCGCCAACGGCGTCGTAGTCCTCATCTCGGAAACCGGCCGAGAGTCCCGCGCCCTCCTCAATGTGAATGTCGAAGCCATATTTGGCGAGGCGTTTAACGGAGTCGGGGGTTGCCGCTACACGGGTCTCTCCCTTGCCGGTTTCCTTCGGTACGCCAATCGAGATGCGTCTATCCATAGTGGTGCCCACCGTTTGCGGTATGTGTAGCCATACAAGATCGTCCCGCTCGACGGCAGGGCAACCTCGTATAGGGTAAGTCGGTTGCGGGGGAAGGGAACTTGAGTGCTGGTAGTTCGTAGGGAGTGATCGTACGTGGGCTTATGGTAAGTTGCTTAAAACACTTCGTTCGCTGCTAGGCGAAGGGGGACCGGGTCGCCCAAATGTCCCTATCGCGCACCTACTGCCGTTTAATCCACAACTCTTTGTCCCGCATGAGGGTGGACAGGGAGACACCCTCTTCGACCTGGATGGTTATCTCAACCGTATCCCCCGCAACTTTCGGTGTAGCAGCCAATATCCCCTTGAACTCCGCTGGGGGGTACTGCGGAAGGGCGAGGCCTAGGTTAGCGAGACCGCACTTAGAGATGACTACCTTGTAGGTTGTTGGATCTACCTTGCTCATCTGAGCTTGGGCGTTTCCTTGGGTCAACGAGAGCCTGAACGCTTCTTTATGGTCAGGCTCAAGGAATGAGAACTCCGCCCGTTGCACCGTAAAGTCGGTAACGGGGGCCGCCGGAACTGTGTTAGCGCGAAGTCCTGATAACGAGTTCGGTTTAATTGCAGATGAATTCGTCGTGCTGGTCTGCATATCCTTCGTTACGAGCCCGGGTGATTGTGCGGTAGGAGCGGCTGGCGGTGCCTTCGGCACCTTCTCCTCAGAGAGGTCCGACTGTTCGAGATCCTCCAAGGGAACGTCGACGAGATCTTCGCCCTCAAACTCGGTAATGTCCGGAAGCTCCTCTCCCCGTTCTAGTGCTTGTGATGCTTTCGCTACCTCTTTGTCGAGGGCATCCTCAAGTTCCTTGTCGGTCATGTCTGGAAGTTTTGGTGCGGTAGTAGTCGGGTGTTGTTCCACCGTTGGCAGCGTGGTCGGGGCGGGGGGTGGCGCGAGCGTTGGCGCTTTCGTTGGCAGTGGGGTTGGCAGTTGGGTTGGCAGTGGGGTTGATGTCAGGGTCGGCTTGAGCGTCGGTGCTTGTGATGGAACCGCTGTAGGAGGGCTCGTTGGAGCTGCTGCCTCGACCACTCGAGTGGCAACCACCGGCGCCTTGGTCACCGGCGGCTTGGTAGGCTCGACTGGAGGAACGACAGGAGGCACAGGTGCCGTTCCTGATTCAACGATACGCAACGTGGCCTGTCGAGGGCTTTCACGCCATTCATACTGAGGCGCTGCGGTTGTGGCGAGATCGATTACGATTCTCAATTTGTCGGCGTGCGCTCCAAGGCGAATCATCTTTATGGCAGAGTTCTTGGGTGGTACCAAATTTTCGCTCGTCTTGATCACGACCCCCTGAAAGTCGACAACGATGCGGGATGGATTTTGGAGCGCGAAGGACTCGACCTTCGCGTCTTGCGGGACCATAATTTTGAGAAGAAGGATGGTTCGCTCGGGTGTGCGCTCACGATCGATGATGATCGTGACCTTTTGTTTCGAAGAGAGGGTCGATGCCACCACGGCCTCCTGGCCCGTCTGAGCAGAGGCAGATTCAATCGGATACACCCCGGTAGCGAGAAGCGAGGCTGTGATAGTGAGGAGGGGGCCGAGGGATAATGAGTGTCGAGAGCGATTCATATGGTCGTTGACTGAATGGGCTAAGGGAACTCAAACGCTCCTCTCACCTACCTTTATGGCCATCTTGTGGACGGGCTAGTCGGGGCAGAGGGGCGTGTGTAGTTCGCACTCCAGAATACACGCTAGCCCTAATCATCTCTCGCAACCGCTGGAGTCGCAAGTTACGAAACGAGGGTGGAGGTCCCTTTAGCGGCTCGTTTATGGCGCTCGCCGGGCTCGAAAGGAGGGGATGACCGCGGGTTACGCCCCAATGGCCGCTTGAATCTCCTGCTTGATGGCGTTTTGTTTCTCCAGCGCGGTCTGTTCGGCCATCGCCCGGCGTCTCTCCATCGCACTAATGAGTTTTCGCTGACAGGCCGTAAGTTGAGCGGTATGCTTGCTTGAGAGACTCCAAAGTTGCTCCTCTCCGCTTGCATCACGCACCGATATCATGAGGGGGCGTTGACCACCGAAGTCCTCATCCAACTCCTCGGTGCTGATCGAGATCTCTTCGGACAAGTGGTGCGCAAACTCTCGTTGCGAGCCGAACGGAGTCTCAGAGAACATCACAATAGAGTCTGGAAAGAGGACGATCCAAACCGGCATGGGCCCACGAGGCCCTTCTAGGCCGTCCGGTGAGAGATTCTCCTCTGTTGGCTGGCTCTCAGACCCCACCCGCTCCAGAAACCCCTTAAACTGAGCGTGTGGAACGAGGTATTCCCCGTTGGCTTGCTGCGCATAGAAACAGGCGGCCGCTCGGGCCGCGGTATACTCCACGATAAGCTTAGGCTTGAGTGAGTGCCATGCTTTGGAGGTCGCCACTTGGAAGGCGAATGGGACGATCAGAAAGGTGCCCCAAAAAAACCACTGCTCCCGCATGCCGACCGCCATAGCCCATCCAAACAGTAACACTATGAGGATGGTTGAAATGGCAGTTGATTGAGCTTGCGAGACGACCGCCGCGCGCTCCTCTGACGGTATCTTTTGCCAGATGTCGTGCAGCAGTGCTTCGTTTACTGAATTTGTTTCCATCGACCCCAAGGAAATAATTACCTGCCCTCGTCCCGCGCAGCTACTAACCTATTAATCCGGCAAGACTACTAAAGCCTTTCCGTTCGGGTGTCTCATGGTTAGCACAAGTCGTACCGTGCGATCGGGGGCGAGGCAACTTTTAGGTAAAGTTCCCGAACAGAGCGATATGTTTGCTACCGTTCATTCAAGTTGTGTGGTTGGCCTCGACGCCCTCCCGGTACAGGTCGAGTTATCCGTTCGGGGAGGTCAAAAGCGGTTCACCGTTTTGGGCCTTGGGGGGACCGCTGTCCGCGAGTCGCGGGACCGTATCGTGTCAGCGTTGGAGCATAGCGGCTTTGACGCCGGTCAGGAGATCCTCGTCAACCTAGCGCCCGCTGAGGTGAAGAAGGAGAGCGCCGCGTTCGACCTTCCAATCGCTGTCGCTCTCGCGTGCGCCCTCGGAGGGGTGCCGCAGCAGTCGCTGCATGATCTGGCGTTCTGTGGGGAGCTCTCTCTGACCGGCGAGGTAAAAGAGACCCCGGGAATCACCGCGCACGCGGTTGCGGCCGCTCAACAGAGGCGAAAGGTCATCGTGGTGCCGGATGCTAACGGAGCCGAGGCCGCGGTGGTTCAAGGTGTGCGGGTGCTGGGAGTTCAAACCCTTTCACAGGTAATTCGAATACTCAACGGCAGGGAGGAGGCCCGATATCACACCTGCGCTCCTCTCGCCTCTCGGTATGAACCCAAGAGTTTCGACGATGTGGTCGGACAACACGCCGCGAAGCGAGCGCTCACCATAGCGGCAGCCGGAGCTCATAATCTTTTGATGATAGGTCCGCCCGGTTGCGGCAAGAGTATGCTCGCCGAGCGTCTCGCCTCGCTCCTTCCACCACTTTCATCCGCGGAGATGTTGGAGGTGTTGCGAATTCATAGCATCGCTGGGCAGCCGACTGAGCCCGTTCTCTCCGGGGTGCGCCCATTTAGGACCCCGCATTATGTGATTAGCGACGTAGGGCTGATCGGTGGAGGATTGGGCCCTCGCCCGGGTGAGATCAGCCTTGCGCACCGTGGCGTTCTCTTCCTTGATGAGTTTCCGGAGTTTCGGCGAACTACGGTCGAGTCTCTTCGTTCCCCACTTGAAGTGGGTTGGGTGCAGGTCGCTCGCGCGCGCGCCTCCGTTAACTTTCCAGCCCGTTTCCAATTAATCGCAGCGATGAATCCCTGTCCATGTGGTCGTTTCGGTTCAAAGGGTGGCGGATGTCGATGTCCTCATCACGCTATCCGCGACTACATCGCTAAATTATCTCAACCGATCCTTGACCGGATCGATATGCACGTCGAGCTCGAATCCGTTGAGGTAGAGGACCTTGTCTCCCCGCCTATCATAAAGACGAATCAACACGCCTCGCTCGCTGAGGCGGTGCGTAGGGCGAGGGCGCGGCAGCTAGAGCGATACGGGACCCTCAACAATGAGGTTTCTGATGGGGTCATTCGTGAGAGCGCGGAGGTTACGCCAGGCGCTCGTGAACTCCTCACCCAGGCGATTAAACGGCTTGGAATGAGCGCGCGCGGTTACGTTCGTGTGCTTCGAGTCGCACGCACCATCGCCGATCTCGCTGAGAGCGACCAGATAGACGAGGAGACGATCGCCGAGGCTATCTCGTATCGGTCATTGGATCGATTGTCGAATGTGGTGCATGGGGTGCGAAGGGGAGGGTAGGTCCGATAGGGGCTGTGTCCCCACGGGCCGGAATTGCGACTACATTTTCGATTTGGGTCGTTCGTCGCCATTCAATTCGGAAGCGCCGCACATATCCGGCCCGTGAGGGGCATGGGTGCTCCTGTTTAGTTTTGGCGGATCTCTCCGATTCCCCTCTCTCATCCCTCCACCCTCAACAAGATCTCTCGATTCCTCACTCCATCCGCCCCTGATTCCGCCCCTGATTCCGCCCCTGATTCCTCCACGACGATACCCTTATTGGAGATCTCGACAACGCGCGCTCCTCTGTCTCCAATAATCGTCCCTCGCTCGACCTTGTATCCGACCCCTTCAGGGTTCTCGACGCTCGCAAAACGCTCGCCTTGGGCGTTCGTGATAATGGCGGTGAGGGTGAGCGCATTCAGAGGGTATCGCTGAAGGGGAGGTATGGCGGTCAGTGGTCGAGGGGTAGGTGTCGTATCTATCGGTTGAAAGAGGTTGCGTCGGGTTAGGGGCGACTCTCCATGGGCGTACGGGCACCCGATGCACAGCAGGAAAGCAAAGGTTACAGTGGGGGCGAATCTGTTCATGCGCGCTCTCCAGAAGAGATGAATCGAGAATGGTGCGGCTGAGGAGGGGGTATCGAGAGTGCGGTTAAAAAGGTGCGTCTCTGCGCCTCGGAGCGGATTTCCGATGAAGAAGAAATGGAGCGGATTTTCGATGAAGAAGAAATGGAGCGGATTTTCCGATGAAGAGATGGAGCGGAGCGTTGTGAGATTGAGGGTTGTTACCTGAAAATGGACGAAAAAATCGGGGTGAGAGGATTTGAACCTCCGACCCCTAGTTCCCAAAACTAGTGCTCTAGCCGGGCTGAGCTACACCCCGATACGTCCGTAACGTGCTGGGGAGACTAGCCTCTCTGGCGGATAGAATCAAGCGGGAAGGGAGCCTTTTCGTCGTTGGGGCGGACAAACTCGGCGGTGGACTGAGATTCGGTGTGAGCGCGGGTACGTTCACGTTTACGTGCACGAGCACGTTCATGGGGGCAGAGGTGCGTGATTCGTTGGAGGATTTTGGGGTGGGTGGCATAGCCTGGGTAAAGTCTGATATACCAAAACATCTTGGAGGAGTTATGCCCAACTACGTTTCGATTCACGATATTTCCAACGATAAGGTGCCTGTGGGTACGCTCCAGCTCGCTGGCTGGATCCGAACTCATCGGCAGTCGAAGCGAGTGTCCTTCATCGAGTTGTCGGACGGAACCTCGGTCACGAATCTCCAACTTGTGGTCGACCCGCAGTTGCCGGCCTATGCGGAGAACGCTTCAAAGCTCTCAACGGGCGCTTCCATTAAGGTTTCAGGAGAGTTGGTCGTGTCTCCGGCAAAGGGGCAGAAGTATGAGTTCCAGGTTAAGGAGCTTGAGCTCCTGGGAGAGGCTGACCCTGAGATCTACCCACTTCAAAAGAAAGGGCACTCCCTTGAGTTTCTCCGTGAGCAACTTCACCTTCGACCTCGAACCGCTACGATGGGCGCGGTGCTGCGCATTCGTTCCGCGGCGGCGTTCGCCGTTCATAAGTTCTTTACTGAACGTGGATTCTTCTACATCCACACCCCTATTATCAGCACCTCTGATTGTGAGGGAGCTGGCGAGATGTTTCACGTCTCGACGTTCGATCCGGAGAACCCTCCGCGTTTGAACGGCAAGGTGGACTTTTCTCAGGACTTCTTCAAGGAACCGGCGAGTCTCACCGTTTCAGGGCAACTTGAGGGAGAGATCTGCGCGATGGGTCTCTCAAAGATCTACACCTTCGGTCCAACATTCAGGGCCGAGAATTCGAACACGACACGACATCTCGCCGAATTCTGGATGATCGAGCCAGAGATGGCTTTCTACGAGTTGCAAGACAATATGCTTCTTGCGCAGGAGTTCGTTCAGGATGTTTTGAAGCAGGTGCTCGCCTCCTCCCGTTCTGAGCTTGAGTTCCTCGCCTCACAGGAGTGGGCGCAGGAGGGACACCTCGATAACCTTCGTCGCGTTGCGGAGACCCCGTTTACGACGATGGATTACACCGACGCCATTCGCATCCTTGAACAGAGTGGCAAGGCTTTCGAGTATCACGTGAAGTGGGGGATCGATCTTCAATCTGAGCATGAGCGATTCCTGACGGATGAGTACGTGAAAGGTCCAGTTACCGTTGTGAACTACCCGAAGGACATTAAAGCGTTCTATATGCGCCTCAATGAGGACGGTAAGACGGTACGAGCGATGGATGTGCTCGTTCCTCGGTTGGGGGAGATCGTAGGTGGGTCGCAACGTGAGGAACGCCACGATGTTCTCCTTGAGAAGATCCGCGCCATGGGGCTCGATGAGCGTTCCTACTGGTGGTATCTTGAGCTTCGCAAGTTCGGTACCGTGCCTCATTCCGGTTTCGGGCTCGGCTTTGAGCGGTTGCTTATGTACCTCACGGGGATGACAAATATCCGAGATGTTATCGGATTCCCTCGATTCCCAGGGTTCGCCAAGTTCTAGCAGGGTGGTGAAAAATGGTTCCGTCGTGAGCATTTTGCGAGTTTTGACGAAACGAGGCGGAGACGACGAAAAAACCGGAGGCGTATCCAATGAGATACGTTGAGGATCTTTTCGGCGGCTCCAACGAAGTTGCAGTCAAACTATCGAAATGCGCAACAGGAAATCATTTTTCACCACCCTGCTAGGGGTAGTATTATCACCTATGCGCTTTGCGGAGCGGCAGGGTATACTAGTGGATATACCCGACACAGCGATGGCGTGTGTCTCCCACGGTAGTGCATCCCCATGGCTCTCGACGAAAAAACAAAGGGACTGATTGAGAAGACGGAAGCTCACGCGGCGCACAACTACGCGCCCCTTCCGATCGTTATTGAGTCCGCGAAAGGGGTCTGGGTCACCGATGTAGATGGGCACCGCTACCTTGATTTCCTCAGCGCCTATAGCGCGCTTAACTTCGGCCACTGCAACGAACGGATTGCAAGGGTAGCGCACTCGCAGCTTGATAAGCTTACGTTGACCTCTCGAGCTTTTTATTCAGAGCAGTTCGCGCTTCTCGCTGAGGAGCTCGCGAAGTTCTGTCGTAAAGACAAGGTGCTCGTGATGAACTCAGGGGCTGAGGCGGTTGAGACCTCTATCAAGGCCGCTCGTCGGTGGGCGTATGACGTTAAAAAGATCCCTGAAGATAAGGCCGAGATAATAACCTGTGACGGAAACTTCCACGGCCGCACAACGACGATTGTGAGCTTCAGCACCTCAGAGGATAGTCGGCGAGCCTTTGGTCCCTACACCCCAGGATTCAAGAGCGTACCGTTCGGAGATGCCGATGCCGTTGAAGCGGCGATTACTCCTCACACCGCCGCGGTTATGGTCGAGCCTATTCAAGGAGAGGGGGGAGTCATCATCCCTCCCGATGGATATTTGGGAAAGGTGCGTGAGATCTGCACCCGCCACAACGTGCTCCTCATCGCGGATGAGATACAGACCGGTATGTGCCGTACCGGAAAGATCTTCGCGTGCGATCACGAGAACGTCGATCCAGATATCGTCATCCTCGCTAAGTCCCTTGGAGGCGGTATCGCTCCAATCTCCTGTATCGCCGCCAATGACTCCGTGATGCACGTGTTTAGTGCCGGTTCGCATGGCTCGACGATGGGTGGTAATCCGTTCGCGTGCGCTATCGCGAGAGAGGTGATTGCGATTGTCAACGAAGAGAAGCCGCACGAGCACGCCGCGGAGCTTGGAGAGTACGCGGTAAAACGATTGCAAGAAATTCGTTCGCCGATCGTCAAAGAGGTTCGAGGTCGTGGGCTCCTGATCGGTATCGACATCGACCCCTCGGCCGGTACGGCTAAAGATTTTTGTAAGAAGCTCAAGTATGAGGGGCTCTTGTGTAAAGATACTCGTATGCAGACCCTTCGTGTCGCGCCACCACTCATTATCACCAAAGAGGAGCTTGATCTCGGATTGCAGAGATTTGAGAGGGTGTTGGGAGGAGGCGCATAGTAGGATGATACCTTGCTCGATCCAGTGTACGGGAGGGCGACCGTCCTCGATCGCCGGAATTCATACCCGGAGGACGGTCGCCCCGTGATGTCGCGGCTACAATCAGGTTGCGCAGTAGCCCGTTGCGCATTAGCCCGTTGCGCAGTGGCCCCCCTACAAAATCCCCCGCAACGCGCGATCATCTCGACACAACTTCCCGAACTCGTTCGCCAGGAAATCGGTGAGTGAGATATCTTCCGCGCGAATGAACCCGGACCTCTTGCCGATCGCCCCTGAGAGGAGGAGATCGATAGGGGCGCAAATTCCCGCGGCTGTCGTAATCTGAATGGCACTATAATGCTTGCCGGCCACGGTCTGGTTATACACACAACTCGCGTAGGTTTTCTGTGTCCTCACACCCTTCAGGATTCCCGATGCCTCAACAAAGATGATGCATTTATCCTGTCCCGTTGTGGGGATGCTCCTCTCGAATACCTGCTTCAGTCCGGCGCGATCGTTAATGAACTTAAGGTCGTGCAGAAGAAATGAAACGAGGTCTCTATGGCCGGGATACCGAATCGTTTTGTAGTTAAGGTCGCTCACCTTGCCGTGTAGAGCGTCCGCAAGGGTGCCGAGGCCTCCTGAGGTGTTAAACGCCTCGTACTCATCTCCGTCGAAGGAAAACTGCTCAAGACCTTCGAGCGCGGGGACGGTAAGCTTAACCCCACTCTGAATTACTTCGCAGGGATTGCAGTACTCGTTGATTAACCCGTCGGTGGACCAGGTGAGATTGTACATCAACCGGTTAGTCGGATATATCGGAAGCGCTCCCACGCGAAGCTTGAGGGAGTCTACCGAATCTAACAATCCGACGAGGTGCGCGGCCGCGATACTAATGAATCCAGGAGCGAGACCGCACTGCGGCATAAAGCACGAACGAGAATTCTGCGAGAGGTGCGCGATAAATTTTGAGGTCTCTACGTCCTCGGTAAGGTCAGCGTAGTGGATTCCCACGTCGTGAGCCGCTTGCGCCACGGCTCGGTTGCAAAAGAAGGGAAGGGCACTGACAACGATCTCGCAGTCCGCAAGGAGCTTGCGAAGAGCGCCCGAGTCGTTGAGGTTCACCAGGTGAGCCTCGCAACAACTCTTATCCAGAGCGGCAACCTCGGCCCGTTTCAGGTCGACGTCACATACCTTGATCTTGTACCGTCCGGAGGCAGCGAACAGGGCAGTGATGGTCTCTCCAATTTTTCCTGCTCCGATCAGTGCAACAGTTCTCATAGCATTACCTCTGGTGGTGGCAGATATCTCCAAGCTACGATCGGCTCATCGCGCGAGGTGACATGATCTCTGAGAGCGCGAGCTGCTCCTGCGCCACAGACAGAGGCAGCGCGTATTTTGAACGGGAGTGCTCGACGCATGCCTTCGCCGAATTCTCAGTGGTGGCAGCGTTCTGAACGTCGAGGGTATATCCCGAGAATGCCTCTAGCACCTCTCCGTCGATACTCATCTTCACATAAAACTCCCGAAGGGCAAGGTTGAGGAGATCTTCGGATCCGAATCGTGGTTTAAATTCCTGGGCTACGGTGGCGGCGTCATCAGCCCCTACTCGGAAGCACACCAGGTTCGCCACATTTCCAAAGATGGTCTCCTTGACGGTTTGCGGTAGTTGACCGAGGAACTGATTGGCGAAGGTGAGGCAGAGGCGGTACTTGCGCGACTCGCTGAGAATCTCTCCGAATGACGGAGTAGCGAAATTCTGGAACTCATCGACGTACACGTAAAAGTCCTGACGAGACTCTACCGGAATATCAGCTCGTGACATCGCTGCTTCGTAGAGCTTCCAGATGATGAGGGACCCAAGCAGCGAGGCGTTCTCGGCACCAAGTACACCCTTCGATATCTTGAAGATTACGATCTTGCGGGAGTCGATGAAGTCACGGAAGTCAAAGGTGTTTGTCGGCTGTCCGAGAATGTTTCGAATCATGTCCGTAGCGAGCAACTCATCTAAGCGATTGAGAAGTTGCGACACAGGCCCCTCCTCAAACTCTTGGCGCCGAGATGGAAACTCAACCTCCCAGAATCTTCGCACCGATTCATCGGTGCTTCGGGATACGACCTCTCTGCGGAACTCGTCGTCTGAGAGAAGTCGACGGAGCGAGACGATACTAGCGCCCGGGATGTTCAGGAGCGCGTTGATGGCGTAGCGCAGGATATGGTCCATCTTTTCCGACCACCCATCGCCGAAAACCCGCTTAAAGGTATCGAGGAAGCTGAGCATGACTCGAACTTTGAGGTCCGGTCTGATAGGAATCATCGGGTTGAAGCTCGGCGGGTGCTCCAGATCGCTCGGATCGAAGATGACGACATCCTTGAGTCGGTGTTTAGGGATCGTCTTTAATATCTCGTCAGAGAGGTCCCCGTGAGGATCGAGCACCGCGCAGCCGAAGCCGTTATCGATATCAGCCTTGATGAGAAGTTGAAGGAAACACGACTTCCCGTTTCCGGATTTTCCGAGAGCGTAGAGATGGCGGCGTCGATCGAATCGGCGAAAGCCAAACGGGGTCGTCTGATCGCGATAGTTAGTGACGCCAAAAAAACTTATCTGAGGATCGTTTGGAGTGGATGGCAGGGTTCGCGGTGGCGGCGCTTTGCGGGAGAGCACGAGAGCTGTATTGGGAAGCGTCCCGGCGGACGGAGGGTGCCACAGGGTTGAGAGTTCAATCGCCGATACCATGAAGGGGCTATTGAATCTTCGTTGCTGCATGAGCTTAATCACGGAGGGCCCATACCGAAGCGGTCGGGTTCGAAGCCGATTCTCATCCGCCGTATTGAGATACTTCACCGCGTGGGTGGCCGCTCGTACATGGAGGGCGAGGCGGGATTGGAGTGAAGCTGCGTCTTTCTTTGATGCGTTCTTAGGAAGGTCGGCGAACGCCGTAACGCGATAGTTGATCTTGAAGAGGCGAGAGAGGCACTTCTCTTTGACAAGTTTTATGCTCTGGTTGGCGATATCCTTCTTAAGCCACGTTCGCGTCCTGAAGAGGCGGCAGAACTGCTCGATCTTTCGGAGCGCGCCTAACTTCGCATGAAGTAACGGGGTGTCGCGAAGTGGTCGAACAACAACCTGGACCAGGACGTTCTCGAACTCGGAGATTCGCGACAGGGTAGTAACGACAGGAGCCATACTATCCCACGCGAACGCCCGGAAGTTCTGAAGCGGATAAATGTCCGGCCACTCCAGGTCGAGATCCGCGCCAACCGCGACGGTTTGGTCATTTATCTCTGTGGTGTAGTCGTCAATGTACTCAATTTCAACGTCAGCCCACCAACCGTATATCGCTTTGGTAATAAGTTGCAGCGTTTCCTCTTCAGCGGCGATACAGATGTAGACGATCGTTCCCTTTGCGTACAACTCAAGGGAGAAAGGTTCGGTCGTTTGCTCAGCGATATCGTTGAGCTGAGTAAAAAAGAAGTTGGACGTAACCAATGCCCACTTGGTCATCCTCATAGCATCGCCAATCGTCATCATGGCTCTCGGGACGTGGATCAGGGCTACGCGCATGGTGGGAGGTATCTCAAGGGATATAAACAACTAGCATTAGTCTACCCCCAATTGAGAGGCTATTGAAGAGGTCTCTTTGAACCACGGGCTTGAGCAGGGTGGTGAAAAATGGTTCCGTCGTGAGCATTTTGAGAGTTTTGACGAAACGAGGCGGAGACGACGAAAAAACCGGAGGCGTATCCACTGAGATACGTTGAGGATTTTTTCGGCGGCTCCAACAAAGTTGCAGTCAAACTATCGAAATGCGCAACAGGAAATCATTTTTCACCACCCTGTTAGTAAATACCTCTCTACCCCGCCTCGAGCGACCAGTGCTACTATCTCCCCATGGACGACCTTTTCCTCATTCCGGCCCTCCTTGTCTCGGTGACCGTGCCGTTGGCAGGACTACTGGTAGGCAAGCGGCTAAGCGGGGGAGACTCTGATCAAGAGATCTCAAGAATCCGAGAGGAAGCGAGGGTGCTTGAAACAAAGATCATAGATCTTCTCGCCGGCGAGGAGCAGATGATCTCAAAGAAGCAACTCGCGGCCATTCAGAGAAAGGCCACCGAGTATCGGTCGACGGTAGAGTCGCAACGGAAGGCCCGGGTCGAGCTTGAGCAAAAGCTTACGAGCGCGCACGCCGATGTGATAGCAAGAGAGGCGGCTCACCAGGAGATGAAGGCGGAGAAGCAGGACGATGAGGTCGCACTCCAGTCAGTCATGTCTAATTACAGTGATATATCCACCGAATCCGTGTCACTTGAGCGCAGGCTCGCGGAATCACTCAAAACTATCGACAAGATGTCGACCGAGATCTCGATGACTGAGGATCAACGGGCTGTATTCGAGGCGCTCTCAAACGCGCTAACGAACGCGAGTGCCCAACTCCGTGACGTAATAGTCGCCCATCAAAACGTCTACGAACGACTTGAGGGGTTGCGCTCTCAGTATACCGATCTCGAAGCTGAATACATCAAGCTTGTAGAGCTCCAGTTAGAGTCCTAACATCACAACATATCGTCGAGAACCTTTCCGAGGTGCTCCAAGGAAGCTGTTCGGACCGACTCATCCACTAAGGTGAACACCTCCTGAATGATGAAGGGGTCCCTGCAGTGCCATACAAGTCCAGATCGACTAACCGTCATAGTATACGAGGTGCTAATGTCCTTCTTCATGCAGGCGACAGTAACGGTGAGGTTGTTAATCTCGGTGCGATATCCTTTAACTCCGACATCCCCCTCAACGATCTGCCAATCGCCCGCGGTGGTTTCTCCGATAGCCTCTTTGATATTTGCGGTGAGACGAGCCACCGAATCGTTGAAATCTCGACGGAGGCTCTCACGGTACTGCTTCACAATCAGCTCAATCTCAAGATAGAGCTGCTCCGCGACATCTCCCTCAGCGAGCACCTGCGGGGTCTTTTCGATTCCCCCTGCGCCACGAAACGCCGGGTCGAGAAGCGCCTTTGGAGACCAGCCCCGACCTCGCAGCTCAATTAAGAACCGGGAGGGACCCGCTACGCTTAAACTGTATCCCCCGCCGAAGAAATTATTGGAGACGGGGGTGGACGACCTCAACACGAGCGTTCCGCTTTTTGTGTCTGTGAAGAATACCTGTTCCCAAGTCTCATGAGAGCGCGGAAACCGCCGATTCGGATCAAGCGGCTCGCCACCCTGCTCCCACCGTTCAGGGGCGGTATTCGCAAGTGTATTGCGAATCTTATCAAGGAGCGACGCAGGCCCCTTCACTGGATGAGCAGTTACGCCCTCGGTCTGGCCTGCTCCCGGATATCTTTTCTCATCGTTCATGGGAAATCCTACTCCTCATTGTAATGCTCGTTACGACTAAGTTCAACGAATACCCCACCAAGGCGCTGTCGCAACGCTAGGTTATGACCTCTCGGGCGCTGCAGTAGCGTCTCCCCCGTTTGCTAGCTCCGACCCCCCTACACAGCGTCCCGCTCCGGGTGTGGCGCCAGAACCTCGCGAGGCTTAACACCATCCATCTTTCCAACAACCCCCTCCCGCTCCATCATCTCAATAATTCGAGCGGCCCGGTTATAACCGATGCGAAAGGTTCGTTGGATCATCGAAGTTGATGCCTGTCCCTTTTCTAGAACAAGTTCAACGGCTTTGTCATAAAAAGGATCGAACTCCTCGCCCTCTCCTCCCTCGCCGTTACCATCTTGACCGCCAGAGCTACTCTCCTCAGCGAGAGCCTTCTCACAGGCAGCGATAATCGCCTCGTCGTACTGAGGCTGACACTGAGACTTTAGCGAGGTCACAACCTTCTGAACTTCGTGGTCCGACACAAACGCTCCGTGCACACGCTTCAATGGCACTGCGCCTGGTAACATAAAGAGCATATCTCCCTTGCCGAGAAGCTTCTCCGCTCCCATCGAATCAAGGATCGTTCGAGAGTCGATACGGCTCGTTACCCGGAATGAGAGACGAGCCGGAAAGTTCGCCTTAATGAGGCCGGTGATAACATCTACCGAGGGACGCTGGGTAGCAACAATAAGGTGAATACCAGCGGCTCGGGCCTTTTGCGCAAGCCTCGTTATGAGCTCCTCGATCTCCCGTCCCACCGTCAACATCAGGTCCGCGAGCTCGTCGATGACAATTATCAATTTGGGCATCGGGCGAAGCTGCTCCGGAGCTGTCGGTTCAACGGTGGGATGCCTCTCGCCCTCCCCTAAAGCGCTACCCTCCTTCGCCTCGACAGGTTGCTGCGCGAAGAGCTCCGTTTGAGCCATCGAGGGGTGGTCCCCGGACACGATCTGGTTATATCCATCGATATTGCGAACGCCGAACTTCTGCATATATCGGTAGCGGCGCTCCATCTCCTTGACGGCCCATCCCAGGACGGCCTTCGCCTGACGAGCGTCGGTTACCACCGGCACCCGTAGATGCGGAATGCCATCGTAGATACTGAGCTCAAGCACCTTCGGATCGATCAGGATCAATCCCAGCTCTGCCGGATGCGCTCGATAGAGCAGACTCAAGAGGATCGCGTTAATAGAAACCGACTTACCAGTACCGGTAGCTCCCGCCATGAGAAGATGCGGCATCGACGCGACATCAACAACCACCGCCTCGCCGTAGGTGTCCTTCCCAAGGGGCACACTCAGGATAGATTCGCTCTGTCTCAACAATTCACTCTCCAGACAGTCGCGAAGCCGCACAACCGCGCGATGCTTATTCGGAACCTCTATGCCCACCGTTCCCCGCTTAGGAATTGGAGCAATGATACGGATGCTGCTGGCACGGAGACTCATGGCGAGGTCATCCTGCAAAGCGGCGATCCTTCCCACCTTGACACCCGCCGCCGGCTCAAATTCGAAGAGGGTAATAACGGGACCTGGATGCACCTGAGTTACTCGACCGGCGATATTGAAATCACGCAACTTGGACTCGATCTGCTCCGCTTTCTCACGAAGCTCTTCATCGTCATCTCCCAGCTCCTGCTCCTCCTCTTGCGTGAGTAGCTTAAGGTCTGGGGCAACATAATCATCGAAGGCTGGCGGCGGTGTCTCTCCCTCTCGCTCAACAACCTTCCTCTTTTTTTCAGGAGCAACACGCAGCGGTTTAGGGTGCGGCGAAGGCTCAGCAGCCTTAGGTTTCACGATAATAGGATCGGCTCGTTCATGCACGGGTTCACTTGGCGCGCTCTTCTCGACCACCAACGGCCGCCCATCATCCTCCCCTTCAGCGACCACCTCGGCACCATCATTACCGAGCGTCCAGCCCTCATCCTCTGCGACCTCCTCCTCGTCCTCAACAACCTCATCGGAGGGAGTTTGATTCTTTCGGAGCTTAGGCTTTGGAGTTGGAGCGTCCCCCTCGTCCTCCCCCTCGTAAGGACCGGACGCAAAGAACAACTTACCGACCACGGGCACCATCAGCTTAAGGAGCGCCGCAAGCAGCCCGACGACAATCAAACCTCCCCTTGCGATTATGATCGGAAACTCCACGCACAGCAGGGTCAGCCCCGCGCGAACGAGCCACCGAACCCCCGAAGCGATATCGCCAAGGGATCGTTGTAAAACAACCGCACAACAGATTGCGCACATAAGCGCCGTGGCAACGAACGTTCCACCGACACCAAGGTGACCTTGACCGAAGGTGGCGATCGTCGCCCCTATCGAGCCTGCCCACGAAGGGGTAAGAACCGCCGCGACCAAAGCTGATACACAGAAAACGAGGGCGATTCCGGCGCCGACAACCACGGCGGGAGAATAGAGACGTGGTCGATCATCCTCCGACTTCATCGTTCGGAAGAACGCGAGCCACATCAAGCCGGCAACCGGTAACAGCGCAACGGCCCCCAAACTCCCCACCAGCAAGGTCGCTATAATGTGCCCCGCAGGCCCCATGATGTTGCGAGATGGAGTGGGTTGCTGCCCCTGATATACGTAGGAGAGGATGCTTGATAGAAGAAAAAGCCCACTTGCCAGAAGCAGGAGGGAGACAAAGTCACGAACCCAGCCGCGCGGCCTCAGAGGAGCCTTCGCTGCGGCGGCTCCCACCTTGGCTGACTTTTGAGTTTTGGCACGGCCCGTGGTCCGTCGCTTCTGTGGTGCTGTCATGGTAACTGCTCTAGCATGAGGAATAAGCAAACACGGCTTAATCGTACCACTAAGATGCAGCTCTACCCAGAGGGAATCTGCGACAAACAGAACATCTTTTTAGGCATGCTGGTGCGGTTACTACTTGCCAAATCGCTCGGTTTGAAACTGAAGGTCACGCCGACTATTCAGGTCCTGCAGTGATTGTGTGACCCCCCGCCGAAAGATCTCCTGTGCGGTTATCCAGCCAGCCCCACTCCCATCACGTCCGAGACGATCCCGAAGCTTGAGCCAGTTCTCGGCCATCCCCTCCTGCTGATACGCGTACTGCGCCTGCCACACTGGCTGCGAACTATTGCCTGTGTAGACCGCCATCCTCAAGGCCACTCGCGCCGGAGTTCCTCCCACCGCGGACCCTCGTAATTCATCCATTGTGAGGATCTCGGTCTTCAAGACACTATCGGCCGCGCCGCCCCCCTTGGTTCCATCAACTATTTTCATCGAGAGGGTCTCATCAGCGACCTCTCGAACTATCGAGAACAACCCATCCTCCGAGGTGACCGATTGGGTGATACCGACAAACACCGGCTTTTCAATCCTCAGGGAGTTGACAGAGAGAAGTCGCTTAGGGTCTCCCACCTGAGCTGCAAGAGGAGAAACAACGATGCCTCTGTCGGGAGAGGAAGAGCCCGCCGTTTGCCGACGGCCCTTTGAGACGCATCCGGAGAGCACCAAAACGAGAGCACTTAGCAGGGTGCAACCCATCCGCAAAGAACCACTCACTCGCCCCGATCTCATAACCACACCGCTCCTTATCAGCCCTAATCCCCGCACAATATCCACCCAACGCCGAAGCGTCCAGTTACGAGGACGATACCCCACATTACCGAGCTTCGACACCTCAAAACACGCGCGGAAAGTCAAGCAATCAAACTCAAAAATCATCGAATCGTTTGCGCAGGGGAAACAATCATAAGGCGCAGAGATTGCGTGTGAATCGAGTGGTATATGCGCATCCTCATACCCACCCGACGGTGCGTAGAGGCGATATACTTCACCCGAGGTTCCCTCTTGATCTCACAAGGGAAACTGCTTTACCCTTCCCCACAAATACGAAACAGAACACGGGCTTGCTCTCGCAAAACGCAGCTCTTTACTTGGAAAGATGTACTATGACCACCAAAGCTACAGAAAAAATCATCGAAGCTCTCACGCAACTCGTAGAGGGATTCGCGGAGCTTCAAGAGAAGCTTGAGGAGGACTACGATCCCGATATGGAGACCGAGTCTGACGATGACGATACTGATAGCGACGATGAAGAGGGCGCGACAGGTATAGAGGAGGCCATCGTTACCGAGATCAAGGCGGCCGTTGAGTCGGTCATCGAAAACGAGGACTGCGCCCCTGAGGATCTCGCATCCATAGTGTCAGCCCTTACTGGCGCCCTCGAGGAGATCGCTCCAGAGGTATTCAGCCACGGCGAGGCTGAGGAGGAAGAGGAAGAAGAGGAGGAGGAGTACGAAGAGGTCGACGACGAAGACTTCGAGGAGGACTACGACGAGGACGAAGACGAGGACGAAGACGAAGACGAGGACGAGGACGAGGACGAAGACGAGGATGAGGACGAAGACGATGATGACTAGGTCTTAAAGGTCCCCTCTGATTCAGTTGCTAATCTTTCACTTGAGTACCAGACAAAGGCCCAAGTGGAAGATTAGGAACAGCCCGCGGGGGCGGGCTAAAAACAAGAATACTAACTTGTCAGTGTCCGGCATGCCGGTGAAGAATTATTTACCTAACGGGCTATTTACCTAACGGGCTATAGCAGGGCGGTGAAAAATGGTTCCGTCGTGAGCATTTTGAGAGTTTTGACGAAACGAGGCGGAGACGACGAAAAAACCGGAGGCGTATCCACTGAGATACGTTGAGGTTTTTTTCGGGGGCTCCAACGAAGTTGCAGTCAAACTATCGAAATGCGCAACAGGAAATCATTCTTCACCACCGTGATAGAGCAGACGCAGCGCTTGTCTACTGCCTGAGAACCACTACTCCGGCAAAAGCCGATACTCAGACCAATCGGTCATTGGGAACTTTTCCAAAGCGCGCTCAATATCGTTTCGAGAGATTGAACGAACCTTCGCGATCGTTTCCGAGAGGGGCGTCGTCGTTCTACGATAGTTCCACTCGAGGCCCAGCGACATTAGCCGCCCCATCGGCAATTCGCCATCCAGAACGATACGCGAAACTATCTTTGCCTTCGCTCGCTCCAGATCCGCGTCACTGAAATCCAAGGGACGATTGACAATTGCTTTGGCGATCTTCACGACCTCATCAAGCTTAGACGGGGAGGTGCTCACATACACCATCAAACATCCGGTGCCATCCCGCTCATCGCTATCAAAACTCGCGGAATCAGCTAATCCCTTATCAACCAGATCCCAATACATCTTTGAACCCGATGAATCGCCTAAGATATTTGAGAGGATAGAGAGCGAGTATCGCTCCTCATCCTGCGCGCTTGCACCTTTGGCGAGGAGCACCGCGTGTGAGTGACTCAAGTTTTTGCGACGAAACTCCCTGTAGACCTCCTTGCTCTCATGTCGGGAGACATCGCGGCCGACCTCGAAATCGGTCCATGTGCCACACAATGCTCGAGCGTCTCTCAAAAAATCATCAATGGAGAAGTTACCCGAAGCAGCCAGCACGATGTTCGATGGAGAGTATCTCCGGTCGAAGTACGCCTTCATCTCATCACGTGTTACAGCGGAGACCGACTCATCACTTCCGAGAACCGAATTGCCCGCTGGATGACCTCCGAAGTAATCCTTGAACGCGTTCTCGAAAAGATAGAAGTGAGGGCGATCCCGGTACAACGCGATCTCCTCAAGGATTACCTTCTTCTCCATTGAGAACTCCTCGGGAACGAGGGCTGGACGCATCATATCGGAGAGGAGCTCCTGCATCGCCTTAAACTTCTCAGGGATGACGGTGGCGTAGTACACCGTGTTCTCCTCCGAGGTAAAGGCGTTTGCCTGCGCGCCAAGATTACCTAATTGAAGATTGATATCGAGGGCCGAGCGGGTCGGCGTTCCCTTGAACAACATATGTTCAAGGAAGTGCGAGACCCCAGACTCTCGTGCGGTCTCATCTCGAGCGCCCGTGCGAACAAAGAACCCGATACCTGCACTTACGTTGGCGGGATTACTCTCAGCCAGAATCGTTAACCCGTTCGTAAGAACCTCTTTGTAAACTTTGATAGCCATCTTATCTTCCCTCTCCAATGAGTCCTGTTGGAACGCTCAACGTGTGTTTACCAAGCGTCAGAATGCTGCACGGTTTGAAGGGGTACGACGCGAGGAACGTATCCACACTCGAAACTGTCACCTTATCGATCGCGGCGTTTATCTCGGACAAGGGTCTCACCCTCTGGAGGAGCCACCAATCCTGCGCGTTTGATCCAGCTCGAGCGCCCGGCGACTCCTCGCCCATGATGAGTGAGGCCTTCAGATTTGTCCTTGCCCGTTCAAGCTCGTCCTCCGTAACCGTTCCCCGCAGTCCATGGAGCTCCTTCAAGAGCACATCGATACTCTCTTGCGCTCGCTCAGGTGTGGTTCCTACATAGGCCGTGACGGTGCCGTAATCGTTCGTGGAGCCGTGTCGGGCGTACACCGAGTAGCACAGCCCCCTCTTCTCCCGAACCTCAACGAAAAGTCGCCCAAACATGGAGGCTCCTAACACGCTTACCGCGAGCTTTCCATCATAGTAGCCCTCCTGATTAAATCGTACGGACGGAGAAGCGAATACGATCTGCATCTGTGAAGAGTCTGAATCGATGTGAAAGTAATCGTTCCTCGGCATCGCGCCGAATTGAGGGATCTGAACATCCCCTCCGCTCCAATCTCCAAAGAATTTTTCGACGGTAGTAAGCACCTCGGCTGTTTTTACCTTACCGGCGATGGAGAGGATCGCCCTCCGCGGACTGAACAGCTTCTGCCACAAGCCGTGGACGGTAGCGCGATTTGTTCCCTTGATGCCTTCGGCGTCCCCCAACGATGGGCGATTGTAGGGCGCTGGATAATAGCGCTTGGAAAGCTCCACCATCGAACGACGAGCGGGATTGTCGCTCAGGGAATCGATATCCTGCAACAGCACGCTCTGAATGTTCGGAATCTCATCCTCCGCAAGATGCGGTTCACGCACCATATAGGATACCAGCTCCAACGCGCGCGGTAGGGAGTCGCTGACGAGGGAGCCACTGAAAGCGTATCGATCACTCCCGACCCCTTCCCCGTGCCGAATACCGAGGTCGTCAAAGGCCTCAGAGAGTTGTCTCGATGAAAGTGGGCCCGCGCCCCGCCCGATCATCTCCCCAAGAATTAACCCCGCCCCAACCTTGTCCTCGGGGTCGCAGACGAGTCCACCAGGTATAAGAAGGTCATAGGACGCCGACTCAACGTGAGGCATCTCCTCGACTATCACCGAGAGTCCATTTGCTAATGTATGCGTTGTAATCATCTTTTCTTCGTATCCCCTACAATATCAATGAGAGTCGTCTTCTTTGGCTCTGTCGAACCCGAAAAGCTTTGATACATCCTCTCCAGTTCCTCCCCCAGGAACATCCCAGTCCGCTTCTTGAATACCGCTTCCTTGATGTCCGCCATGGTGATCGTTTCGGGGGCTCGCATGAGAAGAAGAGGCATATCGCGTCCCTCTCCACGCATGATCATACCGGATTGCTCAAGCCCGTCGAGGCTCGCCTTAAGAACCACCGAACTACACCCAAGCTTCTCAGCGATCTCAAGCTCGTTCGGCGCATCTTCACCCCGTTGAAACGCCCTGACGATGAGAACGAGGGATTGCACGGCGAGGATCATAGCACCATCACCCACCGCCATAAGCGAACGCTTCCACAGGCTTCCCGATCGGGGAAGATGTTGCGCTTGATATGAGACCTCTGCTCCAAAGAGAACTATAGTCCAGGAGATGTACAGCCAGAAAAGGAAGATCGGAACGAAGGCGAAAGCGACGTAGACACGCTCGTAGCTGGCAAACCGCACCAGATACACAGCAAACCAGTGCTTAGCCGCGCCAAAGAGCAACGCCGCCATCAACGCTCCGAAACAGGCGGGCACTACCTTCACGGGCGCTTTGGGCACCAAGTAGTAGAGCGCCAAGAAGGCGAGAAAATCGATGAAAATCGGGAGCATCTCCTCGTACGCGCGGTTAATCGCGCCGAGCCCTGCAAAGAAGATATCTACCTTCGATGAGGTGTAGTACCCGGATATGGCGAAGAACGGGATCAAAACGATAATGGCACAGAATATCGCCAGACGGTCAGTGAACGGTCGAGGTTGATAGACCTGCCACACCTGATTCAACGCATATTCAATGGAGTTAAGAAGCAATACCGAGGTTACCACTAAGGTAAGCAGCACAAGAAAGTTCAAGGTCCTCATGTTCTCGCTGAACTGCTGCACGTACGGAAGGAGCTCCTGTAACGCCGATGTGCCCGGAACGAACTGCTTAAAAAGAAAACGTTGTACCTCGGCCATGCGGTCGGAATCCTGAAGAAATACCGCAAGCACTCCAAAGCAAAGCGCCGTAAGGGGAACCAGGGAAAGCAGGGATGAGTACGCGAGCGAGGCTGCCCGAGAGAACCCGTTATCCCAATAAAAGCGATCACACGAGGAGATAATAACCCTCGTCAACCAACGGGTCTCTCCGAATAGGGCCTCCATCCGCGCGCGGATCGAGGCCATAACCGATGTTGATTGATTAGAGAGGGGCGGATTCATTGAAATATCTACCATGGGCCTTACTATCCTAGACTACCCTAGTAAAGCTCAATACACTCACTTACGATGCTGACCTCCGAGCGTTTTTCCCGATATTCCCTCATAGTAATCGAAGATATCACCAAACGCCGTTCCCTTTTTATGGTTTTGGAGTTGTGAGCTCGCCGTTAGCATGAGAAAACCGGCAGCTATGTACCGCTTTGGAGGTTATCACACTCATGGATATCCGATGCTCTCACTGTAATAAATCCTCCCCAATAGAGCTCGTCAGCGGACGGGCCGTGGTGTCGTTTCGAGCTACCTGTCAGCTATCGTGAGAAGATGGCTCCGAAAGCACCTCGCCGCGCTCATTAATCTTGAGCTTATCCATCTTGTACTTCAGGATCCTGCGGCTGATACCGAGCATCTCCGCGGCCCGTACCTGAACGAAGTTAGCTCGACGGAGCGCCTTCACGATCATCTCTGTTTCGAACATCCGCTCGGCCTCCTCAAAAGCCAATCCGGAAACGAAGCTGTGTGACGCCGAAGCGGGGCTGCTCCCCCGTTCACGTACCTTCTTTGGAAGATCTGTTTCGCTCACTACCTCGTTCGGACACAACGCAAGGATACTTTCGACGACGTTGCCGAGCTCACGAACGTTTCCTGGCCAGTCGTATGAGATCAATCGCTCCTTAGCCTCTGGGCTGAACAACAACCCTCGACCGCCGTATTGGCGCGAAAGTCGCGCCACGAAATTGTTGATGAGTGGCTCCACATCCTCGTGCCGATCTCGTAGTGGCGCTAAGGAGAGATGTATCACATGAATTCGATAAAAGAGATCCTGCCGAAAGGTACCCTCACGTACAAGCTGCTCAAGATCCTTATTAGTCGCGGTTACAATCCGCACATCAACCCGAATCGGCTTAGAGCGGCCGACTCGGTAGAACTCCTGCTCCTGAAGAAAGCGCAACAATTTCACCTGCACCGCGGGGCTCAATTCCCCGATCTCATCCAGAAAGAGAGTGCCACCGTTCGCCAACTCAAACTGCCCAAGTCTCCGTTCGACGGCGTGGGTAAAGGCACCCTTCTCATGCCCGAAGAGCTCTGACTCAATCAGCGACTCAGGGATAGAGGCGCAGTTGAGCGCGATAAAAGGTCCGTTCTTCCGGGAGCTTCGCGCGTGAATCTGACGAGCGACGAGCTCCTTGCCGGTACCAGACTCGCCGGTGATCAGCACCGTGCTGTCACGGGCAGCGATCGTATCGACCTGATTAAAAAGGTTTATCATGGCGGCTGACTTACCCACCATCGGCCCGAAGTCACCATCGACGCTCACAACACGGGTAGTGGAGGAGATCGAATCCTTCGATTCGCCTTGCGTCGCGACCGCTACGGCCAACACCTCTTTAAGCTCCTTTATGTCAAAAGGCTTGTTGAGGTAGTTCATCGCCCCGTACTGCATAGCCTGAACCGCCCCGCGTACACTTGCGGCGCCGGTCAACATTATCACGAAGATCTTCGGATCGAGCTCTTTAATCTGTTTCAAAAGGGAGAAGCCGTCCCCACCTGGAAGAAGCACATCGAGAAGCACGCCGTCCGGGTGCGGTTCCCGATGCGCGAGCGCGAGCGCCTCCTCGGCGTTGGTCGCGGTATCTACGTGGTACATATCTTTGAGAAGCAACGCGAGCGATGTACGCACAGACTCTTCATCATCGATGATCAGGATCCGTTTCAGACGACCTTCCATGCGCTCCCGTTGTGGTGATAAGGGATAAACCTCTTTGTGGCGTTGACCCATCCTGCGCGGACCGGGTTCCTTGATAGGATGCCAAGGCAACTGCGCGAGAATCGCGGTTGGAGCGACAGAGCCAGAAGAGACCATATATAAACCTACATTCGGCAGTTGCGGGTCTGAAAATGGCGCATCTGACTACAATCACTTTGTCTTTTGAATGTTCGGTGCTCACCCTGACGGTCCAGGGTTGCGCCTTTCGAAAAGTTCAAAATACTTCGTGCTTTTAGCCATCTGCACCATTTTCATCCTGCGTAACTGCCGAATGTAGGATCAAGTAGTTCCGGAGAGTTACACAGAGCCCCCAAGGCGCATCACGGCGGTCGAGGACGACCGCCCTCTCGGAACGCGGAGCGTACTATGCAGTTTAAGAGCGAGACGCCCCTATCCCGTCGTCCGAAGCCCGCCAGCGATCGCGTTAGTGACGAGAAGCAGCACCTCAAGCGTCCCCTGCGCCCCACCACTACGCCACTCCTTGAGAAGCTCAACTTGGCGCCGATGAAGATCAGCGAGTGGGGGCTCTCGAAGGGATAGGGTCTTAAACATTCGAGGACGTCGCTCCGAGAACGCACCGCCTAGCAACATCGCGATGAGCTCACGACTTCGACGAAACTCAGACAGTATATCGCTCATAAACGACTCTCGAAGGGTCTCATCGGGGCACAACGATGCGTAGAGGGTCATAAT
Source organism: Pseudomonadota bacterium (assembly GCA_039799965.1). Taxonomy (GTDB): domain Bacteria; phylum Bdellovibrionota_C; class UBA2361; order UBA2361; family OMII01; genus OMII01. The sequence goes on from JBDLRS010000011.1 coordinate 58,208, forward strand.
ATCCTCGTGTGCGCTGTGGAGCGATGTTTCGATATTCAAGAAGAGATAGGCAATAGCCCCCCGTGCCTCGACCTCTCCCTGCAACGTGTTCCATCCCTCTGGATCGTTTAAGCAGAGATGGTCGAGCGCCTTTCCAACCCCATACCACCCCGAAAGGAGGAATCGAGATTGATTCCATGCGAACACCCACGGAATCGCTCGCAGGTCATCAAGGGATGCAGCGCCCGAACGTCGAGTTGGGCGAGAGCCGATCTTACTCTGCTCAATGACATCGACCGGCGTGACGAAACGGAAGAAGGAAACGAAGTCCTTTCTCGTAATCAGATTTCGGTAGGCGTTAAAGGAGATATCCGAGATCGTCTGCAGCACACGGCGGGCTCCCTCGGAGATCTCCTTCTCCTCATGAAGAGCGCCATGCTTCAAGGTTCCAGCTACCAGCACCTCAAGATTATACGAAGCGGTCAGAAGGTTGGCGTACTTTTGAGAGATCGTCTCCCCTTGCTCCGTTAACTTCATTCCATTCTCAAGAGCTCCGTGGGGCAACGAAGCCAAGAACCGATCTGTAGGGCCAGCGCCGCGGCTAATAGTTCCTCCCCGACCGTGGAAGAATCGAATCGGTTGAGACAACTCAGTTGAGAGTGAGAGGAGTCGCTCCTGCGCGCCTTGGAGCGCCCAGAAGCTCGCGAGGATCCCGCCATCCTTATTGCTGTCACTGTACCCAATCATCACGTCCTGAACGCCCCGCTTCGCGTTCAGCGAGCGGGCGACAACCGGATGTCGCAAGAACGCTCCGAGCACTTCATGGCTTCGCTCAAGGTCGTCAATCGTTTCAAAGAGGGGCACGATCTGCAGCGGAGTAAGTACCTCGCCATCTAAAAATTCGATCAGCTCACCCTCTCTCGCCAAAAGACATACCGTGAAGAGATCCTCCGGCGAGCGGGTCATACTGACAATAAAGGAACCGATACCGTTCGCGCCGTAGCTCCGTACGTGATCAGCAAGAACCGCGAAAAGTTTGCGTATCTCATCGCCCTCTGGCCCAACCGATTGAGAGTGAGGAACGAAGGGGCGTGGACCAGACAACTCCGCAGAGATAAACGCCGCGCGCTCCTCCGTTGAGATCTCACTCCATGGGCGATCAAAGATCTTTGCGTGCGTAACGAATTGATCAAGCGCCTTTTCAAGCACCGCGCTGTTCTGTCGAATATCGAGCCGCGCAAGGTGAAAGCCGAAGGTATGCGCGATCTGAATCGCGGGAAGGACATCCTCATACGCCAGGCGACTAGCCCCGATATCCCGCAACGAACGAGCGAGCAGCGCGAGATCGTCCACTAACTCCTGAGATTGAGCGTAGCTATGTACCTCCATGCCCGACGCAGAGACCGGAATTCTAAGTCCGACCAGGTTGAGAAACTGGCGAAACGGTTCTCCAGGGTTTCGGTTGACCGCCGCGTCAGCCAAAGACCCACACACCCTCTTTAACGCCTCAAGACGCTCAACAAACTCAGATGGTAACGCGAGCGAAGCCCCCGAGACACTTAATCCCGCAGCAAGTCGGCGAACCTCACTCCGTTGAAGATCGAGAGCGTTCTGTCTTAGGGAAAGTAGAGTGGCGCGAGTCACATCCGCGGTCACGAACGGATGTCCGTCGCGATCGCCACCAACCCAGTTGCCGAAAGAGAGTCCTGGAAAAACAGGCTTATCCAGGAAGCTCTCTCCATCAAACCCCTCCCGTCTCCAGGCGATCACGAAGCGCTTCACCATCAGGGTAATAACGCGGGGGAATACCTCCGAGAGGTAGTGAATCACGTTCTGCAACTCAGAGAACACATCGGGGCGATGGATGAAGACCTCACCAGTACGGTAGATCCGCTCAAGGTGAGCCTTCACCTCCTCTCGCATGAGGTCCCGTTCCGATGAGGAGTACATCTGGTTCTCAAGTCGTACCTGCAACACGTAGAGATTTCGATAGTGCTCAAGCACCGTCGAACGCTTCGCCTCAGTAGGATGGGCGGTCAAGGTTGGACACACACGAACCCGCTCAAAGAGCTTGCGAATCTCATCGCTCGAGAGGCGCCCCTTGAGGGCCGGTAGGACCTCGCGCCACCTCCCTCGCTCAACGCGCCGCCCCCCTCCCGCATCATCACGTCGCCGCGCTTGATTGGCGGTATTCTCCTCAACGGTGTTGAGAATCTGAAACGCAAGCGAATAGACACGAACGCCATGCTCCGTCAGGCGCTCAGCCCCTATATTGCTGGAAGACCCCCCTATCCTGCCGGAAGACCACGGCACAATACGAGCAAGGTCAGGCTGCCCAAGCTCATTAAGGGTCTCCGTGAGACACTCTATCAGGAATGACAGATCCTTATCCCACTTAACGAACTCAAATCCGTAATCAGTCATATGCTACCTAAACCTAGCAGGTTGCCATACGTTGCGGGTTGGAGAAACGGAAAAGAGCTATTCTACTCCGTAAACGTTCTCGTAAACGTGAACGTGAACGTACACGAACGAAGGTGCCGACCTTCTAACCATTAGGACCAGATATACGCTTATCTCCCGGGTACGTTCACGTTTACGCGCACGAGCACGTTCACGTGCCCCCTGGTAGCTACGCACCCGCCAGCGAATCAAACCAATACCGGTACGTATCCTCAAGCGAGCGCCTGAGCGGGATATCCGGGGTCCACCCACACACCTCTTTCGCGAGATCTATGGAGCCATAGAGCTCATGCACCTCAGGCCCCCGCATCCGTTGCGGATCCTGACGGATCTCAACCTTGCACCCTGAGATATCGATCAGGGTGTTGAGCAATTCTTGAATGGAGACGGCGCGGCCCGAACCGAGATTAAAGAACCCCTGGTGCGCTGTGGCTATCTGCCGATACCCCCTAACGATATCCCGAACGTCGGAGAAATCACGTCGCGCTTCCAAGTTTCCTACCTCAAGAACGGGCGGGGTCACCCCACGGGCGACACGAGCCAACTGCAGCGCGAAATTCGATGCGACGAATCGAGGATCCTGCCTCGGACCGATATGATTAAAGGGACGAACGATGGCATACCGAACTCCCCCTTGGCGACCGTATCGCTCGACTACGAGCTCCGCCATCCGCTTGCTAAGGCTGTAGTTGTTGGCCGGTCGCAGGGGATTCCCCTCCCGAATCGGAAGCTCGCTTAGTTGGACGTGTCCGTAAACCTCGGCGGAGCTCACAAAGAGAAGCGCGGGGATTGACTCAAGGAGCGAACAATAGCGCGCGACATTCGCCGTTCCCGCGACATTTACCTGTAGTGTCTTTTCGAAGTTACTCTCCGCCTCGGGCACAAAGGCGATACCGGCCAGGTGATATACAACGTCTGGCTTTACCCGCTGAATGAGCGCTCCGACCTCAGGGCCATTTGTGATATCCAAAGGCTGGAACGCTTCGCCTTCCTCGCTACGAGAAGCGAGGTTCGTTGTACCTACGACGTCATCACCGCATTGACGCAGGTGGTCGACCAGGTAGCGCCCAACAAATCCACCAGCGCCAATAACAAGAGCTCGCATCGTGTCCGTACTCAGAATGGAGCAATCTACGCGGAGAGGCGCTCGATATCGGAGTCGACCATCATCTTCACAAGCTGCTCAAAGCTAACCTTCGGGGTCCATCCAAGCTGCTTCTTCGCCTTGGCGGGATCTCCGATAAGGAGGTCTACCTCAGCGGGTCTAATGAAAGCTGGATCAAGCTTCACGTGCTTCTCCCAATCGAGGCCGGCGTGGTCGAACGCAACCTGCACCAACTCCTTCACCGTGTGCGTCTCACCGGTAGCGATGACGTAATCATCCGGGGTCTCTTGCTGCAGCATGAGCCACATAGCCTCAACGTAATCGCCCGCAAATCCCCAGTCGCGACGAGCGTCGAGGTTACCCAAACGAAGCTCTGAGGCGAGGCCGAGCTTAATGCGAGCTACACCATCGGTCACCTTTCGAGTAACGAACTCAAGACCACGTCGTGGTGACTCGTGATTGAAGAGGATTCCCGACACGGCGAAAAGGTTATAACTCTCGCGATAGTTGACGGTGATGTAGTGACCGTAGACCTTCGCAACACCGTAAGGCGAGCGAGGATAGAAAGGGGTTACCTCTGATTGAGGAACCTCAAGCACCTTGCCGTACATCTCCGAGCTTGAAGCTTGGTAGAAACGGATCTTGGGATCAACGAGCCGGATCGACTCCAGCATACGGGTGACGCCGATAGCGGTGAACTCGGAGGTCAACACGGGCTGAGCCCAGCTCGTTGGAACGAAGCTCTGAGCCGCAAGGTTATATACCTCCGTTGGTTGAGCCTTTTTGAGTGCGGAGATCAGCGAATACTGATCGAGGAGGTCGCCCTGAATGAGCTCCACCTTATCCATAATGTGGGAGATACGCTCAAACTTATCAACTGAGGCGCGTCGCACCATGCCGTAAACCTTGTAACCCTTGCTCAAAAGAAGCTCAGCGAGGTACGAACCATCCTGACCCGTGATACCGGTAATAAACGCTACTTTTCTCTCCATATCTCCTCACCCATCCGGTTACTAGAAACGATCACATTAAATCCTTGCGGTCGCGGCGCTTCAACTCCTCAACGACCTTGCGCACCTCTTGCACGCTATCGCGAGCCACAACCAAGAGTGCGTCTCCAGCGTCGATAACCACGACATCCTTCAATCCCACCGCGGCGATGAGACGGCCCTCGGACCTTATAACACAGCTCGTACTATCTATGACAACGGCGTCCCCGCGAATTAAATTGCCATCGGCGTCCGTGGAGAAATTCTCCGCCCATTGGTCCCATGATCCGACGTCGTTCCACCCGAACTCCTCGGCTTCAATGACGACACAGTTTCGAGCATGCTCAAGGACTCCAAAGTCGATAGAGGTCGATTCAAAGGTCGAGAATATCTCGGCGATTTGCGCGTCAACATCCCCCTTACCGGTCTCAAGGAGGGTCTTAATCTTCATCAATCCGACGTACATCTCCGGAAGGTACTCCTCAAACGCTTTGAGGATGACCCCCGCCCGCCATACGAACATTCCGGAATTCCAGGAAAAGCCCCCCTCCTCAAGATACTTCTCTGCCCGTTCAAGGCTCGGCTTCTCGAAGAACCGCTCTACCCGATAGGCGTTACCTGAGATAAGCGCCCCGCGCTTAATATATCCGTATCCGGTGTGAGGAGTGGTCGGTGGGATCCCAATCGTCACGAGCACATCCTGCGAAGCGGCGTTTCGCTCCGCCTCACTCAGTGCGTCACGCAAACGAGACTCATCTTTGACGGCGTGATCGGCCGGCAGCACCACCATGACGGGATCAATTCCAGGAGACTCGACGAGCGCGTGCACAGCGGCGAGACCGATGCACGCCGCGGTATTACGAGCGGAAGGCTCTCGAATAATTTTGACGGATGGAACGTGCTCTTGAATGAGCGCGTGCAACCCACTGTGAGCGATCACGCGAACATCATCGCTCCCAACGAGCGGCTGAATACGTCGAACCGTCGATTGAATTAGGCTCTCGCCGTTCTCACTAATAGAGAGAAACTGCTTCGGTTTCGCGCTCCGGCTCAACGGCCAAAAGCGGCTACCCTGTCCACCGGCGAGAATCACCACCAACGTCTTTGCGCCACTCATCTTATCGGGTCCCCACTACATGAATCTCAGTCAAAAACGCCTCAAGGGCGTCGTTCCATCGCATCGGCGGACGACCGAGCAAGGTAGTCACCCGAGTCGTATCAAACGCTGAAAAGGTTGGACGAGGAGCGGGACGCTGGAGCGCAGCGGCTGTTGTCCGCTCCACCGCGGCGACCTTTCCACCCTCGAAATGGGGAAGAGCGAGGCGACGAATCTCGGAGGCGAACTCGTACCACGATACGGTCCCCGCGCACGACGCATGAAGCGTTCCACCAAACGTGGCGCGCGCGCAATCAAGCAATACCTCACCGAGCCACCCAGCCCATGTCGGCGAAACCCATTGATCGTCAACAACCTTGACGACATCGCGCTCGGCGAAGAGCTTGAGCACGGTGTAGACGAAATTAACCCCTTTCTGACCGTAGAGGGCTTGCGTTCTAACTATGAGGGCACCGTCACCGAGGACCTCACGAACTCGCTCCTCTCCCTCCCACTTTGAACGCCCGTAAACGCTCAACGGGTTCACGGGATCTTCCTCTTTAAGGGGGCGCCCCAACGATCCATCGAATACATAATCGGTGGAAACATGGATACAACGAGCCTTAGCGATGGCGCAGGCGTCCGCGACGTTAAAAGCACCATCACGGTTGATTCGGAAGGCTTGCTCTACCTCTTCCTCAGCCTTATCGACGGCGGTATAGGCAGCGCAGTTGATCACGACATCCGGATGAGCGGAGCAGGTGACCTTTACCACCTGATCGTGGTCCGTAATGTCCACCTCTGTTGCGACCGGGGATACAACCTCAAACTCAAGATCGGCAGCGCGCGTACGAAGCTCATATCCAAGTTGTCCCGCGCCACCGAAAAGAAGGATCCTCACGCCTGCCCCTTATCCACGATTCGAGTAATTGCTCTCGTAGAACGAGCGATACGCCCCACTCTTGATCTCTTCCCACCATGGACGATTAGCTCTATACCAATCGACGGTCTTTGCGAGGCCGTCACGGAAGGTTGTTTTCGCCTCCCACCCCAGCTCGGTTCTAATCTTTGTGGTGTCGACCGCGTAACGCCGATCGTGCGCTGGCCTATCTCCAACGGGCTGGATAAGGTCCCGTGACTTCCCAAGCATCTCAAGAATCATGTACGTTACGTCTCGGTTCGGAAGCTCGCAATCAGGAGTTCCGCCGATATTGTACACCTCTCCAGCGCGACCCTTTTCGGCGACTCGCAGAAGCCCATCGCAGTGGTCCTCAACAAAGAGCCAGCTTCGTACGTTCATCCCGTCCCCGTAGAGCGGAACCCTTTTGTCCTCTAACGCGTTTGTGATGAAGAGCGGGATAAGCTTCTCAGGGAAGTGATAGAAACCGTAGTTGTTGGTGCATCGGGTTACCGACGCGTTGAATTTGTGCGTCTTGCAGAACGAGAGCACCATCAGATCTGACGCGGCCTTGGAGGCTGCGTACGGACTCGTTGGATCGAGTGGTGTTGTCTCAACGAATCGTCCCGTCGGGCCTAGCGACCCGTACACCTCGTCCGTGGAGATGTGAACGAACTTGTTCACTTTGTGCGTGTAAGCGGCGTCGATGAGAACCTGCGTTCCCATAACGTTTGTGCTTACGAACTCCCGGGCCGACATAATCGAGCGGTCGACATGGCTCTCAGCAGCGAGGTGAAATACGAGGTCGAACTTCTCTCGCTCGAAGAGCTCTGAGATAGAGCGACCATCAGTGATATCGAGACGCTCAAACGCAACACCTTTTTCATCGACTAGTGTGGCGATATTTTTAAGATTGCCTGCGTAGGTCAGGAGGTCAAGCGCGGTGATCTTCCACGATGGACGTTCTCTGCACAGAAAGTGCACCAGATTACTACCTATGAAACCAGCGGCCCCGGTGACGAGAACCTTCATGGAGACTCCTCGGAAAGAGAAATTTGACAATCGTGACAGCTAGTTACTGCCGGACGGGGTCAGACCAACGCCCTGTCTCATACCCCCTAACCCTCCAAAAGTAAAGCCTAGGAGGACTTGGCTTTGGTCGGGATTATTGGTCTGTCCGAAGCCTAGATCAGCGCTCCAGCACCGGCATGAATTGATGAATCGCAAGAGGGCCCTACTCTCGATAACCTCGCCCTCTTTCGCATCGAGACGGAGGTATCCACCGGCACGTAACCGCTGATGCAAGGCGATCTCAACGTTCCCTTCAAACTGACCGGTACCGTTATCCACATTCGGATCTTCATCCGTATCATCAATAAAGATGTACCGCGCGCGAATCATATCCTCGCGGTCGTCCATAAATCCGAGAGAGAGGGAATAACTGTGGAATAGTCCGTCCTCCATTCCAAAGTTCGTTTGAGCCCCCGTCGCGAAATACCTTGAGGGAGAGAGCGAGGCGCCCAGATGTATGTCCGAGAATCGGCTCAGATCGTTGTACGGATCGTCGTTGGCGCCCTCATCAACACCCTTATTGGGGTCGATAAAGTCGTAGGTTTGGCGAACCGTGAACAACGCAAGCTGTCGTATCTCGCCACTTCGTTGGTCGATATTTTGAGCCGGCGAAACCAGCATATTTCGACCGAAATCGAGAACAGAGCTCCCCAACTCAACCATAGGAAGGGTTTCGCCCTGAGGTGAGAGCTCTTCGATATTCCGCACACGCTCATACGGCTCCATGAAACGCCCGTACAAGCGTGAGCTGAATCCGTAGGATACCAAACTTCTTTCGCGATACCGGTCTATCTGATCGTAGAGCGGGTTATACTCCTGATCAACATCGGGGATGTAGGTATACCGAACGTCTGGCTCGATAGTGTGCTTTAACCGAGTGAGCTCCGAGCGTTCGTTTCTTGCCCCGAGGTTCACAAGGCGAGAGAAGGTCCCTCCCCGATCCACATCAAAGACTCGCTCAACCCCGCTCGACATCCCATAACTTACGATAGGAAGAGTCCGATTGCTGGAGGAGGCGAGTTGCGTCGATCCATCGGGAAGCGGTGTCGCGGTCGATGGCAACATAGTCTCGTCAAGGTTGTACTGCGTTTGATGAATCTCTGCCGAGAACTGTCCCTTCATGTAATTAGAGACATGAAAGGGAACCGATGCCTTGGGGACGATATCGGTTCGCCAACCGTCATATCCGTCATCTCTCACAAAATCGGTCGCGGTCACACCGGCACCCGTTACAAGCTTCAAGCCGTAGGGATTAAAGCCGAAAGGACGGAACGTCTTACCTGTATTGGCGGTCAACTCGGGAAGACGCTGAGTTTGAACATCGGGATCCGTCAGAAGCATCTGGTTGTATTCCGCCCGAGCCTCCGCGTTAATCGCATCTAACATCCGCCCTCTGAGCACGGCCGTTGAGGTAAGGAATTGAGATTGCTTTTCTCCGATATCCGGAGCGGGAATCTCTCGCAGGAAGAGGTTGTCACTTGTGTACCGACCATCAGCCACGAACTCGAGCGGGATATCCGACTTCGGATCGGGCGCCCACCGTTGCTTGTAGTAACCACCCGTACGATTCGTGTCGATTGTCGGATCGTACGTATCCTCAACATCGAGACCTCTCAAACTATCACCCCGTAAAGATTCGTTCGAGTAGATGAACCCGCCGTTCACTCGATGGGTTCGAGAGAGGATCCGCTCACCATCGATCGCCGCGCCTGCGCGGGTCTTTGTGGCGATGAATGGGGAGATGGTGAAATCGGTTGAGCCATCAACGATCGCTAAGATCGGTTGACGATAGAGGATACCGTTCTGATTGCTCACGCCCCACTGCGGAGGAAGAAGTCCTGACGCTCGCTCATTTTTGACGGGGAACGCCAAGTACGGGGAATAGAAGATCGGTAGTCCCTCGAAGTACACGCTGGAATCGTACGAACGGGCATACCCCTCTTGGGTTATCTTGCACGAGTCCGATCGGATCTCCCACGGCTTGGCGCCATCGGGACAATGGCATGAGGTAATGGATGAATCATCCAACTCAAAATCGAACTCTGAAACCTTTCGAGCCTTGGAAGACTCGACGTCGAAACCACCCTCCTCGACCTCGAAGTTGAGGTTGGTGAACTCTCCTGTCTCATTCGGTACATGGAGGGTCGCGGCATCGGCGGCCAAAATACCGGCTCCTGAGCTGACCACCACGTTGCCCTTAACAACACCTTGCCGAGTCTGCGTATTAAAGGTTCCCTCGTCGGCCTGAACCTGAACACCACTATCAGAGATGGTGACCCCACCCTTGCCTACGATCTCATCTTTGTTTCGATCGAACTCTATCACCGGCGCTTGAAAATCAACTCCGGGCGCGGCGTTAACTACTCCACCAGTAGCCTTCCTCATACGAGCGGATTCCTCTTGCTTCGATCTCTTTGAGTCCTCCGAGAACCACGTCTGGCGATCTGGGGGAGGGACCTGGGCATTAGCGATACCTGTAAGGGAGAGGATGCAGTATCCACTCGTAACGGCAGCGAAAACGAGGCGCGAGAAAAACAATTGATGGAAAGCGACTACCTTCATTACACCCAGAGACCCCGAAGACATGATCCCCCTCACACTAGCCAGGGGATTTCATCGGCGAAAGGGGTTGAGTGAATGGCACTGCAGTTTTTGCAGGCCGACAAATACAACGGGCCGCTTTCGAACGGAAAGGAGGTGCGACAGAGGCCGATGAGCCCGAACCGCCATAATCCCCACCTCCCCAAGCTGCCCACCGTCGTCAACGCAAACCTTGCCCCTACGCATGGAATCCTAGATTCCGAAACCGAAGTTTCGCAGGATCAGACCGAGCTCCTCGCGCATCGCCGTACGAGGGACGATCCGATCGAGCATTCCATGCTCAAGCAGGAACTCTGATCGCTGGAACCCCTCAGGGAGTTTCTGCTTGATAGTTCCCTCGATAACGCGGGGTCCAGCAAATCCTATCAAGGCATCCGGCTCAGCGATAATCACATCACCAAGCATCGCAAACGAAGCGGCTACACCACCGGTGGTTGGATCCGTAAGAACAGAGATGTACGGGATGTGAGCCTGACCGAGCTGCGCGAGCGCGGCGCTTACCTTAGCCATCTGCATTAGGGAGAAAACGCCCTCCTGCATTCGGGCACCACCCGACGCGGAGACAATAATCACAGGACGCTTCTCATCACGTCCGAGTTCAACGAGTCGGGCGAGCTTTTCCCCCACCACCGAGCCCATACTGCCCCCCATGAAGGAGGAGTCGAACACACCAAGCATCACAGGGATGTTCAGTATCCGAGCGCGTCCGGTGATAACGGCTTCGATAGAGCCGGTCTTCTTTTCCGTATCACGGAGTCTATCCTTGTATCTCTTCTTATCCTTGAAGTTAAGCGGATCGGTAGATCGAAGATTTGCGTCCAGCTCCAGGAAGGAGTGTCGATCAACTAACAGGGGAATACGCTGACGTGCGGTAAGTCGGAAATGATGTGTACACTTAGGACACACCCCGAACGCTCGACGAAGATCCTTCGTGTAAAGAATAGCCTCGCACTTCGGACACTTAGTCCAAATATCATCTGGTAATTGTACCGGTTCAGCAACATCACCGGTCTGCTTCGGAGCTTTACTTCGTGTAAACCAACCCATGGTTCCCCAAAAGAATCAAAACAGCATCATCCAAAACGCAGCCTCTCATTGAAGACACCCCGCTCTGAAGGGACTAAAGTATCAGACAACATGACTCAGAGGCAACCTTGCGACATGGGTTAAAAAAGTGTGAAACTCAGCAGGCTTAGGGCATTCACCGGAGATGAGGTCCATGAGCCATACTACATGAACGACAAGCGCGTTCAGATATACAAGGGCGTTCAGATATACTGAGTACCGCATGCACTGCACATTATGACGACAGCACCCGTTCACACTATCGCCGCATACCTCAACGATCTTCTCGAGATCGGACGTTACGCCGATATGGCTGTGAACGGACTGCAGGTTGAGAGCCCAAACGCCGCCGTTCGCAAGGTGGGATTCGCTGTCGACGCTGGCTATTCTGTCATCGAAGCGGCGGCAGATGCGCACTGCGACCTGCTGGTAGTGCACCACGGTATTCTCTGGGGGGGATGTCCCCCCCTCGTCGGCCCCCTCGCCCGCAAGCTTCACCTATGTATGACCCGCGGAGTGTCGCTCTACGCGGCGCACCTGCCATTGGATGGGCACATGGAATTCGGCAACGCGGCGCAGATCGCCCTCCTCTTGGGAGTGAGCGACACAGCTACAGCATTCTCGTACAAGGGCTCGACTATCGGAGTACGCGGAACCCTTGCTACCCCTCGCACTCCACATGAAATCGCCGCTCAAGTATGCCAAGCAGAGGGAGCGCTCCAATCACCCCTCACCCTCGCGTTCGGCCCTAGTCATGTGCGAACGATCGGAATCGCTACGGGGGCCGCGACCTCAGTAATTCCGGAGTGCGCGGAGATGGGCATAGATCTCCTCCTCACGGGAGAGTCGAAACAGGAGGCTTACCATGCGGCGAAGGAGCACCAGGTTAGTGTGATTTGTATGGGCCACTACGCGAGCGAAACATTCGGTGTTCGCGCCTTGGAGCGTGTACTCCAAAGGGAATTTCGTGTAGAAACGCGCTGGATAAGTGAACCAACAGGAATCTAGAAGTATGCGTCAATTAAAAGACTTAGATGTACAAGGAAAACGAGTTCTTATTCGGGCTGACCTTAATGTCCCTCTTAACGATGCACAGGAGATCACCGACGACAATCGTATTAAGGAATTCTTGCCGACCCTCAGGTACGTACTTGAGCAAGGGGGTCGAGCGGTCATCATGTCCCACCTCGGGGAGCCGAACGGACGCGAGGCGACCTTCTCACTTAAGCCGGTCAGCCGTCGATTGGCTGAGCTCTTGAACACCGATATCATCATGGCTCCCGACTGTGTCGGAGCTGACGTCACTAAGCTGGCAAACGATCTCAAGGATGGTCAGGTGCTCCTTCTTGAAAACCTGCGCTTCCACCCCGGAGAGAAGAGGAACGATCCTGAGTTCTCGCAACAACTCGCGAAACTCGGCGAGGTGTTCGTTGGAGATGCCTTCGCGACCGCGCACCGTTCGCACGCGTCGATGGTTGGCGTTCCGAAGCTCTTCAAAGCGAAGGCGGCTGGACTCCTCATGCAAAAGGAGGTTGATTACTACAACCAGGCGTTAGAAAATCCGAAGAAACCCCTCTGTGTTGTCATCGGAGGATCGAAGGTTTCAAGCAAGTTAAATGCGCTCGTAAACCTCGCATCGAAAGCTGACAAGCTGATCATAGGTGGCGCTATGGCGAACACATTCCTCGCAGCGCAAGGTCTTCAGGTGGGGCGCTCCCTCTTCGAGGCAGACCTCGCCGGAAAGTGCCTTGAACTTCTCGGCACACTCGCGCGACGCGATTGCAAGGTCTACCTCCCCGTAGACGTTGTCGTAGCTCCATCCCTTGCAAGCAAGGGACTTGGACGCGCGGTTCCAGTTCAGGAGATCCCCGCTGACACGATGGCGCTCGATGTTGGCCCTGCGACCAGCCTGCTCTATAGAGAAGCGCTCCATACCGCTGAGACAATCGTATGGAACGGCCCGATGGGCGCTTTTGAGAACGAGGACTTCGCCAAGGGAACACACGATATGTGCGAGTCTATCGCCAACTCTCATGGCCTGACCGTTGTAGGCGGTGGAGATACCGATGCGGCTATTCATCAGATGCAGCTTGGACACAAGTTCAGCTTCATCTCGACCGCCGGTGGCGCGTTCCTCGCGCTCCTTGAGGGTAACTCCCTTCCGGGGATTAAGGCTCTTGTGTCATAAGCTCAGGGAGTAATCCTCTGGCACCCTCAGAAAATATGTTGAGAGTGAATCTGAGGATCCCCCTGTACAGTTCTTGGCGCAACGAGTACGCTGTATAACCTCTCGATAGGGCCGCAGAAGTTTACACACGATCGCAAAAAAGCCACCAGCTCGTACCGAATAAATGCTCGGTCCCGTGGGATCGATACGCCCAACTGGAGCACGACATGACAAGCTTGAAATGCGTTCCGTCGAGCAGGCAAGATTTACCGACCGATAAGCCCTCCATGCCCCGACTCCTCCTCGATAGCCCGCATACGTTTAGTGGGAGATTATTGCCGATGCAGAGGTTATTTGTTGATCTACTTAAGTCTCAACGGATCGCTAATCCCCTCATCCTGGACGTTGGAATAGGGCTGGGTGCTCCAACGTTGATCGACCTCGCTGGAGAATTACACAGGGCCGGTTTCGAAGCTGCTACCGTGGTTGGAATGGACGCCTCAGCTAACATTCTTACAGCAACAAACCTGATTCTCACAAGGTTTCGTGCTTCAGGAGATATACCGAACGGAATTCAGATCATCCTGGAACACGGGGACATAAGCCTACCTTGTGAGTCGCCCTTCAGTCTAAAATCGATCGTAGAAAGGCTCTGCGGTGTTGGCACCTTAGCGGACCTCTGCCTTAGCTCAAATCTGCTCCGAGGCCTCCCAGATCACGTCCTAAAACAAGCGATAACCTCCATGCGTGCGTGTGTCTCAGAGGGTAGCTTTATCGGATTGGGGGCGGGAAATTCAGAAGACCTACTTACGGTGGACGTTTTTCGCGCAACTTCAGAGCAAGTGCTCGCCTCCTTTAACATTCACTATGGCGAATCGGTTTCCGAACACCAACAGCGACTCACGAAGCTCCTCGCAATAGCCTGATGCTGACATAGGCTGGAAACATGTAGGTGATTCGTAGGTTCAAAGATTATGACGAACAACGAGTTACTATTGGAGCGCTAGAGGCACTCATCAAAAGATACGATCCCCCCCGATAAACGAAGCGAGAGGTAGAGTTCCTTGGGAAGAACAGGGGATACGTTCACGTTTACGTGCACGTCGGGATAACACCGAGCCCTACCCACTCGATTTAACGAAGACCCTAAAAAAGTAGCTTCATGAGCCCATTGTCGGAAGGAGTTCTCCACAGTGAGCGTGGGCTGTGGGCGTCGCTTCACTGGGGAATCTAACCATGATACCCTACGAAGGGTGGATGTCTCAGATCTCGCATGTTGTTGTCGTGAAGAGGAGAGTTAGGTGTTTTCGGATAAACGAGTGGACGAGAGTTTTTCAAAATTAGGCTTTGAGCCAAAACTGGGGTCAGGTATGTGGGACGCAACATTTGACCGCTCGAGAGATGTTTTCAGATCCTTAATAGACGGGATGGGTGGTAGCGTGACTTCTCTATCCCACGAGCAACTAGCGAGCGGAGTCAGCCACCATACGGTTCCATCGATAGACCTCGGCGTGATTGGAGATCTCAAAGCGCCCAATATCTTGATGCATATCTCTGGTACGCATGGCATCGAGGCTCCTGTTGGAGCTGCCATCCAGCGCTCGATCTTTCATGAGATCAGCGCGAGTATCCCTAGAGAGCTTGAGCAAGGGGTTGCGCTTGTCTTTGTGCATTGCCTTAATCCTTGGGGGATGATGCGTCTTCGTCGAGTCAACGCGGAAAACATCGATCTGAATCGAAACTCCCCTCCGCAGAGGGAAGGTCAGCCTGAGTTGCGCCCAAGGCTGCGATACTTACTTGATCCGGATAGTGAGCCGAGCGCCAGCTCCTTTATGATTAAAGCTGTCTTGGCGATCGCCGCTCATGGTTACGCAGGGGTTAAGGAAGCGATTGTTGGCGGGCAGTACGTGGAGCCGCGGAGCTTGTACTACGGTGGTGCTGAACAAGCGATAGAGTTGAAACTAATGGGTGATTGGGTCAGTAATCAACTGGGGGATGCGAAACGACTCGCCGTTATCGATCTACACTCCGGGCTAGGGCGATATATGAGCGATTCCCTCATCGTTGGGTCGGGAGAGAACCGTGAGGAGTACGCATTGATAGAGCACTTGTTTGGTGAGGAGGGACGAGAGCGAATAGAGGTGGAAGATGAGATTTCGTTCAGGACAAGTGGAGGATTAGAGCACTTAATTCGTCAGTCCCTTCCACAGGCGCGAGTACTCTTCGCCACACACGAGCTGGGTACATATAATCCAATCAGAGTCCTACACGCTTTGGTCAGGGAGAACTATCTGTATCATCAAAAACCAGAGACCTCTGTAGAGGAGAGGGGAACAGAGCTGCGAGATGTTTTCTGTCCGAGGGACGGAACGTGGCGCGCCTGGGCTCTCAAAAGGGGGAGAGCCGTATTCTCGGCTGCTCTGAGAGGCTTGGCGAACCTTTGATCGCGGCTTATGGATAGCTTGAGCGATAGCGCTCAGCCCCATGCTCGGTGTTATTCGAATTTTACCGACGGGCGAGATCTCGTATCAGCGGCAGTTTCCTGATTCTGACCGAGCCACCTAAGCAACCGAATCTCAAGCCGCAACCTCTACGAGCCCCTCGAGCTCAATACCGACCAAAAACGCGACTTAAACTGTTTCAATCCCTCGGCGGCCAGCTCAAGACGATTGAGAGGAAACGGAAAGCTGCCTGGATGCTCGCGGTGAACAGCTCCAACGATTCCGATAACACTGGGCACGTTCATGAGGCAGTTTGCGAGGAACACGGATTTCAGGACAACCCGAGAGAGCCAACTCCCCTCCATCATCTCTCGAAGGCGCAGCACGCCAAACGCTATATGAGTGGACTCATGCCCCTTGATCATCCTTATCCCCTTCAAGATAGTGGGGAGGGTATCTCCATCTTTTGTCGCAAGTGCCTTTTCAAACGCGAAATAGGCGGTCTCGGCGACCACCCCCTCAGCAAAGACATGATAGCATGCTATTGCAGCCATCTCTCGAAAGGTACCAAAGGTGGACCTTTCAGCTTTGTGCAATCGCCCAAGAACGTCCGGCAATCTCGTGGTGAAAAAACGTCGAAAGGGACGGGAGTATAGATCCTCTGTGTTGAGATATCTCTCCTTCAATGTACCCATTCGAAGGTCCTTCTCCCTATCGTCCATGACGCCGAACACGATCTCTCTGTAGCGCCCAAAGAAGCCGGCATGAATCTTCTCCTCTGCCTGCTGAATCATGACAAAGAGCGCTCGCCATCTATCCGATGGATCCCCGCGACGATAGAAATCAATAAGGGGCTGAAGCTCATCTTCAACAACTTTTTCTCCCACCGCGAACCTTGCTATCGCCCGCATCAGCACAGCAATTTGAGGATCGGTTAGGTTATGGACACGACTCCGCTCATCTAGAAAATCCTGGTCTGAAAAGGAGACATTCTCGCGCTGCAGGCTTAGTTGAATCTGACGCCAAAGACCGGAGGGTGCCCAGCGTTGGCACTCCTGAAGATCGGCCGCAGTGAATCCATTATCGGGCAAGAGCTGATCCAGACGAGCCTTCAATTTTTCAAATGCGCCTTGATGGGGCGTTTGAGACTCTGTAGTGGTGCCATTCTCGCGAGACTCGTGTGCGACCGAACTGACCGCTGGGAAGTCGTAGTGGTCCGTGTCGCTTGCGAAGAATCGTAGATTTTCATACATATTTCATCGCTCGCTTTCTTTCCGCTCATCTTCCGCCGGTTGAACCTCTGTTGCTGTCTCAGACCGTTTCGAAAAAGAGCTTCACTCGCACTGCATGCAGGCTGACTGTCTATACCAATGGCTTCTGAAGCCAGTGTATCATAAAAGGTGTGCCACACCAGGTGCCCCTCAGGTGACATTCATCTCTTATGCCGTATCCGAACATTACTTACACACACTGGAAACCTTCGGAAGCGACTGCGTTGCCTGGACAAACTGGTCGTATAGTCGAGCGGTTTCCGATACCAGTTCGCGCTCACTAGTGGACAACCGTCCACTGCGCGCCTGCCGGAGTAGTGAACCTGCCTGTCGTGCCACCCGACTCATACGTTGCGCCCTAGTAATGAGCAGTGTCACCTCACCCGAAATATCGGTGGAGCTACATCCCGTGCACGATGTTGCTACCTGAGGGAAGGAGCTCCAAATATCTCTCCACTGCTCAAGGTAAAGGGTGTCTGCCTGCCTTCTCCAACTCTCAACGCTCTGCTGTGCGTTCCTTGATCTGTCGGCCTTGCTCACCTGTTGGCTTAACCGAACGATGTTCCTCTTCTGAGCACGAGCCAAACCGTCGAGTAAAGCGAGCGAAGCCTTATTATCGATCTCAATGCACTCGGTAATGGTACTCTCACACTGTTTCGATTTGGCCGTCGCAAATGCCCGAGAATTCCCCACGAACCAGCTTATCTCCTTACCAGCCGGTACCGTAGTGGTGAATACGTTTACCATCAGTCCCGGAAGGAAGGCCTCAGGCTGTCCCTGATTTATCCCTTGTGGGGAAAAGTAGTTACGGATACCGACAGGAATTACACTCGTTACGTTTGAATCGTTCACATATCCGAATCGAGCGGTAAAGCTACCATCCGGATTCAGTGTGACGCACTCGGCGATCGGCGTCACACGGAGTTCGACCGAGTTACTCTCGTCGGTGTCTGACGAGCTTGCGCAGCCCGGGTCTGAGGGATAATCGATCAGCCCATCGGCGTCATTATCTCGACCGTCGCTGCACGCCGCCGGTGCGTCATACTCGTCGGTATCAGTTGGGCAGGAGCAACCCTTGTCTTGTGGATAGTCGATCAAGCCATCCTTATCGTCGTCGACCCCGTTCTGACACTGCGATGTTGCACTCGCTTCAAGGTTCCCCTGATTAGTAGGACACCCTGGATCCATGCGATCAACGAGCCCATCACCATCATTGTCCATGCCATCCTGACACTGCGACTTCGGATTTGTCTCGTCGTTGTCCGATGGACTAGAGCAGCTAAAATCCTCGGGATAGTCCTTAGCCCCATCGCCGTCGTTGTCGACACCGTCTCGGCATTGAGTGGTCGCGGCACCTTCGTTGTTGCCCTGCTTAGTCACGCAACCTGGATCGGCCATATCGATGACCCCATCGCCATCATTATCGATGCCGTCCTGGCACTGCGATTTCGGATTCGTCTCGTCGTTGTCCGTTGGACTAGAGCAGCTAAAATCCTCCGGATAGTCCTTAGCCCCATCGCCGTCGTTGTCGACGCCGTCTCGGCATTGGGTGGTCGCGGCACCTTCGTTGTTGCCCTGCTTAGTCACGCAACCTGGATCGGCCATATCGATGACCCCATCGCCATCGTTATCGATACCGTCCTGGCACTGCGATT